>JAUYBT010000224.1 GCA_030692905.1 Bacteroidales bacterium
TTATAGTGGATTTAGTACTAACGGTTAAAAGCGCTACAGCAGAAAAAACATAAGCTGCTAAGTAAATAAAACTTTCACATAACACAGCACTTTTTTTTATTAGCGATCGATGTTATAATTCAGTGGCGATTTTACTGGTTATGAAACAAGGATATAAACAAAAAGAGATAGCCCTTGTCAATGAGAAGGATAAGTTGGTAGTAAGCCGTGAACTAAAGCGAAATTGCGATAAACGAAAAGGAAGTATGATGCTGATTTAGTTCAACGTAAGTGCCAGCATAGGGAAAAAGAGAAGCCTAGTCAAAGACGTTTTTATTGTATTGTGATAGAATATTTCCTAAATTTGATATGTCTTTGAGCAGGGAAACCGGCTCCGCATTGATCCGACACATAAGTACCAGAAAAAAGATCCGACTTAAAACTTATAAATGGAGGTTATTGTTATGAAAACAAAAAGTTCTTTTGCAGTATTAATTTTTTTTATCATTCTCGGCATTGGTATAGCATTGGCATATGCCAGCTATGATGTTCAGGACAGTACGGGAGCCATATGGATTGGAGTAATTTCTTTCCTGGTTGCCCTTATTGTTTCATCTGCAATAAAGATCGCAGATCAGTGGGAAAAGGCGGTAGTATTACGGTTAGGACGTTTCCAATCACTAAGGGGGCCGGGACTCTTTTTTATAATACCCATTATTGATACAGTTCCTTACTGGATCGACATCCGCGTCATTACAACCTCTTTTACGGCAGAAAAAACCCTTACAAAAGATACTGTGCCTGTTGATGTGGATGCAGTGCTGTTCTGGAAAGTTCTGGATGCCAAGAAGGCTGCTCTTGAAATCGCTGAATATAAAAGCGCAATTAACTGGGCCTCCCAGACAGCCCTGCGTGATGTCATCGGTAAGACAATGCTCTCGGAGATGCTGGAAGGCAGGGACAAGATGAGTGATAAGCTTCAGAGGATAATTGATGAACGTACCGAACCATGGGGTATTAATGTGATTTCGGTTGAGGTTAAGGATGTTCTGATTCCTTCATCGCTCCAGGATGCGATGTCGATGCAGGCCCAGGCGGAAAGAGAACGTCAGGCTAGGGTGATCCTGGGTGATTCTGAGCGACAGGTGGCAGAAAAGTTTGGAGAAGCTGCCAAAACATATGCCAACAATCCTGTAGCTCTTCATCTGAGGGCAATGAACATGCTGTACGAAGGATTGAAGACTAACTCCACAATAGTAATTGTTCCAAGCTCAGCACTTGATACCATGCAGTTAGGAGGCCTTGCAGGTTTAACAGCATTAACCATGGGATTGAATAAGAAAAGTGAAAAAAAAGAGAAGGGAAATGAGCCTGGCAAATGAAGGTTCAAAGATTAACCACGACATCATTATTCGACTATCCGGAGAAATAAAAAAACGAAAGAAAAAACTCTCAAAAGCCGTTTACACCACTTCACATATAATTTCCTTGGAAGAGGCAAAATATATTTATCAGGATGGCGCTGAACGGTTGATAATCGGAGCTGGCCAGCAAGGAATGGTGAGTCTTTCGGAAGAAGCTGCAGGTTATTTCAAAAAGAAGAAATGCAAGATAGATCTGCATCCCACTCCAAAAGCAATCGGAAAATGGAATGATGCCACAGAGGCAGTAATTGGGCTATTCCATATTACGTGTTGAACAATTATATTAAGTGGTGAACATATGCTATAATATATTGAACGTTTTCTACACTATTGCTAACTTGCAACCTGAATGGTTACATTATTTCCATTAATTATGAATAGGTATATTTATTTATCCATCACCCCGGAAGCATTGATCGGTTCGATGCTACCGCCAATTGAGTTCGGAGCATACATGGCCACAGGGACAAAAAAATGCAATAAGGGTCAGGTTATCTTTTTCGAGGTTGACCTTGAGCAGATCAAGTTTCTTATCAATATGGATTACCTGAATAGCCGGTGCATCAGCAAACCGGATGGTAAACCCAAAAGTTCAGTATACCTGTCGGTATACAGAGTTTTGGAATCGATCCCGCTAACAGCCTTGAAGGATCTTTATCTCACAACTGATCACGGGCTGGTTCTTAATCTGAAGAAAGCTCCTTACGACAGAAATAAAGAAGTGAAAAAGAATGTGCACCTCTATCAGGAATTGTGCCCGGTTAATCCGCAAGTGGCAAGCTCCTTATCCCCCTCGGAATTCCTTAAAACACTTACCGATGGCACTTTGCAAATATGCCTGCCAAAGTTATTTTTTGTTGATCTGAAGCTTGGTGAATTGGCCAATAATCCTTTGTCAGGCTCGGCAGAACATTTACCGTATGGAGCTGTTCCGCACCTGAGGGATTGCCTGGAAATATTGAAAACGGAAGATAAGAAACAAATGAAAACTGTTCAGCGCTTTTTTACGGGTTCGTTATTGTATAGAACCATTGAAACAGGTTTCTATGTAGGTGCAAAGGACGAGATTGTATTTTATCAATACCCCACTATGGCTGAACTGGAAGAAATGAATTACAATTTTTTCCGGGCTATTTAGCCTCACCGGCTAGCTCTTGCATGTATTCCTCCTACGCCTGCAATTGCTCCCCGCAGAGTCTGGGGTATCATAAGTGCCTTTCAAAATAATTAAAGGTGAGCGTTATGAACAATAAGTGTAAAAAAATAGCAGAAGAGATTTTGGGACTCGCCGGAGTGAAAATTAACGGCAGTAATCCTTGGGATATTCAGATTCACAATGATGAATTTTATAAAAGAGCAATTACAGAAGGTGAATTAGGCATCGGAGAATCCTATATGGACGGTTGGTGGGATGCTGAAAAAGTTGACGAAGTAATTTGCAAAATTTTAAGAGCTCAGCTCGACGAAAAAATACAACGAAAGCTTTCGATTCTTCTCAGACTTTTTACAGCACGACTTTTCAATCTGCAATCAAAACGGAGAGCATTCATTATCGGTGAAAAACATTATGATCTGGGGAATGATCTTTTTCAAAATATGCTCGATAAACGAATGAATTACAGTTGCGCATATTGGAAGGATGCCGGCAGCCTGGATAAAGCCCAGGAAAACAAACTCGAATTAATTTGCCGCAAAATTTATCTCAAACCCGGAATGCGTGTGCTCGATATTGGCTGCGGCTGGGGCGCTTTTGGAAAATTTGCTGCAGAGAAATATAATGTTGAAGTTGTCGGAATTACTGTCTCAAAAGAACAGGTAGAGCTTGGAAGAAAATTATGCGGAGGTCTTCCGGTTGAGATCCGGCTGATGGATTACCGCGATGTAAATGGAAAGTATGACAGAATAGTAAGCGTTGGAATGATTGAACATGTAGGTTATAAGAATTATAAAACATTTTTTGAAGTAGCGAATAAATGCTTGAAAGATGAAGGCTTATTTCTTCTTCATACCATTGGAAATATTAAATCCGAAAAAGCAAATGACCTGTGGACAGACAAATATATTTTCCCAAACGGGATGCTCCCTTCAGTGGCTCAACTTGGCAAAGCAATTGAAAATCTTTTCGTGATGGAAGACTGGCACAACTTCGGAACAGATTACGATAAGACTCTTATGGCGTGGTTTAACAACTTTGTTATGAATTGGGACAAGATAAAGAATAAGTATTCCGAACGCTTTTTCAGAATGTGGAAATACTTTCTGCTCTCAGCCGCCGGTTCATTCAGATCAAGAAGACGTGATCAGTTATGGCAGATTGTTCTGTCTAAAAATGGAATACTTGGAGGTTATCTGTCAGTCCGGTGATGGATTATGTAAAAACCTTAGACAAGTTGCCATTCTTGGCATTTACCAGCTTTTTGTTAAATTCGGCTGGTTTGAGACAGACTGCCGTAAGCTCCAATGCCTTACACCGGGGAATCGGTTAATTGCACTTAGATTGCAGATTAAGTTAACCCAGGTAGGTCTTTAATACTCTACATATCGTAGTATACTTTAATCTTTTGATCGACTTGGCTTTGATTTGCCTGACCCTTTCACTTGTCAGATTAAATTCCTCACCAATTTCCGCGAGTGTGCGAGTGAATCCGTTAGCAATTCTTTATCAGGGCTGGAAGCATCTTCGCTTAATAAAACATCATACATGTTTTAACAAAAAGCACTTAACTTCGGCCAAAGGTGGTCAAGGCCACTGGTTAGGCATGGTCAGTTTGTCCAGCTTTTGTACCTTTAGCTCGTAACTTCAGTTTATTTCACTAAGAACCCATAGCTGTCATGGATAAAAACAAAGCAGTTGTAGTCACCGGTATTGGAGTATTTACCTCCATTGGTTGTAATCGTGTTGATTTCTGGAATTCACTGATAACAGGCAAATCGGGAATTAAAAGAATTCAGGCTTTCGATCCTCATGCCCACAAAAGCCAGATCGGTTCCGAGGTAATATCATATAACCCGGAGGATTATTTTGATCGTAAAGAATCACGTAAAATGGCCAGGGTATCTCAACTGGCTTCCAGTGCAGCAATTGAGGCAGTGAGGGATGCCGGTCTGGATCTGAATAATGAAGACAGGGACAGAATTGGATGTGTCATTGGATCGGCCGCAGGAGATAATACACACCTTGAAGATCAGCATATCCGGTTTTTAAAAATGGGACCTGGCTCGGTTAATCCTTTAACCGTGCCCAGGGTTATTTCCAATATGCCGGTTTGTAATGCAGCAATTGTTCTTGGAATTCATGGGCCAAACCTGGGAGTCTCTGCTGCTTGTACAACCGGCACACATTCGATTGGAATTGCACTTGGACTGCTCAGGGGAGGCATGGCAGATGTGATCCTGGCTGGTGGAGCAGAATCTACCATGACCCCTTTGGTTCTTGATGCTTACGCGAGCATGGGAGTTCTTTCAACCTTCAATGAAAAGCCTGAAATTGCCAGCCGTCCTTTCGATCTGAATCGGGATGGATTTGTGATGGGTGAGGGTGCCTGTGTTCTGGTTCTGGAAACACTGGAACATGCTGAAAAGAGAAGAGCAAAACCTCTGGCATTGTTAAGTGGATTCGGCATGACCTCAGATGCATATGGGATTGCTGCTCCTGAACCAAATGGCACATGGGCAGCTGCGGCCATGCAGCTTGCTGTTAAAGATGCAGGTCTTAATCTGGAAGATATAGGGTATATCAATGCTCATGGAACTTCGACCAAGGTGAATGATAAAACAGAAACGCTGGCGATTCAAAAGGCTTTTGGATACAGGAATATCCCTGTAAGTTCGAACAAATCAATGATTGGTCATACGCTTGGTGCATCAGGTGCAATTGAAGCAGCTGCTACAGTGCTGGCAGTTCATCATGGGATTTTACCTCCAACCATTAATTTTGAGTTAAAAGATCCGGAATGTGATCTGGACGTAATACCCAATCAAGCCCGGGCTGTGAAAATTGGAGCTGCGATTTCTAACTCTTTCGGTTTTGGTGGGCAAAATGGGGTGCTTGTTTTCTCAAAAGCCTGAGTATCATTTTTACCTTTTTTGCCACCCGTTGTGCAAAAGCCAGATGGTCAAGACCACGGGTTTTTCCACTAAGACCGGAAAATGCAGTCAGGATCGAACGAATTTGATTAGATTAAAAAAAGTGTACAAGTACATTTCCTTAGAGGAAGGACTGTACATAAAACTGTACACTTAGGTTTTTTAAAATCTTCTTAAACTTAGTCGGGGTGATCCGACTCGAACGGACGACCACTTGCACCCCATGCAAGTTTCATTAGTTTCTCTTTTATTGTATCTAATTAGATAATCAGCTAATTAATAGCATAATTAGAGATATTAATTAGTATTGTATTGTATTAATTAGTACTTTTGCTATGTACTAAAGTATATACTAATATTCAAAATATTTATGAGTACAATTAAATTCACTATATTAAAAAGCAGGCAGAATAAAACCAAGCGACATCCAATAGTTGTGCGAGTCACATCCGGACATGATCAAAAATACATCTTTACCGGTTATTATTGCAGTAAAGATGAATGGGATGAGGAAACTGAAACAGTAACTAGTGAATACAAACTCAAGATCCCCAGCAGAACCCAAATTAACACTTATCTTATAAAGCAAAAATCAAGAGCGCAGGATATTCATGAGCAATTTATAAAGGATGGGATAATTGATTATACCAAAAATCAATTTGTAAGTTTATATAGTAAGGAGGATAAAACAAAAGTAACAGTCTTTAAAGCTTTTTTAGATAGAATAGACGAATTGAACAAATCGGGAAGGGTTGGGTATTCGAGTGTCTTCAAAGGCGTATTGAGTGTATTTAGTACATTCAGGAATGGACAGGATTTGTATTTGCGAGATTTGACAATTGATGTGTTGCAGGAATGGATTACTTACCTTAAAGATAAAAGAAACGCAGCAGACACAACGATAAACAATTATTTAAGGACAACCCGAACATTATATTTATATGCAATAAACAAGAAATGGGTAAGAGAAGAGTATTACCCATTCCGTGAGCTGAAAGTATCAGAATTTAGTACAGAGACAAGTCCAAGAGCACTGGATAATGATAAGTTAGAGAAATTGCTTTCCGGAGAGGTTTATCCTGATCTTCAATTGGCGAAGGATATTTTTGTTTTTTCTTTTTTCGGACGTGGTGTAAGCTTTATCGACATATCGTTATTAACAGCAAAGAACATTCAGGATGGACATATCATTTATGAGCGCAAGAAAATGGCAAGAAAGCCTGTAAGAGTTGCGTTCCCAATACGAGTTGAAATTCAGGATATCTTAGACCGTTACCACGATTCTGAGAGAGGATATTTACTTCCAATTCTGAATGTTAAAGTGCACAAGTCAGAACAACAAAAGCTCGACCGGATCAGAAAGGTGAGAAAAAAAGTAAACCTGGATCTGAAAACAATAGGGAAACAGATCGGAATTGAAGGGCTGACAACTTACTGGGCCAGGCATACTTACGCTTCGTATATGTTCAGAAAAGGTATGACCCCTATGATGATTAAAGAATCATTACGGCATAAAAACCTGAAAACAACTGAAATTTATATCAAATCATTAGGCTTGGACGCGATAGCAGACTTTGAAGATCAGGTATTTAATAACCTCTAAGTTTATCCCAACAGCTTTCATTAAATCTTAGTTTGAAAGTTTTACTTAGTTTCCTATCAACTATAACAATACTTTTTATAGTTATTCTTGTTTTTAAGATGATCAAGAAATCTTCCGGAAAGAATTTTCTTTATAATCATATTGGATGCTGATAGGGCCTAAAATATGCTTGAAGCTCACTTTTGCAGAAAGATTTTGTAAAAGTTGCAGAAAGAATTTACAACCTAAAACATTGTATTACTGCTTGAACCCATATTAACTTTGCCTTTTGTTGCATTAATTAATAGTAATATGGAATTACACAGTATCATTCAGAGAGCAGTTACAGAAGCCCTTAATAGTAATGCAACTGCCAATTTTAAAAAGGCTGATTTTGATCTTGTTGGTATAAATGAGGCAAGCTCATTGACTGGTTATTCCAAGCACACCCTATACAAAATGACAAGCAAACATGAAATTCCTTTCATAAAACGACCGGGAGGGCGGAAGATTTTCTTTTCAAAGAAAGCCTTGCATCATTGGATAGAGTTTGGGGAAAATTAAAAATGGTTATTAATAGTTAAATATTTTTTACAGGAAAAGGAAGTTGAAATAATGGACGCATAACTTGAATAGAAAAATTGCGACGACATGAAAAAAGAAGGAAATAACGAGGAAAAAATCAACGGTTACGTGTTGTCTCGGCATTGGTTCAACTTCGCATTTGAAAACCCTGATAAAGTCAATACTAATCATGCAGCACTCTTTTATTGGATAGTTGAACTTTGCAATAGATTAGGTTGGAAGGAAAAATTTGGATTACCAACAGTTTGCAGTATGGAAGCATTAGGAATAAAATCTTATAATACTTACAAGGCGACACTTGACGACCTGATAGAATTTGGCTTTATAAAACTCATTACAAAGTCACAAAATCAGTACACTTCAAACATAGTTGCTCTATCAAATTTTAATAAAGCACCATACAAAGCACTCGACAAAGCACTGACGAAGCACACAACAGAGCAAAATGATATATATAAACAAGAAAAAACAATACAAACAGTAATAAACAATGAACCTTTTATGTCAGATGCTTTCAGCACTGACTACACACTTTCTACAATTTTTTATTCTTTAGTTTATCAACTTTGGATGCAGTGTTATGATAACCGGGTGACAAAGAAAATAAAACCTATTATTCTGCAAAAAGCAAAACCGGAAACATGGGCAAATAAAATAGCAACGAATATTAATAAACATTCATTATGAGAAAAGGTAAAAATAGAGTTTGCAGTATCTGTGGCAAGTTAATCCGACCTGGCGGTATGGGTGGTCACGTGCGTCTGGCACATGGGATTACAGTAATAGTTAAGCACGTGCGTGACATACGTGGTGACGTACCTGCTGACGTGCGTGACATGCGTGGTGACGTACCTGCTGATGTGCGTGACGTGCGTGTACAACGTCCAAGTGATAATGTAAAAAAGAGTAATGAAATGGTGGAAACATGTATCGAACCAGGCGGATTCACAGTTCCTACTCCAATAATCCAAAATATTTCAAATGTTGTAGGTAAGGATCTATCCGAGTGTAAACGTCCGGACGGTAAACATTTTTACACTGATACTGATTTGCGGATACTTACAAGACGTTTAATCAATCAGACGTACAATCCAGGTAGTGAGGTAGCTCTTTTTAATCAATTTACCTTTATGGATTTGATTGCAGACTTTGAGCGTCGGTTTGAATGCAGGTTTGACGATGTTAGAAAAGCTAATAATCATGGGAAGATATCGGTTGATTTGGGTACAACTTTTGAAGAGCATTGGCTGTTTGCTAATAAGTATAGTTCTTTAAAATATTCAAGATAATTAATCCAGCTCTTAAATGTAACCAAGCCCAGGGGAAACGCATCGAATTTCAAAACATTCACTTTTCACTAATAGTGAACATTATCTGCCTTGTAGCCTGTATTTCAATGCATTAGATAAAGATATTAAATAGAAGCATTAATAAAATATTCACTTTTGACAGATAACCAATAAAACTGAAACAACATGAGCGTAAAATTCAGTCAAAGTGATGATTAGTTTTTAAGAACCAATTCCATTTTATTGTTTAACTTTAATATGAATTATGAATGGTGAAGGTCAGGCAAAAGCATTGTATATATGTGTATTTCATCTTATTATTGGTAAAATGCTTCTGTGACTGACGGGGCATTGGCATAATATTATCAAAGTCCGCGTCGTGATTACAGTCTTCAGAATGTGTTCAGCAGACATATCATATTTACTTGAATCGGGTACAGATTTAAGGTTTATCCAGGAGCTGTTAGGTCACAGTAGTTCGAAGACAACGGAGATTTATACGCATGTAAGTATTAAGAGTATACAGAATATAAAGAGTTAGTTTGATGATTTATAGTAAAATTATGGTTAAATTCATGCAAATAAATGAACCCAAAAGTAGGCCTATACACCCATTTTGTTATGTATATGGACACTTTTAGTACACATATAAAGGAGCGTTCATGCCTTGCAAATCATTGCCCACATGATTATTCCTCATATCCCTCATGGAAAATTAGCATTAAGGATACGAAACAATTAAGGTATTGTAAATATTTTATCAATCCAGCAACTAGAATTAACCTCACATAGTCTAAAATCTATAATCCGATGCATATAAGTAAAGTGACAATTCAAGGATTTAAATGTTTTAGAAGGAGATTTGAACTCCTCCTAAACGATGGACTTAATATTATAGTAGGTAATAATGAAGCCGGAAAATCAACAATTCTCGAAGCTATCCATCTTACCTTATCAGGACTGTACAATGGTCGATACCTAAGAAATGAACTTTCAGAGTATTTATTTAATAAAGTAATTATTGAAAATTTCAAAACAGATTCAACCGTTCCTCCTGAAATAGTAATTGAATTGTATTTTGAAGGAGATGGTTTGGCAATTTTTGAAGGAGATTTTAATTCAGAAAGAGCAAAGAATTGTGGAATTCAGCTAAAAATTGCACTAGATGAAAGAGATAGAGATTTATATAATGATTATATCTCAGATAACGATGAGAATGTATCATTACCAATTGAATACTACGAACTGACATGGACGACATTTGCAAGAGAAGTAATTACTGCAAAAAATCTACCGTTTAAAGCTGCATTGATAGATTCAAGTAGTAATAGATATCAGAATGGATCTGATATTTACCTTTCTCATATTATCCGCAATTATCTTGATACAAATCAAATAAATGGACTACTTCAAGCCCATAGGAGATTACAAAAAACTTTTAGTAAAGAAAAAGTCGTAGAAGAGGTTAATAAATTAATAGAAGAAAGAACTAAACAAACAGATGGAGACAAAGTAATTAAGGTTGATGTTGATTTATCATCAAAAAATGCATGGGAGTATAACATGCTTGCTTGTGTCGAAGATGTACCCTTTCAACATATTGGAAAGGGTTACCAGGCAATCCTAAAAACAAAATTAGCTCTAGAACATCAAAAAGCGACAGAAGCAAATATTATAATGATTGAAGAACCTGAAAACCATCTATCGCACTCAAAACTAAATCAACTTTTAAATGACATCAATGAAAAATGTGAAAAAGCTAAGAAACAAATAATCATATCAACTCACAATAGTTTCGTTGCTAATAAATTGGGCCTTGACAAACTTATTTTGTTAAATAATAAAAAAACAATCCGACTTAATGATTTATCAGAAGAAACTATAAAATTTTTTAGAACAATTTCTGGCTATGATACTTTAAGATTAATTCTTTGTAATTCAGCAATCCTCTGCGAAGGGGACTCAGATGAATTAATCGTTCAAAAATGTTATTTTAAAAAACATAAAAAATTACCGATTCAATCTGGTATTGAAGTAATTTCTGTTGGATTAAGTTTTAAAAGATACATTGAGATAGCTCTAAAACTCGATAAAAAAATTGCAGTGGTTACAGATAATGATAAGAAATCTGAAATTCTTATTGAAAAGTACAAAACCTATAATGATGATAAAGATTGTCCAATAAAAGTATTCTTTGATACTGACGATAACTATTCAACATTAGAACCTCAATTAGTCAAGCATAATAGATGGAATTTAATAAATCAAATTGTAGATGCTAAATATAAGAAAGATGGTGCCAATTATAAAAAGGGTGAGTATAAATGTAATAACGAGGATGAGTTGTTAATTTATATGGAGAATCACAAAACTGATTGTGCAATAAAGTTCTTTGATACAGAAATCGAATTCGAATTCCCGGCCTATATTGAAGAAGCAATTAACTATGTCGAAGAATAAATTAATAATTGCTACTGCTGGTGCCGGAAAGACTACTTTTCTGATAAGAGAAGCTTTAAGGATTAAGGATGGGAATATCCTTATCATGACTTATACTGAAGCTAATGAGGCAGAAATTAAGAAAAAACTCTTTAATGAAAGTCCAGACCATAAAATACCGAATAATATTACAATTCAGACCTGGTTTACCTTTTTATTAAAACATGGAGTAAAGCCATATCAAGGTGCCTATAACAACTATCTTTTTGATAAAGAGATAAAAGGATTGTCTTTTAGTGAAGGTAAATCAGGTTTAAGATATTTTAATGCAAGAGGATTTCCTGTGTATTGGGGTGAGGAAGAAAATTTTCGGAAATTTTATTTTTCTTCTGATTTTAAAATTTATTCAGATAAACTTTCAAAGTTTGTAATTGCCTGTAATGAAAATACTAAAGGAGAGATAATAGATAGATTATCAAGAATATACTCATACATTCTAATAGATGAGATGCAAGATTTAGCTGGCTATGATCTTGAAATTATTAAACTATTATTTAAAAGCAACATTCAAACTCTTTTAGTTGGAGATCCAAGACAAGTAATATACTTGACACATCATGAATCCAAACATACTCCATATAGAGATGGTAGAATGAAAGAATTTATAAATGACAAATGTCCACGATTATGTGACATAGATGAAGAAACTCTGAAATACTCTCATAGAAACAATAAGGAAATCTGTGATTTTTCTTCAAAATTATATCCAAATCTTCCCTTAAGCGAACCATGTAAATGTGATGAATGCAGACGAGAAAAATCAGAACATGAAGGAGTATATTTGATCAATCGATGTCAAATTAAAGATTATTTAGTCACATTTAATCCAACTATTCTTAAACCAAAAAATTCTGTCGCACCTGAATGGAATTTTGGAAAATCAAAGGGATTGACTTTCAAAAGAGTCTTAATTTTTCCTACAGGCACGATAATTCAATATTTAAAAGATGGAAGATTGACAAAAAGAATTAAAGGTAAGGAAGAGAAAGCATTTGATATAGCCAAATTTTATGTTGCAATTACCAGACCACAATTTAGTGCTGCAATCGTATGTGACTATGACAAAAGTGAAAAGTTTATTGATGGGATTAAGAAATGGCAATCTTCATGAATAAAATCTTTTTAACTTACAATAACCTGATAATAAAAAAGGCACGAAACGCTAACACGGTCAGTGCCCACCGGGACAATTCCATGCTCACAACCGGGACAATCAACCGGTGGATTGCGCCGGGTAACGCAAACTCCCTCAACTGCCGGGCCGTCAGAATGTCTAAAAACCTGTCTGTTTTGTTGATAAATAAGATCTCATTACTTGTTCAAATACATCTGAGTTTTGTATCTTAACTACATGAAATTTATTCAAGGACATAACAGAACCCAAATCAATCTTTTTCCTGTTTCACTGGACCAATCCATCGATCCCGATAATGAAGTCCGGATAATTAACCTTTTTATCGATAGCCTTTCTATAAAAGATTATGGATTCAGAATGGACTTTATCGAAAACGGCCGCCCGGCTTATCATCCTGCTGATTTACTTAAGCTCTTCATTTACGGGTATTTGAATAAAATCCGATCACAGTACCAAATTGCGGGCACAAAACAGTAAAAAGAACAACTACAACCAGGCTAAAATAGACAGGCATGTAGCATATATTGATAATAAACTCGAAGAATACATCCGTGCATTGGAACAAGAGGACGGAGACAACAAACAACAGATCCTCGATGAGATTGAAAAGCAGCAGAACAGGAAAGACCAGTATAAGCAAATTGAAAAGCAGCTAAAAGAATCCGGTGAGGCCCAGATCTCTACTTCCGATCCGGAGAGCCGCCAGATAATGATCCGGAATAACATCACGGAAGTAGCCTATAATGTACAAACC
>JAUYBT010000119.1 GCA_030692905.1 Bacteroidales bacterium
CCGGTAACAATTTTTTGTGCCATTGAATTTCCTAAAAATCCAATCAGCATAATTGAAATCAGTAGTAGTTTTCTCATAGAGGTTAATTAAAGGTTTGTAAAACGAATATCTAGAATTCAAATGGAACACATTCTAAAAAGCCATCTATCCAAAGTGATTCAATAATTAATCTTAAGTAACTCCATTTTTGACCCCGACTTGCTGTACAAATATATCCGCAAGACAAGTCAAAATCATTGAAAAACCAGCATGATTATTCAAATATACAAATAAATATTATGTTTTGCACCCGATTGCATAAAAAAATAAAAAATATTATGCAGTTAATGTTCTTCTATTTTTACTGTAACTTTAGGAGGATAAGCAAAATATTGCCAGGCACTTTCTGCCTTTTCTTTCTCCACACGACCATTAAAAACCAATAACCTGTATTTCAGAGAGTAATTCTGACGGGGTTTCAATAACCAGTCCATATCTTTTGTAGGACAGAAATTTGCGAACATGTCACCACGGTTATACTGATTTTCAGGCCATATACGCAATGGTTCCGGGAAATTATAATTTGTGGGATAGGACATCATTACAACACCTGCATAGTCAGTATCAATTTCACCCTGAACGATACACCAGCGTGCTTTGGATCCGTCAGCATCTTTCCGTGTTTTGCCTTCTGAAGTAAGAACCATACTGTTTTTATTATCCCACTTCTCGGTTGTCCTCCATCCAAAACCTGCATAGCGGTATTCCAGAAGTTTAACCGGGCTTTCGTCAGCGGTATTAAGTTTTATATCGAAATCAACAACAAAGAAATCCTGGTTTTCCTGCGGACGATAAACTCTGACACTCTGCAGCTCATTCATGGCTACCTTTTCTCCACCGCCATTTTTAAATACAACATGTTCATGTAAAGCTCCGAATTCTGAAAATACTGAGCCATTTTCAACTGAAACAAAATTGGCGAAACGGACAGTTCCCTGTTTTGAATTAATATTCCAGAAGTCTACCGTATCTCCTTCATATGCTACGTGTGTCCAGGGATTCCATATGCCATAATGATGACGATGATCAGGGGGCTGAATGCGTGTAAGAACCTGACCGTGAGGCGACCACAACGGATGAATGAAGCCACTTCTTTTATATGCGGTATCAACACCTTTTGGTGGATAAACTGTTTTGAAATAGTATTGAAGCAGATTCTGATCTCCTTTATGAATGGTCAGGGCACCATCATTCACAATTGCCATGACCTCTGGAGATTGAGGTGCTTTACCTTTTACCAGTTCAAAGAGTTGTTTGCCGGTTGACCCGGCTTCCGTTTTCACTATCCAATAAAGTTTCCGGGGATCTCCCTGTTCAATCTGAAACGGGACTGGAGTCTTTTTATCTCCCTTAACCTCAAGAAGATTCAATACAGAATCGGAAACATAAGTCACATCATCAAGATTAATACTGACGGGGATATCTAATCCGAAAGTTGCCTTTGTAAGTTCAACTTCAAGTGTGGCAATTTTCTGGGAATAGCTGCTTATGGCCACCAGGCAGAAGAGAGCTAATAGCGAAAGTTTTTGAAACATGACAGGATACTTTTTCATTTTTCAGGATTTAATTTAAAGTTTGAATTCAGTTATTTATTTTATACATATTCAAATTAAGCATATATAATTAATCCATTTTGCGAACAATAATTTACAAATTTCCCTTTCCCCTTTTCAATTGATATGAATGAATCGTGGTCAGATGCTGATTGAGCATGTAAAAATGCCAGAGGATAAATTGCTGTAATAAGAAAAAATAGAAATTTTCGCATTCAGGTTCAGTATTTAAAAACAATTCAAAATTTCACCACTTCCCAATAAGCTTTCTTGGGTTGCAAATTCTGGTCGAACAGCAGGGGATAATTTTTCCTTCCTTTCACAGGGAAATTATCGAGCCAGCTGCTTTTATCAGAAACGTTCCAGAAAGTGACACCGGAGATAACATTTTTATAATCGCGGAACACTCTGAAAATCATTTTATACTTTTCAAGTTGTTTCTGTTCTCTCTCAGGAGTAAACAAATTATCAGCAGGATCGGTTTCACTTGATGAATAGACCGACACATCCAGCTCGGTGATCTGTACCTTTAATCCAAGCGAAGAGTATTTTTCAATTGCATCCCTGAGGTCTTTTTCAGTTGGATTAACGATATTCCAGTGTCCCTGCAAGCCAATACCATGGACAGGCACTCCTGCATCTAAAAGCTGTTTCAGCAAGCGATAAACTTTATCTCTTTTGCCTGCAAATTCAGTATTATAGTCGTTATAAAAAAGTTTTGCATCAGGATCGGCTTCATGAGCCCACTGAAATGCCTTAGCTATATACTCTTCACCGCATATCTTATACCATTCCGTCTCCCTTAAGAATTTTGAATCATCATCATCAACTGCCTCATTAACAACATCCCAGGCATATACTTTTCCTTTATATCGTGTAACTACTTGTGTTATATGATCTTTTAGTCTGGCTAATAGCACCTCTTTTGTAACAGGGTTTCCCTCTGCATCTTTAAACATCCATGCAGGTGTCTGCTTGTGCCAGCACAGTGTATGCCCGCGCATCATCATCCCGTTAGCCTTTGCGTAATTTACAATTATATCGGCATTATTCCAGTAGTACCTGTTTTCTTCAGGATGAATCGGAGCAACTTTCATTACATTTTCAGCCGTAAGGCTTCCAAAATGTTTTAAAATGAGTGCAGATTGAGATCCGGTCAGAGAGGTTAGAGAGACAGCTACCCCGACAGGAAAGAAATCCTTGTAATAATCCTTCAGCCCTTTTAATGAGTCCGGATTTATTTCAGCGCCTGCTTCATTACTCCCTGCTGTTGCTTTTTCGCAACCGCCGAATAGCAAAAAGAGAGCGACTAAAAAGGAATATGTAATAAATCTTACAAGTGAATTTAAGACGAAAGTATCCTTTTTCATAAAAGTGGTTTTAAAGTATGATAGTTCAAGGCGCAATATAGCTTATGATCAATGGGAACTGATAGATATAACAAGATAAAAGTACACATTTTTACTAATATTGCAATCGGTTGAATAAAAATAATGCAACCGATTGCAGATATTTTGGAATTTTATTTCACAATATGTCTTTTTGTTCTATTTTTGTTGATTATCCGGTCTGAGATGAAAAGCAACAAAGAGGTTACCATCTATGATGTGGCAAAAGCCCTTAATATTTCACCTTCAACTGTAAGCAGGGGACTGAAAGATCATCCTCATATCCGGAAGGAAACAATAAAGAAAATCAAGGCTGCAGCGCATGAAATGGGGTATCAGAGGAACAAATTTGCCAGCAATCTCCGGCAAAAACATACCAATACAATAGGAGTAGTTGTTCCTAAGCTTAACAGTTATTTCATGGCAACAGTAATTGCCGGTATGGAAAAAGTTACTAACCAGCATGGTTATGGGTTGATTATAAGTCAGTCGCAAGAGTCTGTAAAACAGGAGATCTCATGTGTTACCACTCTCTTCAACAGCCGGGTAGATGGGTTATTGGTATCACTGGCATTTGATACAAAAGACATTGATCATTTTAATGTTTTATTGAATAAGAATATTCCGGTTGTTTTTTTTGACCGTGTTTCGGAGTGCAATGGTTGCATAAGTGTAGTGATCGATAATTATAAAGCAGGGTATGAGGCAACATATCATTTAATTGATCAGGGATGCAAGCGGATTGTCCACCTCAGCGGAAACCTTTTGCGAAATGTTTATGCCGATCGTTTCCGGGGCTATAAGCAAGCCCTTGCCGACAATGGAATTCTTTTTGACCAGAAGATGGTAATAATAAGCGACTTGAATGAACAGGCTGGTATTGACACTGCAAAAAAGATTCTAAATATGAAGTCGCGACCCGATGGCATATTCACTGCTAATGACACCTCGGCTGTAGCAACAATTGTTGAGTTGGGAAAGGCAGGCATAAAAATACCTGACGAAATTGCTGTTGTAGGCTTCAATAATGAACCAATCAGCAAAGTAGTTCAGCCTAATCTTACGACAGTTGATTACCCCGCCAGGGAGATCGGAGAAATTGCTGCCATGTCACTTATCAATAAATTAATGAGTTCACGGTCAGATAATTTAAGCACCATTGTTTTAAAGCATAGCCTTATTGTTCGCGAATCGTCATTAAAAAAAAAGAAATTATAAAAGAAGGTAAAATGGTCACAACAAACTTGATAATATGTTATTACTAGGAATAGATTTAGGAAGCTCTTCGGTTAAGGCTTCAGTAATTGATGGTGATTCGGGCAAATGCCTGGCAACAGCATTTTATCCTTCTGATGAAATGAAGATCATTGCCCTGAAACCAGGCTGGGCAGAACAGGAAACTGAGATATGGTGGACAAATCTTAAAGCAGCAATTGTCACCTGTACAGGAAAACTGGGACAGAAAAAAGATGATATTGGTGCGATAGGGATTTCTTATCAGATGCACGGACTTGTTACAGTTGACAACAATAATAAAGTACTGCGTCCTTCAATAATCTGGTGCGACAGCAGGGCAGCAGGATACGGTGAAAAAGCATTTAACTCGCTGGGTAAGGATTACTGTCTTTCACATCTTCTTAATTCTCCGGGTAATTTTACAGCCTCAAAACTTGCCTGGGTTAAAGAGAATGAACCTGACCTGTTTAATAAAATTCACAAGGTAATGCTGCCGGGTGATTATGTTGCTTTAAGACTTACGGGAGAAATAAGTACTTCATATACAGGCCTTTCAGAAGGTATTTTCTGGGATTTTACTAATAATATAGTTTCGGAAGAACTAATGAAATATTTCGGTTTTAATTCCGGTCTTTTACCAGAGGCCGCTCCTTCATTTTCGGTAAGCGGACGACTTCTGAAATCAGTGGCGTCTGAATTGGGATTACCCGATGGAATTCCTGTTTCATACAGGGCAGGTGATCAGCCAAACAATGCTCTTTCGCTGAATGTTCTTAATCCGGGCGAAGTTGCGGCGACTGCAGGTACTTCGGGTGTTATTTATGGCGTCACAGACAAGAAAAAATTTGATCCTCTTTCAAGGGTAAACACATTTTTACATGTAAATCATAGTCATGCCGATACACGTCTGGGTGTGCTTTTATGCGTAAACGGTACCGGAATACTCAATTCATGGCTGAGGCGGAACACAGGTGGTAACCTGTCGTATAATGAAATGAATCATCTGGCGGAAAAAATTGCCCCAGGATCGGATGGACTTAGTATATTACCATTTGGCAACGGAGCTGAAAGGATGCTCGGGAATAAAGATATCGGGGCACGGATTACCGGATTAAATTTTAACAGACATACCAACGCTCACATGTTCAGAGCAGCACAGGAGGGAATTGCATTTTCATTCAGGTATGGACTTGATATTATGAAAGAGACCGGAATTGATCCCAAGGTGATAAGAGCGGGTGAAGCAAATATGTTCCTGAGTAAAGTTTTCAGGAAAACTTTGTCGTCCATAACAGGAACTGTAATTCATCTTTATAATACTGACGGATCAATAGGTGCCGCAAGAGGTGCTGGTATCGGGTGTGGTTACTATAAGCCTGAAAAGGAGGCATTTAAAGGACTTGCTGCAGTGGGAG
This sequence comes from Bacteroidales bacterium, assembly GCA_030692905.1. Lineage (GTDB taxonomy): Bacteria > Bacteroidota > Bacteroidia > Bacteroidales > VadinHA17 > LD21. The sequence continues at coordinate 5,632 of JAUYBT010000119.1, forward strand.
TTACAGAACCTGAAAGATCAGGAAGGTCTGATTATGAGGAGGCATATCTTAAATGGAAAAATCTTCTTTTTTCAGTGTAAATATTGATTCCCCTTTGCATGCTTTTCTATAGCTTTGCATACTTTACGGTTATATGAGTTAAAAATAGTTATTAATAAAAAATATTCACTATGATTTATAAAGGTAAAACAGAGATTTATCCCGGTATCGGGAAGATAGGATATGAGGGTAAAAAATCGAAAAACCCTCTGGCATTCAGATGGTATAATCCTGAGGAGGTTGTAGCCGGTAAAAAGATGAAAGATCATCTTCGTTTTGCAATAGCTTACTGGCACTCATTCTGCGGT
>JAUYBT010000182.1 GCA_030692905.1 Bacteroidales bacterium
GAAAAAGCCGGCCCGCGGGAAAATATCTTTTTTGAACCGGCAAAAACGAAAGTTGCAATTGTGACGTGTGGAGGATTATGCCCCGGATTAAATAATGTTATCCGGAGCCTCGTTAATGAGCTGCATTACAGGTACGGTATCAGTCGGGTACTGGGTATAAAATACGGATATGAAGGATTAATTTCGAAGTATAACCATCCTGTTGTTGAGCTCACAGCATCTATGGTCAGCTATATTCACCTTACAGGCGGAACATTCCTGGGATCTTCGCGGGGCAACCAGGATGTTGAAAAAATGGTTGATACCCTTGAGATTATGAACATCAATGTGCTTTTTTGTATAGGTGGTGACGGAACCCTGCGCGGAGCACATGATATATATAAAGAAATTGAAAAACGGAAATTGAAGATTTGCGTTGCGGGGATTCCGAAAACAATTGATAATGATATTAACCTGATTCAAAAATCTTTTGGTTTTGAAACAGCTTTTTCTATCGCCAACGACATAATCAGAAATGCACACAACGAGGCATCCGGAGCTTTTAACGGGATAGCTCTGGTCAAACTGATGGGACGTGATTCCGGATTTATCGCGGCAAGCGCTGCTTTGTCGATTCAGGAAGTTAATTTTGTTTTGATTCCTGAAATAACATTTGATCTTTATGGACAACGTGGATTTCTCCGGGTTCTGAAAAAGCGGCTTGAAGAGAGACAACATGCTGTAATTGTTGTAGCTGAAGGAGCCGGCCAGGAGTTTTTCGAAACAGCAGATAGCGATAAAGATGCCTCAGGTAATATAAAACACAAAGACATTGGCATTTACCTTAAAGATAAAATCTCGGAAGAATTTAAAAAGAAAGGCTTTCCTCACTCAATAAAGTATATTGACCCAAGTTATATAATCAGAAGTGCCCCGGCTAATGCAAACGACAGCAAATTCTGCAACCTTCTTGCCCAGAATGCTGTTCATGCCGCCCTGTCAGGGAAAACTGATTTTGTTGTCGGATTCTGGAATAACCAGTTCACCCTGATGCCAATTCCTGTTGTGGTTGCAAAGCGCAAAAAAATTGATATTGAAGGCGAATTATGGTGGAATATCCTTGAGGCAACAGGCCAACCAATAAGCATGAAGAACCCCTGATATGATAAAGAATATTGTTTTTGACCTGGGAAATGTACTGATTAGTTTCAGGCCTTCAGAATTTTTTGATAAGAAAAACTATCCTGAAAACATCAAAGCCACAATTCTCTCTGACATTTTCGGCAGTAAAGAATGGGCCATGCTGGATAAGGGAGAAATCAATACAACTGAAGCAATAGAGGCCATTGCATTAAAATCATCGCTTAAAAAGGAAGAAATAGCACATGTTTTCAATTTACGAACCGAACTGATGTTCCCCCTTGACCCGAACGTCAAACTTCTTCCAGAATTAAAAAAACGCGGATTCAGGCTATATTTTCTTTCTAACTTCCCGATGGATATTTTTGAAGAAGTAAAAACAGGATATTATTTTTTCAAATATTTTGATGGAGGAATAATTTCCTCTGAAGCAAAATTTTCAAAACCCGATAGCCGGATTTATGAAATTCTCCTGGAAAAATATTCCCTTATTCCTGAGGAGTGTCTCTATATTGATGATCTTGAAATAAATGTTAAGGCAGCAGAAGCTGCCGGAATGAAGGGTCTTGTTACTTTTGGTTCACTGGAGGTTTACAAAGAGTTAGAAAAAGCCTTAATTCTTTCTTCCGGATAGTATTTAATTTGTACCATCTTGCACTCTGGAAATGTGACAACCTTAGTATGGGAAAGCGGATATTTATACTTTTGTTGCTGTCGCTGAGTGTTTTCACTTCTCATTCTCAGACTCTTACACAGACATTAAAAGGAACTGTAACCGATAATGAAACCGGGATGCCTCTTGCCGGGGCAAATATACTTGAACTAAACTCCTTACCACCAAACGGGGCAGTTACAGATGCCGCAGGAAAATTCAGGCTTACCACATTAATTGGAAGAATAACAATTAGAATCACCTACCTTGGATATGAAGATTTTATTATCCGGGATATTTTAGTTGCTTCAGGGAAAGAGGTTGATCTGACTGTTGCGCTTCAGGAAAAAGTTATACAGACGGCAGAAGTTGTTGTCCATTCAGATAAATCCGGCACGAAAAGCATCAACCAGATGGCGACAATCAGCACCAATACCATCAGAACAGACGATGCCCTGCGCTATGCCGGAGGTTTTTACGACCCCTCACGGATTGTTAATGCTTTTGCAGGAGTTGTAACTTCCAACAGTGACCAAAGCAATGATATAGTAATTCGTGGCAATTCTTCACGTGGTCTTCTCTGGCGGCTTGAAGGAATAGAAATTCCTAACCCTAACCATTTCAGCGATGGACAAGGAGGCAGCGGGGGTGCATTTTCTGCAATAACATCTAACGTGATTGCAAATTTTGACTTTTTTACAGGAGCATTCCCTGCTGAATTTGGAAATGCATTTTCGGGTGTTATGGATCTGAATCTCAGGAAAGGAAATTCAGATAAGCATGAATATGCCTTTCAAACCGGGATGATCGGTGCAGAGATGTCAATGGAAGGCCCCTTTTCCGGAAGAACAAATGCTTCATATCTGATAAATGCCAGATATACAAACTTTAAATTTTTAAACAATCTGAAAATAATAGATCTGGGCGAAACCAATTATGCCCCCCGAACAAAAGACCTTGCTTTTAACATAAATCTTCCTATAAAAAAAGCAGGGAATATTAATCTTTTTGGAATTTTCGGATCGAGTGAACTGGGGAAAATTGCTTTCCATGATATCACTAAATGGTCCACTCTTTCAGATCAGTGGGAAGAGATGGAAAAACAAAGCTCCGGAAGTATCGGAATAAAATACCTTTACGTAGTGCCTGATTCAAAAACATATATTAAAACAGTATTTGCATATACAACATTTTCAAATTCTTATAGTGAAGGTTATATAGATTCGGCATATGTCCGGTCCAACAGTTATTATTGCAGTTATAATTATCCATCTTTCCGGTCTGCAATGCTGGTTAACCATAAATTCAATTCACGAAATACAATCCGGGGAGGGCTTATTTTTAATTATCTGTCCGGGACCATGTCGAATTTCCAGAAAAATTCGTCAGGTGTTTTCGATACATTTGTTAGTCCCTCTGCTAAAGGAAGTTTGTTTCAGGGCTATGCTCAGTGGAAGTTCCGGCCAACTTCCGATTTGGAAATTAACACCGGAATACATCTTCTTGAGTCCACATTAAACCGACAATTTAGTATTGAGCCACGTTTCGGACTAAAGTGGCAGGTAACTCCCGGAAATGCATTTATTGCCGGATTTGGGTTACACTCCAGAACCGAATCCCTTGCTGTCTATAATGCACTTGTTAAAAACACTGATGGGGTGCGTTCCACCCTTAACAATGAAATGGAGCTTTCCAAAGCATTACACTGGGTGGCAGGGATAGACGTGTCCCTGACAAATGACATCCGGTTTCGTCTTGAAGGTTATATCCAATACTTATACAATATTCCTATAGTAAATAAGATGACCAGTCAGTATTCAACAATTAACAGTGCTGAACGGTTACCTGATGCTGTTCTTGAAAATGCCGGAACCGGGATGAATAATGGTGTTGAAATGACAATCGAAAAGGCGTTTACCAGAAATTATTACTTCCTTGTAACGGGTTCTTTGTTTGACTCATGGTATAAAGCCGGAGACCAGCGTCAATACAATACTTATTATAACACCAGATATGTTTCTAACATCCTGATCGGAAAGGATTTCTATGTTGGTAAAAATAAAAGGAATAGTATCGGCATAAACGCAAAGTATGTTTTAAGGGGCGGCTATCGTTATACTCCTGTTGACGCGAAAAGATCGTTAACGGCAAAACGTATAATATACAAAAATTCGGCGACTTATGAAGCCCAGCTGCCGGATTTTATGAGACTTGATGCCGGAATTAATTTCAGAAGAAATCATTCCCGTTATTCCTGGATCGTAATGCTGGACATGCAAAATGCCACTAACCGCAAAAATGTTTTCAAAAGAAGATTTAGTTTTGAAAACGGGCATATTGTTTCAAATGATATTTTAAGTCTAGGGATCATACCGGTTTTTAATTTCAGGGTTGAATTTTAGTAAACCCCCTCTGCCGCTGCACGGCATCTCCCCCAAGGGGGAGAAAAAACTGTGCTTTTAGGCAGATTTGTTGCCCTTTTGCAGAATTATTTCCCCCTATATTTGTGCCATATGGCAGTATATTGATTAAAGATATCTTTGTACCTGTAAGAGAGTGTGTGGACTCACGTTTTACAATCAAAGTTTTTATCCTATGATTAATAATTCTTCTCTTGGCAAGTGGGACAGACTGAACAGTAAACAACTTGACAGTCAATTTCAGAATGAGATTATACAAGGGCTTAGCTGTTCGCCATTTGAAGCCCGTGCGATACTCGATTCTGTGCACAAAGTTTATAGTGACTACTTTAATTTGACTCCTTCACTCAACCCTGGTCAGATTCAGTTTGTAATTACCGGCGTGGAGAATGGGCCTTCCAAAAGCTTAAAAAATGCGGAGATGGTCACTGTTACTCTAACTCTTGATGCTGGCACCGAAGACCTTGAGGTTAAAAAGGAAAGTGGAGTAGTTGGATTACGATTGCACAGGCTGCAGCGCATTTGCCAGGAAGCCCTTATTCAGGGTGGTGTTTTAACCATCGAGGATATAGCAAATCGCATTTTTAACTGCGGCGAACGAACCCTGGTCAGAGATATCAAAGCATTAAAAAAGCAAGGTATTGTTCTGCCCTTAAGGTCAACCATAAAGGATATAGGGCGTACTTTAAGCCATCGCGTAATAATTGTAGAAAAATGGCTTAAAGGTATGGAGTATACTCATATTGCGCAAAGTACATACCACAGCACATCGGCAGTTTCAAACTATGTGAGAAGATTTAAGCAAGTGGTTACATTGGCAACAGAAAACTACGACGTCCATTCCATTGCTTTTTTGGCACATATTTCAAGACCATTGGCAGAAGAATATATAAAACTTTGGCATCACGCTGAGATAATCCAGACCCGCAGAGACGAACTCCTGGGATCATTAAAAAAATAAACACATTGCTAAACAATTAAATCCATTTGCCATGTTACGCCAACCTGATGAATATCACAGATACCATTCAGCACATGACCGTTTTATAAAACCAATCATCGAAGATTTCTTCAGCAGAGAGTTTCCAAATACATTTGGTCCCAATACCAGAAGCAATATTGCTGATGAGCTTCTGGCTATTTTCAAATCCAATAATAGGGAGACTCAAACAATAAAACCAGGCCAAATACTCTGGAATGCAGTGCATAAATACACTCGAGCTGATTCTCCTAATAGAAAATTGGTGCCTGTTGTGCTGACTATCGTTGCTGATGAAGATATATCAAACCTGGAAAAAAGGATGTCCATATCAGAAAACAGACAGAATATCATTTCCCGTATCACACAGGAAGCATATTCTCAGGGGGCATTACTTTCGATGAGAGATATTAGTCTTTTATTGGCTTCGCACCTTCCAAACATTTCACTTAATAGAAAAAAGTATGAGGAAAAACATTCATGCAGCCTGCCTCATACGGGTACTCTACACGATATGGGTTCTTGCATAACTCATAAGTATCAGATAGTTTACAAATACATCATCGAAAAAAAAGATCCGCTTATAATCGCGAAGGAAACAAATCATTCATTAAAAGCTGTGGATCATTATCTTAAAGATTACAACAGAGTAAAATTGCTCTATATGGAAAATAAACCACCTGAATATATTAAATTAGCAACTGCATTGTCAGTTTATGTCATCAATCAGTACATAGATATAATCAATCAATATGTCAAAGAACTAAATGCATCATAATACAAAAAACATGCTCAAAAACTCCTCAAAATACTTGACAAGCCATTTGGCTTTATCTTGGGGGGAATACAAGGGGGGTTATTATCACCGAGCTGCAATCAATTTGTGAACACTACTTGATGGTTGGATTTTTTTAACTAATTTGCATCGGGAATTTATATTAAAATCCATATTATGAACCGAGCCTCGACGCGTCGGGGCGAGTTACATAATACCATTAAAAATTATTAAATTATTATGAAAAGAAACATTATTTTAACATTATCATGTGTAGCAGCGATGCTTATCATCTTGCCTGCCTTTGGACAGGATGTAAACAAACTCACTTCAAAAGAGAAGAAAGAAGGTTGGGTTTTATTATTCAATGGCAAAGATTTTAATGGCTGGAGGCAATGCAATGGGACAGCAATGCCACAAAACTGGATTATTGAAGAAAATGCCATGAAGGTTTTTACTGGTGAAGGGAAAAAGCCCGGTTCGGGTTCCAACGGGGATATTGTATTCGGTGAAAAGAAATTTAAAAATTTTGAATTCTCAATAGATTGGAAAGCCAGTAAAATGGCAAACTCCGGAATCTTCTTTAACGTAAGAGAGGTTCCAGGGCAACCAATATACTATGCTGCCCCTGAGGTTCAGGTTCTCGACAATGTTGATGCAACCGACAATAAACTGGCAAGTCATCTTGCGGGATCACTGTATGATATGATAGCAGCAGATCCTAAAACTGTTCATCCTGCCGGAGAATGGAACACAATTGTAATTCGTGTACAAAACGGAAAGGTTACTCATACTCAGAACGGAGTAAAGGTTTTAGAGTATGAACTGTGGACTCCTGCATGGGATGCACTTGTTGCCAACAGTAAATTCAAGTCTTTCCCCGGTTGGACAGAAGGAATTTCCAAGGAGGGTTATATTGGCCTTCAGGATCATGGTTTTCCGGTCTGGTTCAGAAATATCAAAATACGTGAGTTATAATTATCAGTGTATAATTGCTCCTGTAACAAATATTCTGAATTTGATAATATATCTTAGATCGATCTGGAAAGACAGGTAATTGCTCAAGTGTGTGGTACTTTCGAAATCAAAATTTTGAGTTCAACATATTTAAAAAAATTTATATGAAGTCATTAAACTTTGCTTTCAAGTCCAGTCTGTTTGCATTACTTCTTGTGTTCTTGTCTTTTGATGTAACTGCTCAGGACAATACAGACAGACCTCTCCCGCAGTTTATGTTTCCCACATTTACCGAAGGTTATATTGTAATGAAAGAGGGAGAAAATTTTTCTGCCTTACTTAATTACAATATGGTAGACCAAATAATGGTTACCGAACTGAATGGAGTCTACAGGTATGCAACCAAGATGCAGGATATCGATACAATTTATCTGGAATACAAGAAATTTGTACCTGTAGATAAAGTTTTTTACGAGGTACTTGTAAAGGGTCTTGCAGCTTTTTTCCTTCAGAATAAAAGCCTGTATACCCCTAAAGGTTCTAATGTCGGATATGGTATGAAGTCTCAATCTGTCGGACCTACAGATTTTAAGAGATATGAACTTGTAAATGTTTGCTATCAGTATAATGAAGTGGTGCACATTGAACTCCCTCCTAATGTTGATGTTACACCTGCTTTTGTATACTGGGTCAGGATAAGTGATGAGATGAAAAAGTTCACTAACGAAAGACAATTTTTTAAAATATTCCCTGAAAAAGAGTCTGAGCTTAAGGAGTATATTAAAAAGGAGAAAATTAACCTGAAGGTTCGTGAAGATATTATCAAGCTGGGTACTTATTGTAATGAACTCCTAAAATAAGGAATCCTTAATCTTTTGATGCGGAGTTTATTTAAAATGGTGCATTTTGTCGTACAGTTTTTTTTATTAAAAGCAATTTTACCTTTTCCTATAACTGTTTCATTATAAAAACGCAGAGAGTTAAGGCTTTCTCAACTCTCTGCGTTTTTGTGTGGGTTGTACTGGAGTCGAACTATTTCTTTCTATTTCTCCCTATTTCTTTTATATATCTGTGTGTCATGTAATTAAAAAACACATATAGGCATTACAATTTATTAAAAAGAAACAGAATGAAATATTTGTTTCAGTAATGTTTCAGTAATATCTTTGTTTAAACAATTATACTATGGCAAGTTTTAATATAGAACTTAACAGCAAGCCTGTTAGAAATACCAACGAACATACACTGTTACTCAGAATAACAGTTGATCGTAAGCCCGCAAGAATAAAAATGAATTATGCTATACCAAAGAAAGACTTTAATCCAAATCCAAAGGAGTATAAGTATGTACGAGCATCTCATCCAAAACACAAAGTAATAAATGACCACATTGATGCCAAGATTCAACAACCGAAGGATGCAATAACAGAACTTGAAAAAGAACATGCAACAGTTACCGCAAATACCATAAAATCCAAGATGCTTGCTCCAACAGCAAAGAGTTTCCTTGAGTATGCTAAACAGGTAGCAAATAGTCTTTTGGTAAATAATCATTATGGGAACTATAATAAGTACAATACAATTATCAATAAACTAACAGATTATAGAAAAGGTGAGGATTTACATTTTGATCAAATTACTCCATCTTTTTTATCTTCTTTTGAAGCATCACTACTAAAACTTGGTAACTGTGTTAATACGGTTAATTGTAATATAAGGACTCTTCGGGCCATTTATTATAAAGGTATTGAGAATGGATATATAGACCCGGGGAAGAATCCCTTCTTTACATTTAAATTAAAACAAAGCAGGCCGAATAAAGACAGATTAAATCAGGAAGAAATCACAACAATTGAAGGTCTGGTTTATCCTAAGGATAGTCTATTGTGGAATGTGCATAATGTTTTCCTGTTCTCATTCTATTGTGCCGGAATAAGAATAAGTGATATACTTCAATTGAAATGGAACAATGTTCAAGATGGAAGATTAGTATACACAATGTATAAAACGAACAAAGCTCATTCTGTAAAGCTTAAAGAGAAACCATTGGCAATCCTGGAGAAATATAAGGACAGCGGAAAATCATTCATTTTCCCTTTCTTTTCTGACAGATTCGATTACTCTGACCTGTTGTACCTTCATAATCAAATTGGAGCTAAAACAGCCTTAATAAACAAGTACCTAAAAAAAGTTGCAGAGAAGGCAGAAATAACTAAAAAAATCACAACTCATACTGCCAGACATTCTTTTGCAGATTTAGCACGTCAAAAGACAGATAATATTTATAACTTGTCAAAGACATTGGGGCATTCAAGTATTAAAGTAACAGAAGCTTATTTGGCTTCATTTGATCAGCAGGCTGTTGATGACACAATGGATAGCATGTTTGATGAACCTAAGAATAAAGTGCCTGATAGTGTGAATGACAAAAGAATTGAATAAATTTATTGCTCATTGAAATGATGCCTGGAAATAGGAAAAGAATTAAGTCCAGGCTTCATTTGATGAAAATGCTATTGATAATACGCTATATGGAGTGTTTAACTAAAAATCAAGTTCATGAAAGAATCTGAAAATAGCGTCAAGGATTTATTATATGAGTTTTCCAATATTACCGTTGACATTAATCCCAAAGAAACATTCGGTAAAGTTGATGATTCAGGTATAAATTTTTGGGATTTTATATTAATATTTAATCGGAACTTCTCAGTTGATAGCAACAACCCAAAGGATTTAGATCAAAAGATAAATCTAGAATATAATAAGTACATCACTGAAAAAAAATTAAATGCTTATAAAGAAATTGATGATGTTGTTGTTTCAGAGGACTCATTACTAAAGAAAAAAAATTACATAAATAGTATCAAATCACAAATTGTAGAATTATTATCGAATTATTATTATCATTCGGAAGATAAAACTTCAGAGTACTTTCATCTACTAAAAAATAATTATATCAAACGATCTATTCCTGAACAAAAGAGGGTTGATCGCTTTTATGAAAGTGAGTTAGTTCATCCATTTTTGATTGTTCAGAAAGAAACACTTGAAAATATTTCCAATTACCTTGATGAAAAGAATAATATGTTAGATAAAATAAATATTACAATACCAGAAGAATCTACAAAGAATATAATAGGTTCTTTTAACTTAAGTTGGCAAAAAAGCAAAATTGATTTAATTGAACTGATTATTGCATTGCATGAAACTAAATCAATATTTAAAGACAATGAACTAATGAACCAAATCGACATGATAACTGTATTTTCAGATATTTTCAGATTAGATTTATCAGATTATAGAAATGACTTGTCTCAAGCAAAAATAAAAAGAAAAATAAGAAAGGCCCCCTTTATAAATAGGCTTAAAATTGCTTTTGAGAACTACTGTTCAAAAAGTTAAGGATTCAATTAAAAAAAGTTAAGTTTTTTACTAGTTGATTCTCTGCTAATAACAAATTAAATGTATAGAGTCTATTATAGACTCTATACATATTTATCTTATCTACAGCCACTTACGTTAAATATTTAGTTTACGTTTGTACCGTAATTCATTCATTAATTTTTTAAAAAATGAAAAACGATACAGAAAATATCATTAACAAATGGCTTCCTTCAGACGAAGTTTGTCGTTTACTCATGATTTCCAAAAGGACCCTTCAGTCTTATAGAGATCGTGGAATCCTACCGTTTGCCCAGATAGGGCGAAAAATCTATTACAAAGCATCAGACATTGATGAGTATCTTAATCTGCACTACATTAAAGCAGCTTATCAGAAAGGCAGTGCAGCATGAATAAATTTTGGAATTATGAATCCGGGGAGGTCAAAATTGATGAGCAATGTCTTTACGACTCTCTATTTTTAAAAGGGTTTAGATGTTTTAAACCAACGAATGATAACTTCAAATACATTGTGATTTTCATTGACAATACTGTCGACATTTACTTTGAGAATAAGTTATGGCGCTTCTGTTGTTGGCTTATCGATAAAGAATTTAAATCAGTAGCAGAGGAGGAACGGACACATGTTAAAGAGGCTTTAATAAAATGCAAAGAGACATTAAAAAATGAAAACCTCACTCAGTTAAAAATCGAAGATTTAGAGAAATGTGGGGAAAATGAATCAAAAAAATTCCTACAGAGATTAATAACGAAATCAGGTGTTGAAAAAGGAAGTGCATATGGCTTATAAAGAACGAAGGAGAAAGGTCAATCGTTACCTCATTAAGCGCAAAAAACAATTTCAGCAATTTCTGAAACGAAGCCAGTCTGATAATAGTGTTAACAATTTTCGATCTGTAGATATTGGTAGTAGAAATGGAAACCACAAGATCCTAAATACCAATGTTGATTTTCATCAACCTAAACTAAATAGAAAACAGATTGAAATAGCAGAACAAAATGAAGTCAAAAAAAAACGGGATGTTGTAGATAAAGTTTCGGTTGACGAATTAAAACCTCAGACTAAGGGAATAGATCAATTGGCAACTCCATTCGATATGTTCAAAGATGAATATACGCTGGAGGAGATGCTTGATCTGAAGATTACAGAGATTCCATTTTTGGTTGAAAAACTCATACCAAAGGAAACCCTCGTAGTTTTAGCCGGACAAAGTGAAATTGGCAAAAGCACCTTATATACACAACTTGCACTTGCCATTGTTAGAGGTGATAATGAATTCCTGGGATGTAAGCTTAATTCAAAACATAAAAGAGTACTTATAATTAGTACTGAAGATGGTTGTATCCCTTTTTCATTTAGAACAAACAGGCAGATAATTCAGTCGCCAATTGGAGTTGAAAAAAGGAAGAATTTTAAGGTGATATTCAGCTATGACAACCTTGAAAACAGGATTAAGAATCATCTTGAAAAAACGCCAGTAGACCTTGTCGTAATTGATGCATTTGGTGATGTCTTCCAAGGCGAAATCAATGCATCAAACTCAGTGAGACAATTTCTTAACAAATATGTAAGCTTCATTCAGAAATATGGTTGTGCAATCCTATTTGTTCATCATGTATGTAAGGGCAATAAGAAACAAAAATCGGATAAAGATCAATTGCTCGGAAGTACCGGTATTGAAGGGAAAATGAGAAATGTCCTTATGCTGTCAATTGTCAATGATCAACATCAACTAAGTATCGCGAAGGGAAATTATGTTAACCGTGAGGATAAGAACAATCCAATTTACTTGAGCTTTGATGACAAGACTTTGACATTTTCAAAAGCAGATTGTCCGGCAAAACCAAAGGAAACTAATGAAAGTACTCGAGCCTCCGGCTCGGGCAGTAGCAGAAAGGGTAGACCAGGAAGACAAAAAGACATGAAACTTTATAATCTGGCAATTAAACGATTCAACGAGAAAGTACCGCAAGTTGAAATTGCAAAAGAAGTAGGAAGAGATAAATCAACTGTCTGCAAATGGTTAAAAGGATACAATGAAAGCAAAGGGTACGACTTTTCAAAAGTCGGAGAGGTTGATTGAAATACTTACTTGATACTAAAGAGGGGGGTGATAAAATCACCCCTTTTCTTTTATTGTTATCTACTTATCTTTCTCATATACTGTTTAATACTATACTTTCATAGGTATATCTAACAACTAAACATGCAATGTTTAGTTGCAATATATATAATATAGTATATATATGCATAATTCAATTCGCAACTCGCAACTTTCGCATCTGTACCCCTTTACGCCTACTTTTTATCATTATTCATTATACTGTATATGAAGGGCTTAAGTATACTAAAATAGCCTTCTGACAATATATGCCCGGGTGCTTATAGTACCCAATATCGACCCCCCCTATGCTCCGTTGGGAGAAAATCACCCGGTACTAGTATTCACAAAATATTTTGAAAAAATGGTCACAATTATTGGTTCGGAAAAACGCATGTCTACAACTGGAAAAGAATTCCACGTAATGATCCTGCAAGGGGACATTGAGGTTGCAGTATCAAAAGAAACAGGCAAACCTTATTTAACTGCTCGTAAAACATCAATCCCTTGCACCTTTGATGAGAGCATTGCTAAGACTCTGATTGGTCATCAACTTCCTGGTGGCATAGAGCGAGTTGAAGTTAAACCGTATGAGTTCGTAGTTCCTTCAACGAAAAAGAAGATCAAGCTGTCTCATTCGTATCTCTACTCCAAAGAACCTGCTACAGTTATGGAGGTTGTCGGGTAG
>JAUYBT010000113.1 GCA_030692905.1 Bacteroidales bacterium
GGAATAAATTAGTGTTCCTGAGAGAATGACAATAATGAGAGCTACGATGTTCAGTTTTAAAGATTTCATGGTTATTTCAGGTATTTAATCAATGATTAAAACAGGATGAAGGTTACAATAAAGTTAATGGAAATATATCAACTATTAAAATTTTCCGGATAATCTCAGACTAAAATTCCTCTGAGGCTGGATATCTCCCGGACGGCCCATATATTCCGTATTGGTAATATTCTTTACAGCAAATGAAAGACTTAACATACTATTTAATTTATAACCTATGGTTCCGTCAATAAGATAATATGCGGTATTATTTTTCTGCCAGTAACCGGGGAAACCCGGAAGGATGGCCTCACCTATAACTTCACTCAGAAAAAAATCATCAATTCTCAGTATTTTGGATTTGGCGTACAGACTTAAATCTGACTCAAACTTTTTCCATGAGCCGTTTAAGCTAATTTTCCCGGAATGCTTTCTCCGGTATTTTAAGTAAGTACCCGTATTCTTATTGGTCACTTTGTTAAACTCAACAGGGTAAATGAATGTATAGCCCCCGCTAATTGTGGTATTAATATTACCAATGGATCCGTTCATCATGAATTCCATCTCACCCCCGTATACTCTCGATTGTTCAATATTTGTAGCCTTAAAGCCGGTGCTCGGTATTCCTGTGTCAGGATCTGTGTACATTGCAAGAAAGTATTCAATCATATTTTTATTCTGAGACATGAACAGGGAGAAGTCGGCCTGTCCTCTCATTTTTCCTAGCAGAATACCCTGTTTGATGCCTGCTTCCGAACTCCATCCTGATTCAGGTTGGATACCGGGACTGGGGATAATGGTAACAGACCCAAGTGTTGTTGCTGCATATTTTTCAGCAATTGATGGGTAGCGGTAACCTTGTCCGAATGATGCCCGGATAAAAGTATAGTCCGCCGCCTGCCAGTTGAGTCCTGCTCTGAAAATCGGAATGACCTTATCGTTTTTTCTGTCAAGGGAATTATTTTCAATCCGCAAGCCTGCTACAGCTTTTAATCGATTGAGGGGCCGGATCTCAAACTGTGCAAAACCGGCAACATTCAATCCGGTATGATCTCCGAAAAAATTCGAAGTTACATGGCTGTAATTCTCTGAAGCTCCGGCTGTAAGATCAAGAAACTCGAATAACCTGTACCAGAGCTGGTATTCTGAAAAAGCAGAAACAGCATCACTGTTATTTTTTTCGCTCTCCGGGAACCTGTTGCGGGATGACTGAATTTGCATCCGCAAATCATGCCTGTAACGGTCACTCTTTTTCAATGAAATATAAGGGTTGATTGCTAGGAAATCTCCATGAAGCTTAATTGTAGCCGATTCATTCTGTTTCAGAGCACCTGAGTCAGCATTCTCCCAAAGCACGAAGTCCCTTTTTATCGTATAACCTGCATTCAGGTTCAATCCATAAGACAATCCTTCAACCTTACTGTTGAAGTGTTTTAACCTCAGGCTGACTCTTGCGAGTTTTTCTCCATTCAGTCTCCGGTACCCTTCATCGATCAGCAGGTTACTGCCAATACCTATATCTGTTCTACCTATTTTCTGCAGATGAGAGAATGAGGCGCTTGTAAAGACCCTGGGAGTATTCCACCAGATCCAGTTCCTGTTTTTTGGTTTGCCAAATATACCTGTCTCTGCAAAGAATTGGGTGACGGGAATATTTGAAGCATCGGCCGTGCGGAAGTTTATTATTCCGTTCAGGGCAGATGATCCATATAATACTGAAGAGGCCCCTTTAATTATTTCAATCTGAGAGAGGTTTTCAAGAGGAAGAAACTGCCATTTGATGTTCCCCGCATCAGCTGATAAAACCGGTAAACCGTCAATTAGTGCCAGAACCCTGCTGCCGACACCATAACTGAAACCGCTTCCACCCCTTATGGAAGCCTGCCCGTCCATAACTTCGATCCCCGGAGTTTTGTTAATAAGTTCCTGAGCATCGGTTATATGGTTATCGGAAAGAAAGGCTGTTTTAATAATATCCATTGATACAGTCAGTTCCGCAACTTTCTGTTCGTTTTTATTTGCACTTATAACGATCTGGTCTATTTCGCGGACCTTCATTTCGAGTCCAATATTCAATTCAATGGTTTCAACCTCCTTAAAAACTATATCTTTTGTAACAGATTCGTATCCAATGAATTGAAAAGTAATTTTTAATTTACCTTCTGTGGTTTTGATAATATATGAACCATCCTGATCGGTGGTAGTCCCAAGGTTTTTTCCGTAAACAACATATACCCCGGCAAGAGGCTCCTGTGTAGTCTTGTCGAATACCTTTCCTTTGATGATCCCGTTCGGATCAGCTGCTTTTAATCCAAAACTTAAAAGCAGAACGCAAAGAGAAGTGAGGATATAATGTATCATCTGGCCTTGAAAGTCATCCTTATATTTATCGGCTGCAGAGGATTAACCTTGTCTGGGACAACGGTCGTTATCTTAAATGAAGAACTGGTTAATTCAACTATGTCACTTATTATAGGAAGGATAAGTGAATCGGTTACAATTGTGATTTCAGTTTCATCAACATTGAATCTCCATGTACCTGTATAGATTCCAAAATATCCGGACCCATCCTCTTTGAATTTTGCATCACCCTTGAACTTCACAAGCACACCTCCCGTTCCGCTTGCATCAGTGCCATTGGCAAGCAGGCTGTCTGTGGTCCAGATCGGGCCGGTAAGTAATTTAAACCTTTCGGATTTGTCAGCTTTATTGCATGCAAACACAATAAAGCAACCTGAAATGATCAATAATAATGCAAGGTTTTTCATAGGATCTGTTTATATGTAGGTTCCTTATATTATCATGACAACATAACTATGTGTTAGTTCACTTTAATGCTAATATAAATATCAAAGGTAGGAAAGATTATTTAAATTACGATGCACGACACACGATGCACGACGCAGGGAAGAAACAAACGACTCACTGATTTGAAAAACCGTGAGTCGTTAGCCTTGTGTCTTGTGTCGTTATTCTTTTATCTCCCTGATCTTAACATTCTTAAACGATACAAAATTCCCATGTTCCTGCAGTAGTATTCTTCCTTCCTTTACTTCTCCGAAACCAGGTGATGTTTTGAACTTACTGGTTGCAACCAGTTCCTTCCACTTGTCGTTTCCTCTCTCATATTCAACAGTCATCTGTCCGTTGAGCCAGTGCTGAACCTTGTTACCATTTACTATTATTATCGCCCTGTTCCATTTATCCGGACCATTATCCCTTGTATTTTTCGGGGCTATAAGATCATAGAGACCAGCCAGGGTGCGGTTACCTGCAATACCCAGTTTAGCATCGGGATGAAGTTTGTCGTCAAGAATCTGGTATTCACAGCCGATAGATGCTAAGGCTCCGTTATTTGTTTCAGTATCAATGAAGTATTTTATTCCGCTGTTGGCACCCGGTTTATACATAAAATCAACGATCAATTCGAAGTTTTTATACTTGTCTACAGTTACAATATCACCACCGCCGTTTGGACCCTTTGTTTCAGGATTTATGATAATTGTACCGTCTTTTATCTCCCATCCGCTTGGAGGGAAGCTTTTTGTTTTTGCATTCATCCATCCTGCTGATGTTTTTCCGTCAAAGAGGAGTTTCCAACCCTCTTTCACTTCCCTGTCAGTAAGTGTGTTATCAAGGTCTTTCTTAATAAGGTCTTCCCTTTGTCCTTTTGATGTAGTTCCTGTAATTATAAAAAGGAACAGTGTGACAAGTACATAAGTCAGTTTCTTCATTGTTATATAGTTTAATAATTATTCTTATATATTTTGAGTTATCAAAGGTCAGAAAGATAGTAATATTATTTCAGTTTACTCAGGTTCCAGTTAGGGTACCATTTAATAACAGGGTTTCCATTTTCCCATTCAACAGGTAGCCAGATATGACGACTATCGGCAAGGTTTTCCGGAGTCCACCTGTCACCCATGTAGATGAATGCATTCTTTTTACCCTCAACAGGAAGAACATGAGTGCTTTGCGATTCAAATGTGATCTTGTTCTCATCTTCGGTGCCCCTGCATGGATTTCCGATAGTCTCCCATTCACCAAACAACTTTTTCGCCACAGATAGGCGTGCAGGGTTTGGTTTCCACCCGGTTGTCCCGGATGAGAACATATAATATTTTCCTTTAGTATAAAAGATAGCTGGTGCTTCATTTGATTCCCCTGGAAGAACACGGACATATCTTCCTGTAAAATCGAGATAATCATCTGTAAGTTCTGAAAAATGAAGTGTCATGTTTTCTTCTGAAGAGTGAACATGATAAGCCTTTCCATCTTTGTCAACAAATACTGTCATATCACGGGCCATCTGTCCGCCGGCAAAATCACGACGAACGAACAATCCCTCCTTTACTGCAACTTTCCACTCGTTCGACCAGCTCTTCAAATCTCCATCTTTTACCGTTGCTTTTTTGTATTCTTCAGGAAAATTCAAGGGCCATATTCCGGCATTGGGTCGCAGGCTTCGAATGTATTTGTAAGGACCTGTAATATTGTCACTTACAGCAACTCCCGTTAAGGCGGCTTTGTACCCCTGTCCCTTAAGTTCATGATGAAACCACATCACGAACTTTCCGGTTTTCTTATTATAAATAACTTTTGGACGCTCAATTACACAACCCGGTAGAAGCAGACTGGCAGTGTCGTTGATGACCCTTAATGCAAGTCCCTCATTTTTCCAGTTCAGAAGATCTTTTGATGAATAGCAGCTGACTCCATAGCGACTCCTGTCTTTTTCAGAACGTGGAAGTCTTGATTCACCGAACCAGAAATAGGTACCATTATAGTATAGTATGCCACCTCCGTGAGCATTAATATGTTTACCCTCCGTATCGGGCCATATCAATCCTGGTTTAATTAAGTTGTTCTTATCCTGACAATTAATTGCAAGCCAAAAGAACAAAAAAGGAATTGCAAGGATTGCTTTAATAAAATTGGTTTTCATTGGTTAGGATGTTATTTGTTTTATCAAAGATAATTATTCAATTAACCTGAGGAATATGTTTTAGAATATGATTGTTTCATCATTAATGTTTCATATTTTTGAGATTATTAACCTGAAAAAATTATGGAAAAGCAGAGAATTTTAAAAGGGCATTTAATTTTTATGTTACTGGTAATATTTGGTTTCATTGCCCAAAACGGAATATCACAACCGGTTGTTGGGCTTGATAACTGGTACAATCGCGAAACCAATGCTAAAACAGGAAAACCATTCCACTACCTTTGGACTGACACCGAGTTCAGCGGTTATTCCCGCTGGGGAGAAATATTTACCGGCAGGGGAGCAACACTTACGACTCTTGGAAGACCCGATGCAAGTGTCCTAAGTAAAATTGATGTTTATATTATTGTCGATCCCGACACTACAACAGAAACACCAAAACCAAATTATTTAGTTCCCGAAGATATTAAGGCCATAAAACAATGGGTTAAAAAAGGTGGGGTTCTGGCAATATTGGCAAACGATGCACCAAACTGTGAGTTCACACATCTTAATATGCTGATGTCACAATTCGGAATGACCTTTAACCATGTTACATTACATCCGGTTACCGGTACCAATTTTGAAATGGGAGCCAGTAAAAATTTTCCTGATCATCCTCTTTTTAAAGGAGTTACCAAAATTTATATAAAGGAGGTCTCTGACATTAATCTCTCGGGAAAAGCAAAAGCTATTCTGACTGAGAACGGCAAAGTCCTCATAGCAGAAAACAAGTATGGCAAAGGATATGTTTTTGCAATCGGCGATCCGTGGATCTATAATGAATATATTGATCATGACCGTCTTCCGGAAAGTTTTGAAAACCGAAAAGCAGCGGAGAATCTGACGGATTTGTTGTTGGGATTTACAAAAAAGAAATAGAAGAATGAATAAATACTCCAAACTCACCATCAATATCTGTCTTCTGGGTGCTATATTTTTTTCCTTTAGTAACCTTTCTGCACAGACAGTCTCAAGCAGTAAAACCATGGAATCGATGGTAATGGCCAATAAGTACTTCATGGAAAAATGGCCTGATGTCGGTAAAACCATTATCACCGAACGTGAACGTCCCAGCAATATATGGACACGTGGTGTCTATTATGAAGGGTTGATGGCTTTGTACAAACTCAACCCGGATGCGTCTTATCTGAATTATGCTGTAAGCTGGGGTGAATTTCATAAATGGGGATTACGTGATGGAATAAAAACCCGTAATGGTGATAATCAGTGTTGTGGGCAAACCTATATTGATCTCTATATGATGGACAGGTACAAAGAGGAGAGGATAAAGGATATTAAAGCCTGTATTGATAATATGCTTGCAACTGATAAAGTTGATGACTGGAACTGGATTGATGCCATGCAGATGGCGATGCCTGTTTTTGCGCGTCTCGGCACTATCTATAAGGATAACAGATATTTTGACAGGATGCACGAGATGTATCTCTTTACAAAACTAAAACACGGAACGAACGGACTTTACAGTCCGGAGGATCATCTCTGGTGGCGCGACAAGGACTTTGTTCCGCCTTATAAAGAACCAAACGGTGAAGATTGTTACTGGTCGAGAGGAAACGGTTGGGTTGTTGCTGCTCTTGTAAGGACAATGGATTTTTTACCTAAAAACAGCAAATACAGGAAAGAGTATATAACCACTCTGAAAGAGATGTTCGAAGCACTTGTCCCACTCCAGAGAGAAGATGGTTTCTGGAATGTAAGTCTTAAGGATCCTACTCACTTTGGAGGAAAAGAAGTTACCGGAACAGCCCTGTTTGTCTATGGTATGGCTTGGGGAATAAATGAGGGTGTTATAAGCAAAAAAACATACCTCCCGGTTGTTATGAAAGCATGGAATGCACTTGTTACAGAATCTGTACACCCGAACGGCTTCCTGGGATTTGTCCAGGGAACAGGCAAGGAACCAAAAGACAGTCAACCTGTCGGATATGATAATGTCCCCAATTTTGAAGATTTCGGATTGGGGTGCTTCCTGCTTGCGGGATCAGAAGTTTATAAATTGACAAAATCCCTTGAACCCAAAGAAAAGGAAGCTAACGCAAACAAAGGCAGTAAAGGTAGTAAAGGCAGTAAAGGCACCAAGTAACACCAAGAATTAAATTGATTATTCCATTGGCGAACCTTTACGCCTTGATGTCTTGATGGCGATTAATAAGAAAATCAAATATAAATTTAAACATGAAAAATGCTTTCCTGATTGTGGGGTTGATTTACATTTCTTTTTTATCTGCAATTGGGCAGAATAACGAATCAATAAAAGCGAAACGGCAGATGGAATCCCTCGACAGGGGCATTGTTGCTGTAAGAAAAAGCCCTGAAGAAGTATTCATCAGTTGGAGGCTTTTAGGGACCGACCCGGCTAAGACAGGATTCAATCTATACAGGGGCAACCAAAAACTTAATAAAAAGCCGTTGACTCTGGTAACCAATTATACAGATAAAACTGCAACCGATGAAGTTTATACTGTCAAAGCAGTTGTAAAAGGGAAGGAAGAGTCTGCTTCTGCTTCCTGCAAAGTCTGGCAGCAAAGCTTCCTCAAAATACCCCTTAACCGACCTGCTGGTGGTACTATGGAGA
The DNA here is from genome assembly GCA_030692905.1 of Bacteroidales bacterium. Lineage (GTDB taxonomy): Bacteria > Bacteroidota > Bacteroidia > Bacteroidales > VadinHA17 > LD21. Next base: position 7,623 of record JAUYBT010000113.1, read on the forward strand.
AAGAGGTTGTTTCAAATCGTCCGGATCAGGCCAATCGTCCTGCCGGAAACACGCCTGCGGATAATCGCACTGACCAGCTTCTTCAGGACAGGCATCAATACACTTATGCTCCTGGTGATGCAAGTGTTGCTGACCTCGATGGTGATGGTAAAGCTGAAATTGTTTATGGGTCAAGCGCTTATGATGATAACGGAGAACCTTTGTACACTACAGGCATGGGACACGGCGATGCAATGCATCTTTCTGATCTTGATCCTGATATTCCCGGATTGGAAGTCTGGGCAGTAAAAGAGACAAAAGGATTGGGAGGAGTACTTCACAGCGCTGCTGACGGAAAAATACTTTTCAGTGTTCCGGGTGAAGGCGATACAGGCAGAGGGACGGCAGCTGATATCTACCCCGATCACAGAGGATTTGAGATGTGGTCTTCAACTTCGAAAGGTATTTATTCCGTAAAAGGAGTAAAAATTACAGATAAAGTACCATCAGTAAATTTCAGGATTTACTGGGATGGTGACCTTCAGGATGAATTGCTCGACAAATCATTTATTGATGACTGGGATTATGTAAATCATAAACCCGTAAGGTTACTTGATGCTTCAGAATTTGGTGGGTCATCAATAAACGGAACAAAAGCCACTCCGGTTATCAGTGCTGATATACTCGGTGACTGGCGCGAGGAGTTGATCTTAAGAGGTAGTGATAATGCTTCACTTCTTTTATTTACAACCACAATACCAACCGAATACAGATTATACACTTTGATGCACGATCCTGTTTACCGGCTTGGTGTTGCCTGGCAGAATGTGGTATATAACCAGCCACCGCATCTTGGGTTTTATATAGGTGATGGATTGAACAATGTACCTATACCTAATATTTTTACCATAAAATCTCCTGCTATAAGTTCAAAATAGAATTAGAAAGAGATAGTGGTTTTTGAGGTAGGAAGAAGAACAAACGAATGAGGAACAAACGAAGTCAGAATGCAGAAAAAATGCAAACTTCTGACTTCACTATTCGTTTGTTCTTCGTTCTTTATTCATTTATGAGTCTCTTGGCGGAACGCGGAACCCGGAACATTCAACGTTTCTTCATCGCGGTCATCGTCACCGGCCCGATCAGACCTGATTCCCTTGGCAGCCAGGCTGATGCATCAAACAGCCCGTTTTTCCTGTTCTGAGGCAACCTTGATGGGAAATTAGTATTGTAGAATTTTTTCCATTGAATATTATTCCTGTCAAGATAAGCGATACGGTTTGCAGAAAGATTCGAAACTTTTATTTCAAGAGTATTTTTTGATTTCAGTTGGATATTTTGGATAACTGTCTGATATCCAGGGCCTATCAGGCTTGCTATCTCATTGCCATTGAGGAAGATACGGGCACTTTCACAAACTTTTCCAAGATTAAGTTGCCATGCATCAGCCTTTACTGCCGGTCTGTTAAAAGTGATCGTGTACTTAACAGTGCCAGAGAAATTCTTAACAGCCTCACCGCCAAAGTCAGTCCAGGAAACAAGTTTAGTTATCTCTTTTGAAGAAGGCAATTCAGGTCCGCCTTCAATAAAATCTACTTTCCATGTCCCTTGAAACTCTTTAGGTGATGAGATGGTATCATAATAGATGAATTTATTACCACTGGTGGCTGATCCGAACGTCTCAACTATAATTGATTCATAAGGCAACAGACTGGAAAATACTTCAAGATTTCCGGAGGCTGATAGCCGTGTTTTTGCCACCCCTGATACACCGGTCATTGGGTTGAATATAGCGGCTGACTTTCCATTGACCTCAAGTGGCATCCATCCGTAAAATGGGTTATCCATCTGATTAAGAATAAAATAATAACTGCCGGATTTGCTGATCCTCCTCGAAAACCTGAGTCCGTTATCACTCATCGATTCCCGACGGATCCCTGCAAAGACAAGTAGCTGGTTAAGATCATTGCCAAGAATAACCTTTCCTGTTCCGATTTTAGCTTGTTTGATATCACTATTTGTTGTCTCAACAAACTTCAGTTGTTCTTTGAGATGCTGAAAGATTTCACGGTTTGATTCCAGATCAGCCCAACCTGACACATCTTCAGGCAGATTCCCATTTACAATAACTGTTGCACCATTTTCTGCCAGGCTGAGAATCTTCTTAAAAGTATTGACTGGAATATACTTGCACCCAGGTAGTATGATAGTCTTGTATGAAACTCCTCCACTTGTCTGAAGTGAACCTTCACTGGTTGTTGTGTTTATGATCTGCAGGTCGGAGATAAAATCAAAAGCATAACCCTTTTCTACCATAGTCTGTGCCCCGGTTTTGAAAGGTGTTCCATTAAACCGCGGACTGATTGCATCGAAATGTTCGAGCATAGCATTGTTGTAATCAGAGAACCTGTCAAAGATTGGGAAATAGAGCAGGATATCATTGTCAGGTTTGGTTATCTGTGTAAATGATTGAACACGCGCAACATAATTATTAAGAATAGGGAAATCGTTCCAGAAGCTGTTGGCAGGAGAGAACTCCACCGCTGCATAAAACTGGAAGCCCGGCCAGGGATCATTCTCAGGTGAATAGCATGTTCCGTGATAGAAAATATTATTGACTCCTGCTATAAAGAACTGATCTATAGCTTTTTTTACATCACCAAGGGTTGAAGAAAAATGTTCACCCAGCCATGTGGCTGCTTCTGCAGAGGCAAATTTCTTTCCTGAAACATTTGCTGCCGAAGTCCCGAATTTCATTCTGAGTATTTCCGTTCCTTCTGTTTCGGGGATATCGGTGGCAGCATACAGATCGAGGATATTTCCCGGAGATCCATGCGCCTGGTTACGTGTAATCTTTCCCTGATTATGCGCCCAATCGGTCCATCCGGTTGTAAACTTTTCAAGGATGAGATCCGATACAGTCTGACGATAGTCGCAAAGAACCCTGGCATTTTTTTCAGGATTGTCTTTCTGAAATAGTGCCGGAAGGTTCTGACGAAGGTCATAACCTCTACGGATTTTAAACTCATTGAATAGCTCAGGTGTCCAGCACGACTGTCCTCGTGCATCGTCAACTTCGTACGAATCATTGAAATAACCCCGCAGGTAACTGATATCAGAACCTTTAAAAGCCTCATCAAAATATTTAAGATAATCACGGATTGCTTTTCCTGAAAAGTGGTCAATTACATAACCTTCTCCACCAGGGCCTGCACGTTCAACCATCTTACCATGCCAACCCTGGAAAACACCGTAAAGAGTCCATGTGCCGGATGGTGCTGTCCAGGACAGATTGCCGGAACCGTCAACATTGTCAGTCAGATCAAGTGCCTGACCTGCTTCATGATATGCCATTACTACCTGTAATGGTATAGGTTTCTGAAACCTGATCTGATCAATTGCCAGAGTCTGAAGATCTTTGTTCAGATAGACAGGATCAGTTAAAGTTGAAATATCAGGTCTGGCAGTACCATTTAGCTTGATAGATGGCTCCTGGATAAAGATGATTGGTTCTTTAAGGTTTTCTCCCTCTTTTAATGACCATGTTTTGTATGCCACATCTTTACTGGCATCATCATTCGTCACCCAAGGTCCTCCGAAGGGCCAGCTCGATGAGTTGGCCAGATCAACACCGATGTTTAGTCTTTTGGCTTCATTCAGAGTGTAGACAAACATATTCATCCATTCAGAAGAAAGATAATTGATGAATTTATCTTCCTGCCCTTTAACACCATACAATACAGTAAGTTCCAGACCTCCAAGTCCTGCTTTACTGTATTTCTCCAATGCAGCTGTAAGATCTTTTGGATTGACGATACTTCCCGGCCACCACCAGCGTGTCCAGGGCTTGTTTTCTCTTGTTATCTCAGGCCAGGATAATTGAGCTTTTGGCTGCTGGGCTATCATGACTGTCGGAAGTAACACAGTAAGTGTAAAGAGTAATGATAATTTCATAATTTTCATTGTTATATTGGTTTAAGGATGAATAGACATTTTTGTTAGTTAAATTTCGCAGATAATAATGAATTAATATAAAAACTGTATTGCATATTAGAAAAATAGTAACTAAATTTGGTTATCTAATATTAAATAGAGTTTTAAAGTTATTAATTATTTTCTTCCCACTGGCTTGTTTTTATTGGCTAACTATATAAACCGAACCTAAGTCTAACCTTAAAAAACTATTGCCTATGCATAAATTTTAATTGAGTTAAAAAGGAAAACAAATTTGGATTGTCTTTCCGGATTAAAATCATTAAGTTAATAACAATTATAGTCTGGAAATTCCAAAACAGACTAATTATGTTTAACTCTAATTCCAACTAACAACTTAATAAATTATGAAAAAAAATTCTTTTTCTATTTTTTCCCTTTGGAAGAAATAGAAAATCTTTTTGTACTTAAATCTGACATTGATTCTGGTTCTGTCATTGACCATTAATCTATCAGCGACAGGATTCGGAGAGGGTAACTCTAATCATAACAAATTTATATGTATTTGATTATCAGAATATTAACAATATATCAAGATATATAATTGATTTACAATATTTTAATAATTTTTATTACAAACAATAACTAACAACTTGAGTTATTAATCAAACGAACTTGTATGGCTGAAATTAATCAAACTCAGGAGGATCTGTATTTAGGTCTGGATATAGGCGGGAGCAAATGTAGCGTCGTAGTTGGAGATGCTTCTTTTTCAATAAAGCGGAAAGTTGTTTTCGATACGCGGACAGAGCGAGGCTATCAAGCCATTCTATATGAATTCCAAAAACATATTAAATCATTGTTGGTCGATTATTCCGGTTATCATTTAAAACGGATAGGTATAAGCTGTGGAGGGCCGCTGGATTCAAAAAACGGTTTTATTTATTCACCCCCGAATTTACCCGGATGGGATAATGTGCCTATTGCCAGAATATTCAGTGATGAATTCGGCGTTGAAACCGCATTACAGAACGATGCGAACGCATGTGCCCTGGCAGAATGGTTAATGGGTGCAGGGAAAGGAACTTCAAATATGATTTTTTTGACTTTCGGTACAGGAATGGGTGCAGGCCTGATTTTAAACGGAAAGTTGTACAGTGGCACCAATGATCTGGGAGGGGAAGTAGGACATATAAGACTGGAAAAAACGGGACCAATTGGTTTTGGGAAAGCTGGTTCATTTGAGGGATTTTGTAGTGGTGGAGGAATTGCCCAGTTGGCAAAATCGATTGTCTCGGAAAGACTGAAAAATAATCAAAGTGTTGGATTCTGTCCTTCATCAGAAATGATTAGTGAAATTGATACGAAAATGGTGGCATTGGCTGCACAGGCCGGCGATCCGGTTGCTAAAAAGATAATCCGAATTTCGGCCGATTACCTTGGCCAGGGGCTGGCAATATTGATAGATATACTAAATCCTGAATGTATTGTAATCGGAAGCATTTATGCACGCAATGAGATGCTTTTTAAACCTCTTATCGAAAGAGTTTTGCAAAAAGAAGCGATTCCTTCGTCTCTTGAAGTATGTCGGATAAAACCAGCCGAACTGGGCGATTCAATTGGTGATTATGCAGCTTTGTGCGTGGCCATTTATGAGGATAAATTTTAAATCATTGAAAAGTGGAGAACAACATTTTTTTAGAAGAATTAATTAGCAGATATCCGGAATTATTACCTGTTGAAAACGAAATACGTAAAACTGCAGAATGTTTGATAATGTGCTATCAACAAGGCCGAAAAGTGTTAGTGTGCGGTAATGGCGGAAGTTGTTCCGATTCGGATCATATCGTTGGTGAATTAATGAAAGGCTTTGAACACAAGCGCCCGATCGGAGAACCTTTGAAAAAACAGTTGTCAGCTTTTGCCGGAGAACGGGGAATATATCTTTCAGAAAAACTTCAGCAGGGCCTGCCTGCCATTTCGCTGACAGCTCACAGCGCCCTGATAACTGCGGTTGCAAACGACACGGACGCTGATCTTGTTTTTGCCCAACAGGTAGTTGGTTACGGAAACGAAGGAGATGTTTTGATCGCGATCAGTAGTTCAGGAAATTCTCAAAACGTAGTGGACGCTATTATTACAGCTAAAGCAAAAGGAATGGTTGTTATTGGTTTAACCGGTGAAACCGGTGGAAAGATGAAATCGTTTTGCGACATTCTGATCAATGTGCCTGGACGACGTACTGCATTTGTGCAAGAATTGCATTTGCCTGTTTATCATACACTTTGCTTGATGGTGGAGAATTCTTTCTTTGGAAATCAGCATTGCTAACCGGTTCAGGAAGCTATTCCTCCGATAAAAAGATATTACTATGAAGAACAAATAAAAAGATATTATTATGAAGAAAAAAAACATCTCACAAGGCAAGAGTATCATTTCGCGCAGAACCTTTGTTAACCGTGCAGCAGCAGGAACTGCAGTTGTAGCCCTGGGGCCGGTGACAAACCTTTTCACAAATGATATCCAACAGGTTGGCTCATGGCCGGCAGATGCTTCGAAATTCAAGTTTCATATGATAGGCCATGGCCATATTGACCCTGTATGGCTTTGGCCATGGTCGGAAGGTATTTCAGTTGTTCACAGTACTTTCAAGTCAGCACTTGACCGGATGAATGAGACACCTGATTTTACTTTCATTTCCAGTTCAGCTCAATTCTACCAGTGGGTTGCCGAAAACGATCCTAAGATGCTTGCAGAGATACGCAAACGGGTTGATGAAGGTCGCTGGAATATTGTTGGAGGATGGTGGGTTGAACCCGATGTGAATATCCCCGGCGGTGAAGCAATGGTAAGACAGGGATTGTATGGTCAGTTGACCCTGCAACGTCTCCTGGGTCATCGTGCCACGGTAGCATTTAATCCCGACTCATTTGGACACGCAGGTACATTGCCCCAGATAATAAAATTGCAAGGAATGAATAATTACATTTTTATGCGACCTGGGCCTAATGAAAAATCCCTGCCTGCTGACCTTTTCTGGTGGGAAGGTGCAGATGGAACACGCGTTCTAACCTATCGCATTCAGCTTAGCTATGGCGCTGGAGGACCTTTAAAGAGTCGTGTCGAAAGAATCCTGTCACAAAACCAGGATCAACCGATGAAAAGTTTTATGGCATACTATGGTGCGGGAGACCATGGTGGTGGTCCAACAAAGGAATCTATACGTTCCATTGAAGAACTGAAGACTGAAAAAGGCGCTCCGGCAGTTTTTTTCAGTACTCCTGAACGCTATTTTAAGGAGATTCGTGAAGAGAAGAATATGAACCTTCCGGTTGTAAAAGATGACCTCCAGCATCATGCAGTTGGTTGTTATACAGCCGAATCAGAAATTAAGAAAGGGAACCGCCATTCAGAAGCAGCTCTGGTCGTTGCAGAAAAAATAGCTGCTATAGGTTCGGTAGCATGGGGTTCCAATTATCCTAAGAGAGAATTAACCTCTGCGTGGCAAAGAGTGCTGTTCCTCCAATTCCACGACAGTTTGGCCGGGACTTCACTGTATGAGCATTCTCAGACCGCCCGCGAAGGATACGGGTATGCTCTTGACATAGCCCATCAGGCAACATATATGTCTGTTCAGAAATTAGAATGGCAAGTGCCTGCGGAGGATCCTGCTTCACAGTATCTTGTGGTCTTCAATCCACATGCGTGGGAAGTTCGCGGAAACATAGATTATGATTTCAACTGGGGGACTATGAATAAGTCGTCACATGTTGAAGATGAACATGGTAATTCCCTGCTTCATCAATGGACTTCCGGTTCGACAGAAACAGGTAGCCGCAAAAAGCTTGTTGTCAATATAATGCTCCCACCTCTTGGTTACCGCCAGATACGCCTTACGCAAGGTGATACTCTACCGGCCAAGGTTGTTGCCAAGGCTGAAGAAAACAGACTTGAAAATGAATTCCTCCGGGTACAATTTTCAACTTCAGGAGCAATAGGTATATTTGACAAAGAAAACGGGAAGGAATTGTTTTCCGGTGGCGAGAGTGGATGCAAGGCAGTTATAATAGATGATCCAAGCGATACATGGAGCCATGATATTAAGACCTTCTCAAAAGAGATAGGGGCTTTTGAAAATGCAACCATAAAAATACTGGAAAATGGTCCGTTACGGGCAACAATCCGTTTAACAACCACCTATGGTGCCTCTACTCTAACTATTGATTGGATGCTCTATTCAGGTTCTCGTAATCTGGAGGCTAAGGTCACTCTTGACTGGCACGAGCATCTTAAAATGCTAAAATTCTCTTTTCCTGTTGATGTTGAAGCACCAGCTGCAACATATGAAACACCTTACGGACATATTGAACGTGCTACCAATGGTAATGAAGATCCGGGTCAAAGATGGATTGATCTGAGTGGAAAACGTAACGGAAGCACTTATGGCCTTACTGTTATCAACGATGCCAAATATGGTTATAATGTACTTGGAAATGATATGCGGATATCCATCGCCCGTTCTGCGGTCTATGCTCATCACAACCCAAAAGTTCTCGATATGAAGGCAGAACATCTCTGGATGGACCAGGGGATACAGACTTTTCGCATGTTAGTGGTTCCTCATAAGGGCACATGGAAAGAGAGCAACATTGTCAGGATCACAGAGGAATTCATTACTCCTTCAGTAGTTATTTATCAGGGAATACATGGTGGAACTATGCCAAAAGCAGGTTCATTCCTCGCTGTTGACGCACCAAACGTAGTTGTATCTGCCATTAAACTCTCTGAAAATGGAGAAGACATTATTATCCGCTGCGTTGAGACATTCGGATTAACGACTGCAGCAACACTCGATCTGCGGTTTGCTGACCGTAAATGGACAGGTAATTTCCGACCATGCGAAATAAAAACTCTGCGTTTGGATAAAAAAACGGGTGATATAAAAGAGGTCAATCTTCTTGAAGAGTAGATGGATTTTTGTTCTGTTTCAAATTAGTTAAAGTATGAGTATCGGAAATGATAAATAAATTGATTATATTATAAAAAAAATAAAATTGTGAATAATTCAAAAATTGGACTTCAAAAAACGCTACCCGTTTTTATGTCCTTTATTGTAATGGGATTTGTGGATATTGTTGGTGTTGCGACCGGATTTATTAAAAAAGATTTTGGGCTGACTGATGACCTTGCTCAACTTATTCCCTCCATGGCGTTGTTTTGGTTTTTCGTTTTATCAGTTCCTTCAGGGATTTTACAGGATAAATTCGGCAAGAGACGAATGCTTAATATCGGGATGCTACTGACCGGATTTGGCATGGTTATACCGTTTATCCATTATTCATTCCCTGTTATGCTGGTTGCATTTATTGTTTTGGGGATTGGGAACACTATTGTCCAGGTCTCAGCCAATCCTTTACTGCACGATGTGGCACCCCGCGAAAAATATTCCAGTTACATGAGCCTTTCCCAGTTTATAAAAGCTATTGTTTCATTACTGGGACCTGTCATTACAACTCTGATGGCAACTATGTTTGGCAATTGGAAACTGGTTTTTGCCGTTTATGCATTTACTTCAGTCTTAGCCATAATGTGGCTTTACTTTACCCAAATTGAAGAAACGAAATCCAGTCACGGAGCTGCAACGTTTAAAAGTTGTTTCAGTTTGTTGAAAAACAAATTTATAGTGGTGATGGTTTTAGGGATTTTTATGTTGGTTGGAGCTGATGTAGGGATGAATTCAAATATTGCAAATTTTCTGCAAAATCAATTTGGTCTTACTCTCGAAAGAGCCTCTTTGGGGATCAGTCTCTATTTTACTGCTTTGATGATTGGCCGGTTTTTGGGAGCTGTAATTCTAAATTGGATCTCTGCCCGGCGGTTTTTACTCTTAACTGCCTTAGTGGCATTGATAAGCCTTGTCGGAATGTTGGTAGCTCCATCAGTATTGATGGTTCAGGTCGCGATTTTCATGGTCGGTCTTGGTTCTGGTAACCTTTTTCCGCTGATCTTTTCGATTGCTATTGAAAAAATGCCTGATCGCTCGAACGAGGTTTCCGGTCTGATGATTATGGCTGTTTCCGGAGGTGCATTTTTACCACCGCTGATGGGGATGGTTAGTACGAATATTGGGGTAAAAGCCAGTTTCTTAGTATTGGTAATGGCTATGATTTATTTAGTAAGTGCGGGGATATATGCATTAAAAAAATAAAATTATTATCAATGAAATAGGCCTTATTTCAAGCTCACTAATTGGGGATATTATCTTTAATAATCATGGCTTCGCGAAGTTTCGGGACCATGTGATTTTTAAGAAAATTAAAACTATAAACACATGAAGAAAGATCAATTGCAAAAAATTTTGGATGATATAAGTAATGTAAAGATTGCTGTTTTAGGTGACTTTTGTCTGGATGCATATTGGTTCATTGACGAGTCAAAAAGTGAAATGTCAATTGAAACCGGTCATATGACTCGTCCTGTCTGGCAACAAAAATATTCACTGGGCGGAGCTGGAAATGTTACCAATAATTTGTCCGCAATGGGTGTAAAAGACATTCGCGCTTTTGGGGTGATTGGATCGGATCCTTTTGGGGCCGAGATGATCAAACTGATGCAAAAGGCGAAAATCAATACTGATAACATTCTGGTACAGGAAGAACAATGGTACACTCATGTATATACAAAGCCATATATTGGTGATGAAGAGCAGGGGAGGATCGATTTTGGTAATTTTAATATTCTTTCTGAAGCAACTGCCGACGAGCTTATCCGCAAATTAAGGGATGTTGTCCTGGAGATTGATGCTGTCATTATTAATCAGCAGGTATTGTCAGGGATACACATTCCCTATTTTCGCGAAGAATTAGTAAAGCTTATCAGTTTATTCCCAGACAAAATATTTATTTCAGATAGTCGCAATTATTCGGATGAATACGATGGAGCTTACCGCAAAATGAACGATACGGAAGCAGTATTGCATTGTAATGAGAACAAAAGCCCGTCCGAAATAGTATCATATGCTGAAGCCCATGATGCAGCGCAAATACTATTCAAAAGATACCAAAAACCACTCTTTGTTACACGCGGAAGCCGTGGTTCCCTGATTGTCGATGAAAACGGGATAAATGATATTCCGGGATTGATGATTATTTCGAAAGTAGATACGGTCGGCGCCGGTGATAGTTATCTGGCTGGAGCAGCGTCAACGTTGGCTGCCGGGTATGACATGGTGGTAGCGGCACAAATTGGATCTTTTGTCGCCGGTGTTACTGTTCAGAAATTATTTCAGACAGGGACTGCAACGCCGGAAGAAATACTCGGAATAGGGCAGGATCCTGATTATATTTTTTCTCCAGAATTATCTGAGGATATACGACATGCCAACTACTTAACAGATACAGAAATTGAAATCATCAACAAATGGGAAAATAAGCTTCAAATCAGGCATGCCATATTTGACCATGACGGAACAATCTCTACCCTCCGTGAAGGTTGGGAACTGATTATGGCCCCTATGATGATTAAAGCGATATTGGGAGATAAATATCAAGATGCAGATGAAGTATTGTACCAAAAAGTTCAAACAAGGGTAGATGAATTCATCGACAAGACAACCGGGATTCAGACCCTTGTCCAAATGAAAGGATTGATAGATCTGATCCGGGAATTTAACTATGTCCCCGAAGAAAAAATGCTGGACGAATTTGGGTACAAACAAATATATAACGAAGAGTTGCTGAAAATGGTAAAAGAACGCGAAAAAAAATTGTCGCGGGGCGAATTGTCGTTGGCAGATTTTACTTTAAAAAATGCTGTTCCGTTTCTTCAGAAACTTTATGACGCAGGTATTAAACTTTATCTGGCCAGCGGTACTGATGAAGAGGATGTGAAAAATGAAGCCCGTATTTTAGGTTACGATCATCTGTTTGAAGGCAGGATTTATGGAGCTGTTGGAGATATAACCAAAGAGGCAAAAAAAAATGTTCTTGACCGTATCCTCGACTCAATAGGGGAATCCGCTTTCGGAAAAATTGCCACCTTTGGCGATGGCCCGGTTGAGATCAGGGAAACCCATAAAAGAGAAGGAGTTACTATAGGGATCGCCAGCAACGAACTGAGACGTTTTGGCCTGAATGAGAATAAGCGCACACGACTGATCAAAGCAGGTGCTGATATTATCATTCCTGATTTTTCCCAATTTCCACAGTTACTAAGTTTGTTAAATATTTAATTAAAAGAAGCATGCCTTACCCAAAATTGGACAGGGATCAGCTTGCTATCAAAAAATTGAGCGAGAGGAAAAACAAGGTTTATATTGAGAAAGACCATATTCCTGTTACGCAAAAACCTGCAAATCTTTCAGAATTAGGGCAAAAACTTATCGAAAAAACTGCCGGTCGTATCAGGTTGGCCAGGCAGGAGCAAAGATCGGTAATGCTCACTTTTGGTGCGCATACCATTAAAAACGGTATGGCTCCCACTTTGATTGCATTAATGGAAGAGGGTTGGGTAACCCATTTGTCGACTAATGGTGCAGGTATTATCCACGATTGGGAGTTTGCTTTTCAGGGAAAATCAAGTGAAGATGTTCGTGAGAATGTTAAAAATGGCCAGTTTGGAATCTGGAATGAAACCGGCCTTTTTATCAACCTTGCTCTGGTTGTCGGAGCCTATGAAGGATTGGGGTATGGAGAATCGATTGGTAAATTGATATCACAGGAAGGTCTTCATATTCCTGAAGTTTCATTTTTAATCGTTCAAGCCAAAAAGAATATTGAAACAAATCCTGAACTGGCAGCTGCAGCTATTGATCTGCTGGGAGTAATTCAAAAATTTAAGCTGGAGTCAGGCTTCATGAGTATCCCTCATCCTTATAAAAAATATTCAGTACAGGCCCGTGCTTATGAATTGGGGATACCGTTTACAGGACATCCGATGATTGGTCATGACATCATATACAACCATCCGATGAACCATGGGGCTGCACTGGGTAGAACTGCATTAAATGATTTTCTGTGTTTTGCAAAAAGTGTCAGTAATCTTGATTACGGAGTTTACATGTCAATTGGATCGGCGGTAATGTCACCCATGATTTTTGAAAAATCATTATCCATGTCCCAGAACCTTAAAGTGCAGAAAAACGGACATATTGATAACCATTATATGCTGATTGTGGATTTGGCAAAATCTGACTGGGATTGGCAAAAAAACGGTGAACCACCAATGGATAATCCCGCCTACTACTTACGTTATTGTAAGACATTCCACAGGATGGGCGGGGAAATGCATTACCTAACCGCCGATAACCGGGATTTTTTATTGGCTATTTATCAAAAACTGGCAGAAAAACAGACTTTTTGACCCAAACTACTATAATTATATTATGAACAAGGGTACCTCTAAAAACCAATTGTTTTAACTCTCACTCCTAACTCACTATCAATAAGTTGACTCATCCCAGTTTTATCAAATTCATTATTAACAAAAAAAATTCCTGCAAAAGGACTGACGTTAGTTGATTTTTTTTGTACTCTATGCCGAAAATTTTAAAACTCCTGCTTAGTTTGTTTTGTAGCGCTACAATAGGTGAAATTTTTCAGTTGTTAAGCATTGTGTAAGATACTTATGCACAATGTTTTGACAACTTTTGTTAATAATTTTTTGCGTATTTAATGTAATATTGAATTTTTATTACGAAATTTGATTTAATCAAAAAGTTGCATTTGTAACTTGAATTCAGCTCAAACTGATTATTAAAATTTATAAAAAATGAAAGAAAACAGGAAAATTACGAGACGGGGGTTCATTGGAACGACGTCTGCAGTTGCCACAGGGCTGTTAATTGTTCCTTCAAACATCATCGCCGGATTAGGACATAAAGCGCCAAGCGATAAACTAAATATCGCCGGAATTGGAATTGGCGGTATGGGAAGAGGTAACCTTGAGAGAATGGCAACCGAAAACATTGTTGCGCTTTGCGACGTTGACTGGGGTGTCAGCAGAATTAATGTACCAAAGGTTTTTGAAACTTACCCAAAAGCTGCAAGGTATTATGATTGGCGCAAGATGTTTGATGAGATGGATAAATCCATTGATGCAGTTATGGTTGCAACTTCTGACCACAATCATGCCGGTCCTACAGCTCATGCCATCACAATGAGTAAACATGCCTATACCCAAAAACCATTGACGCACAGTGTTTACGAATCCCGCTTGCTGACAAAACTGGCAGCAAAATATAAAGTGGCCACTCAGATGGGAAACCAGGGGTCTTCCGCCGAAGGTGTACGGTTGGCCTGCGAGTGGATTTGGAATGGAGAAATTGGTGAAGTGAAGAAAATCGAAGCTTACACCAACCGACCAATCTGGCCACAAGGATTAACAGCCCCCACTGATACTCCACCTGTACCTGAAACCCTGAAATGGGATCTTTTTATTGGCCCGGCTAAGTTTCGTCCATACAATCCGGCTTTTCATCCATGGGTATGGCGTGGCTGGTGGGATTATGGAACAGGGGCACTTGGCGATATGGCTTGCCATGTTATGCATCCTATATTTACTGCCATGAAGCTACAATACCCTACTAAGGTAATTGGCAGTTCTACTCCTGTGATGCCTGATTGTGCACCAAATGCCGAGATTGTACATCTTGTCTATCCTGAACGTAAGAAGCCGAAAGATATCAAAATCAACTTACCGGAAGTTCAGGTATCCTGGTTTGATGGCGGTCTTAAACCTCAGTATCCCGAGAATTGGCCGGTTGCAAGAATCCAGAGCTCAGGTGTTCTTTTCCATGGAACTAAAGACACGCTTATCTGCGGTGAGTATGGAACTGATCCAGCCCTGCTTTCCGGTAGGATTCCTACTGTTCCTAAAACACTTCGCCGCATTGAAGTAAGTCATGAACAAGATTGGATCCGTGCATGTAAAGAAAGCCCTGGGAGTCGTGTACCGAGTGCATCTGATTTCAAAGATTCAGGTCCATTCAACGAAATGGTTGTAATGGGGGTTCTGGCAGTTCGTCTTCAGGCCCTGAATAAAGTTCTATACTGGGATGGTCCAAATATGAATTTTACCAATGTAACTGATACTGACAAACTCAGGCTTAGCAGAACCGATTCTATTTCGGCAAAAGAATTTGCTGCTGAATTGATCAAACATACTTATCATAATGGGTTTACTTTACCTGATATGCCAGCTTAATATTAAAATTAGAATTATAAAGGCGGGAATGACCCCGCCTTTATTTTTTCATTTATTCATAAAAACCGGATTACCATAGACAGCCACCCTAAATTCAACAAAGTCCGGAGCAACCCGATAAATGTCTAAGTATTTGTCGCTGAATTGATCAAACAGAACTATCAAGAAGTGTTCTCTTCCTGTTATGCCTGCATTAATAACCATTTCATATGAATATGGCGGGATAAACAATGATTTATCTTGTCCTTTTGCTTATAGATCCGCCTTATTTCTGGAGAAGTATTCAATTACAATTAACTGCAATACAACTTATTATAACATATTTTCTGAGTTTATCCATATTACCCTCATTCCCTGTCAATAAATAAAGCATAAAATTTGCTGTTATCATTCAGAATAAATATCTTGCTTATTACAATAATGTTTTTTATCCTTGTTTCAGGAATGAATTTTAAAAAAAAAAAGTTACATGGATATTCCTTGTTGTAATTAAGTCAACCAAAATCTAACAATCGCAAAATGGATACTATTAAGAAAACCCAATTATTCAATGCAAGCTGTGTTGCATTAGTTGTTCCAGCATTGGCCTTTGCCACCAGAGGTTCTTTCGTGGAAGCCTGGGCAACTGAATTTAACCTGACCCATACTCAAGTGGGATGGATTGTCGGCACCGCCTTCTGGGGCTTCACCCTGGCAATGGTTTTTGGTGGATCCCTGGTAGATATCATTGGTATTGGAAGGATCATTTCAATTGCTTTCTTCTGCCATGTAGCCGGTATAGTTCTGACTATAATTGCTACAGGTTTCTGGTCATTATTCATCTCCACGATGTTGATGGGCGTAGCCGAAGGTAGTGTGGGGGCTGCGTGTAATCCATTGATAACAAGCATGTACACAGATCAGAAAACGCGTCGTCTTAACCGCTTTCACGCCTGGTTTCCAACAGGTATAGTAATCGGAGGTCTGATTGTGTATCTATTCAATAAGATTGGTCTGGTTGAATGGCGCTACGCAATGGGCATAATCCTGCTTCCGACTTTTGCTTATGGTTATATGTTTCTTAATAAGAAATTTCCACAGACAGAGCGTGTTGTTTCAGGTTTTTCTTATAAAGACATGTTAAAAGCATGTGTCAGTCCTCTCTTCCTTTTCATGGCTTTCTGTATGATCCTTACTTCTGCAACGGAATTAGGTACAAATCAGTGGATTGCAGCATTACTCGCAAATATTTCGGATAATCCTATACTTCTTTTGGTATGGATAGCTGGTATAATGGCTCTTGCACGTCAGTTTGGCGGTACTCTCATACACAACCTTAAATCGACAATGGTATTAATTACTTCATCAATACTTGCTTTTATCGGGTTGGTATTAATGGGATATGTCAATGGAGCATTGGTATTTGCTGCTGCCGGAATTTTTGCATTGGGTATAGCATTTTTCTGGCCATCCATGTTAGGATTTGTATCTGAGAATATTCCTGAAAGCGGGGCTTTAGGTCTTGCCATTATGGGTGGTATTGGCTTCCTTGGAGGAGCAATAGCCCAACCGGTTCTGGGAGCAATCTTTGATGCACAAACTATTGCAGCTATTCCGGCAGGACAAACTATTGAAGTTCTGAAAGCAGCATTAGCCGGGACACAGGATGCTGCAACATGGGCCCAGATTCAGTTAACAGGCGGTACTAACACATTAAGATTTGTTGCTTTTGTTCCAGCTGTCCTGGTTATGTTCTTCACGTTCCTGCATATTTGGAAAAGAAAACATGTTTAAATAGTTAACCCCCCCATTCCCTTCGGGGAGGTTGCCTCCGGCAAGGGAGTCAATATGTCCGGAATAAACATTTAATGCTCTTTCATCGTTAAAAGTTGCATTTATTAGTTGAATTTAGGTGAATAATCATAAACAACATTTTTTATAAATGAACATAAATGATTTTACTAAGCAGCGATTCATAGCTGGAGTATCAGCAAGCTCTATTCCTGCGGTGGCGTCAAAAAGCAAATTGCCATTATCTCATTTGGATAGAAGAGAATTTTTACGTGTCACAGCATTAGGTACTGCAGGTGCGACTCTGGCCTTTGCACCTGATCTTTTTGCTAACAATGAAATTGAGGATTGGGACCCGAACAAACCCTTTATCGTTTCAGGGAAGGAACTAAAGGTTCAACCGATTTTAATGTACAGCATTCAGGAAAGGAAAGAGCAAACTTCCTGGAAGTCGTGGGGAGGCATCCGGAGCGAACAGAGTGCAGCGGAGGAAGCTAAGCGAATCACCCGGGAACTTTCTGATCTCTCCACTCGATCGGGCTTTCCCCTACAGATCTTGCCATTAATCAAGGTTCGAACAGTTGAAGAAGCAGCAAAAATTCATAGTAATGATTTTGATGTAATTGTACTATATCCTGCTACCGGGGGAGGCCAGGTGTTACAAGCGTGCTTTGCGGATAAAAAGGACACAATTATTTTTGTGCGGCATCAGTCTGGATCGCTTTACTATTGGTATGAGGCTCTCAGCACTGCCTATTTGAAAACCGACAAACCAGGACCGGTATCAAACAATGCCAACGAGAAAAAAGTCCACGTTGAAGATGTTGTTGTCGACGACTATGACGAAATGCTATGGAGATTGCGTGCACTTTATGGAGTCAAAAATTTTCTTGGAACCCGCATCATTGCCCTTGGTGGACCCGGAGGAAAACGTAGTCGGGAAGCACCACAGGTAGCACAAGACAAATTCAAAATGGAAATCATAGATATCAGCTATGATGCTGTTAAAAATCGCATTGCTAATGGATTGACAGATAAGAAACTAGTTAGCAAAGCAGAAAAACTGACCGATAACTATCTTGCGATTGCCAATACGACTCTTAAAACAGACCGGAAATTTGTTACCAACGCGTTTTTACTTTATTTTCTTTTTAAAAATTTGATGCGCGAAAATGATGCCACCGCAATTACCATTAATAGCTGCATGGGAACCATTATCCCGATGTCGAAGACGACCGCCTGTCTTCCCCTGAGTTTGCTCAATGATGAGGGCTATCTGGCCTTTTGCGAATCAGATTTTGTGATTATACCGCCGGCGATTTTATTACGTCATATCTCAGGCAAACCTGTATTCATGCATAATTCTACATTTCCGCATAAGGGAATTGCAACTTGCGCCCATTGTACCGGGCCTCGTCGGATGGATGGTGTCAACTACGAGCCGGCTGAGATTATGACGCATTATGAATCTGAATATGGCGCCGCTCCAAAAGTGACGATGCCGATAGGCCAGGAGGTGACCTTCCTCAATCCGGAGTATAGTACTAATCGGTGGCTTGGATTCAAAGGAAATGTCAAGAGCAATCCATTTTATGAGATTTGCCGTTCTCAACAAGATGTTGAAATCCAGGGAGATTGGAAAAAGTTAAAAAACGAAGTAAGGGACTCTCACTGGGTGATGGGGTATGGAGACTATCTCAAAGAAGTAGAATATGCCGCCCGCCGTATCGGAGTAAAATGGGAAGGTATTGCATAAAATTCCTGCAAAAGGACTGACGTTAGTTGATTCTTTTGTACTTTATGCCGAAAAATTTAAAATCCTTGCTTAGTTTGTTTTGCACTAAAATAGGTGAAATTTTTCAGTTGTCAAACATTGTGTAAAATACTTATGCACAATGTTTTGACAACTTTTGTTAATATTTTTTTGCGGATTTAAGGTAATTTGAATTTTTATTACGAAATTTGATTTTTTCAAAAAGTTGTATTTGTAACTTGAATTCAGCTCAAACTAATTATTAAAATTTTTAAAAAATGAAACAAAACAGGAAAATAACCAGACGGGGGTTTATTGGAACAACGTCTACAATTGCCGCTGGATTGTTGATTGTTCCTTCGAACACGATCGCAGGGTTAGGACATAAAGCGCCAAGTGATAAACTAAATATTGCAGGAGTTGGAATTGGTGGAATGGGATTCAGCAACCTGAAAAACATGAAAACCGAGAACATTGTTGCATTGTGTGACATTGACTGGGACCATAGCAAGCGTTGTTTCGAATCTTTTCCAGATGCCACAAGGTATTGGGACTGGCGAAAAATGTATGACGAAATGGGCAAATCAATTGATGCAGTTTTAGTTGCTACAGCCGACCACAATCATGCGATTGTAGCATCCCATGCCATGACCCTTAACAAACATGTCTATGTTCAGAAACCTCTTACCCACTCCGTTTATGAGTCAAGGCTTTTAACAAAACTTGCCGTAAAACACAAAGTTGCCACTTCAATGGGAAACCAGGGTTCTTCGGCCGAAGGTGTTCGTTTGATACAGGAATGGCTTTGGAATGGTGAAATTGGCGATGTAACTAAAGTTGAAGCGTTCACTGACCGTCCTTTATGGCCCCAGGGATTAGCTGCTCCTAAGGTGGGTATGTGGGTTCCTGAGACTATGAGCTGGGATCTGTTCATCGGTCCGGCAAAACCCCGTCCTTACCATCGTATGTACACTCCATGGAATTTCCGTGGATGGTGGGACTTTGGTACAGGTGCACTTGGCGATATGGCATGTCATATCCTTCACCCGGTGTTTATGGGTTTAAAATTAGGTTATCCAACAAAAGTACAAGGAGCTTCAACACTACTTATGACCGACTCTGCACCAAATACCGAAGCAATTCAATTAATATTTCCTGCCCGCACTAAAGAAAAGGGAATCAAAATTAACTTCCCTGAAGTCCAGGTTACGTGGATGGATGGCGGAATGAAACCCATGAAACCATCGAACTGGCCTGAAGGACGTGATATGAATGATGATGGGGGCGGTGTAATTTTCCATGGAACGAAAGACAAACTATTTTGCGGTTGTTACGGAAAAGACCCATGGTTGCTATCAGGTCGGGTTCCGAATATTGCAAAAACAATTCCGCGTATTTCAACAAGCCATGAACAGGACTGGATCCGGGCATGTAAAGAAAGTAATGAAAACCGTATTGAAACGGCATCTCCATTCTCACAAGCCGGACCGTTCAATGAAATGGTGGTTATGGGTGTTCTTGCTGTCCGTTTGCAAGATCTCAACAAGGAGTTGCATTGGGATGGACCTAATATGCAATTTACTAACATCCGGGACAATGAAGAGTTCAAGTTCTGTATCGATGATGGGATGGTGATCAACGAGGGACATCCGACATTTAATAAAGTCTGGAGCAATTCAATAAATGCCAAAGCATTTTCCAATGAATTGATTAAACACAACTATCGTGAAGGGTGGTCTCTTCCTGATATGCCTGCATAAATAACCATTTCACATATTATTTTGAAATTATATAACATTTGTACCAATCATTTTTAACTAACACAATTATTAATCATGAAACAAGCACTTAAGCTACTGTTTGTAGTCGTTTTGGTAAGTTTTGTAAGCACAGTAAATGCAAAACCAAAATGGGTTTCTTTATTTAACGGAAAAGATTTGAGCGGATGGTTTGTCCGTGGGAAAGCAACATGGTCTGTGCAGGATGGTATTCTGGTTGGCGAAGGCGGGATGGGCCACATTTATACCGATGCAACTTGTACTGATTTTGAGGCCAAAGGGATGTTTCGAATTAGTGGGACCAAAAGTAATAGCGGATTTTATTTCCGTGCCAATCAGCCGGCAGACAATCCCGATGCCTTTCCCCGTGGCTATGAAGCACAGATTTGCAACAACCAGGAAGCCTATACCGGTTGGTTGTGGAAACCCGGAAAACCAACAGGTAAAGCAACTGAGCTACTGACCAAAGATGGTGAATGGTTCAGCTACCGGATCAAAGCTGTCGGAACCCATATAGAATTCTGGATCAACAACAAATTAGTAATGACATACGATGATAAAGAATTCACATCCGGGCATTTTGCTATTCAGGGACATAATCCGGGTATGAAAATTGAAGCAAAAAAATTGTACTACCGCGATTTAACGAAATAAAAGTATCTGCCCGGTTTCATCTTTCTCCTGTGTCAATAGTAAAACAAATTATATTAATTGACACTGCAGAGCTTAACATATTGATAAGGAAGCAGGAGCAATTGCCGGGCTATTAAAAACTAGTTTTAATTATTTAATTATGAGTAGAGAAGAAGTCATTGCTTTAAAAACTGAAGCGATTAATCACCTTAACAGTGAGCTTTTGCCTTTCTGGACAAAACGGATGAAGGATGAAATTAACGGCGGGTTTATCACGCATTTCGATAAGGATGGGAATGACACAGGTGAAGATGAAAAGTCGCTGATCGCCCAGACCCGGTGTATTTATACACTTTCCTCAGCACATCGGGCCGGCTATGGAGAAGGAAAATTTGCCGCGCTCGCTAATCATGGAGTTGATTTTCTGATCAATAAAATGTGGGATAAGAAATATGGTGGTTTTTTCTGGATGATGGACCGGAAAGGGGATGTTAAAATTGATCAGAAAATAATATACGGGCATAGTTTTGCAATTTACTCGCTAAGTGAATATACACTTGCCACAGGCGATCCACGGGGCATTGAATATGCCGGGAAAGTGTTCGACCTGGTTCAAAAGTATTGCGTCGATTCGATGTATGGCGGCTATTGGGAAATGTTCCGGCGCGATTGGACACTTTGCGGCCCGGGAAGCCAGGGAGGCGACCGGAAAACACTCGATGTACACATGCACCTGATGGAGGCTTTCACTACGCTCTACGAATGTACAGGCATGGATGTTCATCGTCGTAAATTGCACGAGGTTATTGACATCCTTCTTTACCGCATTATTCATCCTGTTTATAAAACCGGTATTCCGCAATTCTTCAAGGACTGGACCATTGCGCCACAGATTAAATTCGATATTATCTGGGGTTGGGACAGATTTTCAGAAGAGGGTCAGAAAAGCAATGTTACCGATAATACGTGTTATGGCCATAACGCGGAATTTGCCTGGCTCTTAATCCACGCCCTTGAAATCCTGAAAATTGACCCGGATACTTACCGTGATCTCTTTAAAATCATATTCGATCATACTGTTGATAATGGAATTGATACGGAATTTGGTGGTGTTTATGTGGAAGGTTCGCATTCAGGCGGCGTATACGATCGCGAAAAAGAGTTCTGGCAGCAGGCTGAAGTTTTAATAGGGCTGCTCGATGCCTGCATTTTGTTTGATGATGAAAAATAC
>JAUYBT010000146.1 GCA_030692905.1 Bacteroidales bacterium
ATTTCCACATTATTTCTTATAATCCAAATCCACCACAATTCCTCCCCTGAACCATGCTCCGGGTTGGATGATACCTCCAAAATCGAAATAGTGGGCATTAAAAATATTGGATGCTTCCGTAAACAAAGTATAATGTTTATCTTTCCAATATAACTTTGCATCGGTTAACCAGAATGACTTATAAGACACTACCTGTCCTTTAACATCCTGATAAACACTATTGCGGTCATGATAGGTTAACCGACAGGAGATATTTAGTTTCCATGCAATCCTGACATCAATACTTGAAGTAATCTGGTGCATCAGATAGTCGAGCGCGTATTTTGAGAGCATATTGTTTCGATTCGAATCGGCTTGCAAAAAAGCATAGGATATCCTGATAGCCTGGATTCTTTCAAATGTACTTTCTTTCGGAGGTGATAATGTCAATGAGCATTCCATCCCGGTAAAATTTATTTGTGTATGATTCATACTTCGCCAGATGATACTATCCGGTGAAGGATTTTTTACCCAGTCAATCATGTTGTAGCCCCAACGCCGGAATGCACTGATATAGCCTTTGAGAAATGAATTATTGTATTTCATTCCTCCTTCAAGTGTAATGGCTTCTTCGGGCTTTAAACCGGGATTGCCTTGTTGGGTGGGGCTTTTATAAAACATATCGGTAAATGTGGGCATACGCAACGTTTTATTACCAGACGAAAATAATTTGAAATGGTCATTCAACCTGTAACTCACATCAATACCGGGATAGATTCTGATTCCTGAGAGATCTGAGTTATGATGAGCCATGGCGCCTGCAGTAACCGTGAGCATTTTCCACGAAACAGAATGTTCGGCATATATACTGGTGTTCATCCGGTTGTAATATTTTGTATAAAAAACGCTGTCGAAACCGGCTACTTCGATTGGTACATTCAGTGTATTCCCTAACACATTGCTTACAATATGTTCGTTGCGGAAATCAATACCCAGACTGGTTTTTCCTAAACGATGTGTTGTCCAGACATTCAGGTTCAGTCCTGCTGTATTGGTTTGATGGTGATTAAAAGGCATCGTATCGCGGCGCAGTTCGAACCGGTCGCGATGGCGGCGCAGGTAAAAGGTTGGTGCGAATTTTATTACAGTCTTACTTTGGTATTTCAAACTCACAAATTCTGTCTTTGTTGCTTCGAACTGATTTGGATATTTTAATGAATAGAAACTATTGGCTCCGAAATTTTTTTTATTGTACCCTGTTTGAAAGTCAAATGCACCGGCTTTGGATGCGTACCCGGCCTGGTAAAATATATTTGTGCCCGAAAAATCGGTATTTTTAATATAACCGTCAGACGACATCCGGTTGAGAGTGATAAAATGTTTGAAATTACCTGTGTTATTTGAAATATTGACTCCTGCTTTATACAACCCGTATTGTCCGAACATTCCTGATGAGATGATATGGTTGGATTTGTTGTTACCTGTGATAATATTAATGGCCCCGTTGAATGCATTTGGCCCAAATGATTTAGCCGCAGGACCTTGCAGAACTTCAATACGTTCAATGCTTTCAATGTCTACCGGCAGGTTCAGATTGTGGTGTCCGGTTTGCGGGTCAGTGATGTTGACACCATTCAGGAGGATTAAAGTCTGATCGAAGGTTCCACCGCGGATGCTAATGTCGGCTTGAGCTCCAAGTGGTCCACGCTGGCGGATATCCACTCCGGCAATGTATCGGAGGAGATCATTAAGGTTCTGAGCAGGCGCCCACTCAATTTCAGATTTAGTAATAACTGTAACGATACGTGCAGCTTGTTGTGCCTCAACAGGTGTACGGCCGGCTGTGATCACCACATCGTCAAGTTCATAACTTTTGATCTGCAGGCTGTCTTTACTTCCCTGTGCCTGTGTTCTTCCGGGTATTGCTATAATGTTGTATATAATACATAATGTGCAAATTTTTATTATTTTATGAAGGCTGTTAAATACAGCAAAGTTTTTCCGGCTCCAACAGCGAAAAGTTGCCAAAGAATTACCTGTTCTCTTCTTTTGGTTCATCATGAGTGATATGTTTATTACTCAAACCGGCTAATATAGCCTATTATTATAAATCCTCCGTAATATCCGCGGTAAATCGCTGTAAGCCTCAATCTGTAAGCAAAAGGAGGATTCAAATGGCTAAAATATTAATATTTTTTTCAACATTGTATAAAAATAAAAAAATTATTGTGGATTATAAAAATTTAGCTCTTCCGGCAAACTCCGATCGAATGACGGCTTGTGGATTTTGCGGGATGTGCTAAATTTTGTAATGGGCTTTCCTAAAAGACTTGTCAACACTTCCGTCACGCTCAAAAATTCAAAACCTTTTTTGATTATTTTTTTGCTGCAGCAAAAGTCCTGAGGTAGTTTACCAGATTCCATCTGTCAATGTCATACGGCAGATCTTTTTTAGCATTTGGCATCTCATCTCCACCTTCTGTTATTTTATAAAAAATAGTACCATCCGTCTGAGATTGAAATGTATCTTTAGTAAAATTTCCCACAACCGTCTTTAAATCGGGGGCTTTGGTTCCGTTACCAAGACCTTTTTTTCCATGGCAAGCCTCGCAGTTAACCACGTATAAAGCTTTGCCCGCAGCAAGTGATTTAGTATCTGCTTTAACAGGATTGGGCATTTTTACATATTTGTCAGGGACTATCCATGGTGTAGTTTGCTGTATCATTATAAGAGATGTTCCGGTAATACAAATCGTTAATAAACCTCTGATTATTAAAATCATTTTTCCCCTTTTTATATTAGCTTTATTAAATATGTAAGCTGATCAGATCAATTAAAATTCCATCTCCTTGAAATGTTAAATCCTAATAGAAACTGTCCTTTTTGATAATCGTTTCGGTTATATAAATTAACGTATTGAGGTAAAATACTGCCACTGTTTCCTGCAAAAATCTGGAATGTGTGACTAATTGTAATCGTTTCTATACCAATGCAGATATTTGGATGTGGATTATTTGTTGTATGCTGCGTTAAGGCCTGATCGTAATCGGCAATGAGGTGAAACCTTTCAGTTAACTTATACCTTCCCAAAAACGATACAGCAAAGTGGTCGTTGTTCATTTTTGGAAGGATATTCCCTTCTTTATCACGATAAGCTTCTACATTATTGAAATGAGACAGGCTGGGAGATACCTGAACCGATAATTTTTCAGATATTTTTCTTGCAATCATTAACAGATTGAAATAAGAGATCCGGTCTCCACCTGTAACAAAATTCCCTTTCTTTTCGCGGGCATCAATAGCAATATTCCCAAAATAAGAGATGCTCACAGGCCAGCCACCTGAATCCAATTGCTTTACAAGGGCATATTTAACGTTAAAATCCACAGTGTATCTTTCTTTGGTTACACCAAAACCAATATCCAGATTATTTATCGGTGTATAATTAAATCCTAACCTGATATTAGCTGGACCAAAAATTCCATAAAGGTCTTTCCGCCCGTTACTAACCTTACCGAACCTGTGCTGAATTGCGACATTGAGAACTTTTTTACGTGATACCATTACAGTCTGATTGTCAACAATATATTGAGCTTCAAATGTATTTACAGGCCTCGGCTTGTTTATCGTTTCAGTTACCAGCGAGTCCTGCGCCATCAATCCGTTCCATGATATAAACCAAAATGTGAGCAGGAAAAAAATAGTCCCACGGAGAATAAATAGATAATGATTATTTAGCTTATTCATAACTTTAAATTTAATTGTTTTTAGCACTTTGTGTAATCCAGGTAAGTACCAATGCATTGATATTTGATGGATTATTTGGTCCACTCAAAGGCATGGCAGGGGTTATTTTCCCGCTTAATCGCAGATAAAGCTTGCTGTTCTTTGGGTCAGCCAGGTTTATATATCCTCCATTCACTAATGCGGTATATGCTTTAGATGCTGTTAAATCAGGGATAGTACCACCTGAACTGTGGCAACCACTGATACTGCATGTTTGGTTGAAAACCGGGATGATATCACTGACAAAACTTATCTCATTGTTTACCAGAGAATCTGTTTCCGGATACAATGTGGTCACTTTATAACAACCTGTTATAATCAATATACTCATTGCAAAAAGAGTATACGCTATTGCTTTATTAATGTTTCTCATGTTCTTCTTTTAGATTATTAAAAGAACAGCTACTTACTATTTTTCAAATTTCAAGGTGAATTTTGGATTGATTGCATGTGCAATAGTTGCATTATCAAATACCGCAATACCAAATACATAATTGCTTGTAATATCAAATTGAACATCGGAATTACCTGCTATACCACTAGGAGTAGTTAAACTGCGGCTGTACTCAAGAATCCATCCGCTTCCGGTAAAAATTGCCATTGCCGATATGTCACCTCTGTCTCCCACAAATGGTGCAATATCACATACACTCGATATGCATTTGCTACCTGTTGATTCTCCATTGCGTTGAAACTGTACACCTGTATTTGGATCAATTGTTCCTCCGCTATAGGAAAGAATACCATTTACATCAACACTTGTAATTAATTTTGCTGTTCCAGATATCTGGTCACTTTTCAAAATCCAATAATAATTGGTACTACCCGGAACAAAATATTTCGGAACATTCATTGTTTGTCCTGGTTCTCCACCAGTTACCGGAAGTGTTTGAACATTATCTGAATATCCTCCTGATACTTTTGGATCACCATGTCTTCCGCCATCTTTTAGATCAAATTCAGTATTGTTTTGCAACTGATCATCAAATTGACTATTAGGTAGCCCGGTTCTAACTAATTTCCAATGCCACATATCTAAGAATTCAGTTGAACTGCCTGTAAAATGCCTGCCGGTAGCTCCCCCGTGTGTAAGCGGATCTAATGATGTATGGCAAGTAGCATAACATCCTTTTGTATTAAAGTCAGTAACTGAATTATTAATATTCCAAAGCATTGCAAATTTATCTTCATAAAAAGCTTCTCTTATTTTTTTGCCGTTGGCATCAAAAGCGGGTTTATTGCTTTCTTCTTCCCATTTTTTTGCAACAGGATCAAAATACCAGGGCTCCCTGTTTAAACTTTTGTCGGCATCATTCCATTCAGCCAAATAGTAAATTTCGCTGCCATCATACATGGATCGCAATGATACTGTTTTGGAATTCCCAACATATCCTTTAAAATAGTCATTCCCGGGATCGGGTACAGTAACTGTTGTTGTTAATTTCTGGCAGTTTGCCCAGGAGGCATCAATTGTTCCATCGAGTATAGGGCCAGTTGTTACTTTTAAGGAAACTAATTGATCGTCAGATGAAGAATATTCATCAATTATTTGGTCTTGTTTAGTGCAATACAATAAACTTGAAACTGTTGCAATCATTATTGCAATTACAGCATACTTTTTTTGTAAATGTTTCATAGTATTTATAATTTTTTTAAGGGTTAGAGAAAATTTGTTTTGATCTGCTTTTTAAAGTTTATTGATGATTTCGTTCCTTAACTGTACTTAACTGTTTTTCTTTACTGATTTTTCTAAGCTGGTAAAAAATGAAAAAATAAATGAACCACACCCCGCCAAAGAGTGTTGATATTGTAATGATGAGCGGCAGGGGAGCATTAGGTTCCCAGAGCGCACGCGGAAATGGATCTTTGTCCACTGCAAGGGCAGTACCCCACGATTCAGTTGCTTTATTTTCCACATTCCCGAATTGTTCGTTGTCCTCCATCCTTGCCACTACAGTGATAACGCCCGTCGTATCGCCCGGAATGTTTTTTGGAAAGGCAAAAGATGCTTCGCCTTTTTCGTCCGTGCTAATGGTGTTATCCTCTACTGCCGGCATTATACCAAACAGTCGCTGCACATAAAACTTCACCTCTGCACCTTCCACCGGTATTTCTTTTCCGTCTTTACCGATTTTCGTTACTTGGGCAGTAACGAGCCGGGCAGTGTCGTGCGGATTCAGGTTGAGGATAAGGTTGGCATCTTTGTAATGCATCTGCTCTTCTACATCTTCATACAAGTTGTCATTTTCAATTTTAGCCACGATGGTGAAAGAGAGGCCTTCATCTAGTGGCAAATCTTTCTGAAGCACGATGACGGCCTGACCTTTATTATCTGTATTTGCGCTTTTAAGTAACTGCTGCTCCGAATCATGGATGACATAAAAATTAACCAGCGCATTTTTTGCAGGAACAAACTTTCCATCATTATTTTTTGCTTTTATTACAGCAACCGCTGTTTTGCTCATATCGGCTTTTTTGTAATACGATAATTCGATGGCGGCTTCACTCTTTCCCGGTGCCTGTGATTGGTCCTGCGCAGTTGCGATGCCACAGAACAAACCTGTAATGGCTATTGCAAGAGATATTCCTTTGATTATGCTATTCATCTTAATAATTTATTCGATTTAATATGTCGGTTGTTTTATTGGTTCGATATCTGTTTTTACCTGTTCTCCAATTATTTTTACCTCCACTGCTTCTCTTTTCGTTCTAAGTTCAATAGCTGTTTGTTTATCGTGTTCTATTTGTATTCCTTCCTCCACTTCCCATACTGCCATCATGGGGAAGAGTTTTGAAAAGAGTGTGATGACGAAAAATATTCCTGCCAGACATGCTGCGGTAACAGAAAATTCCACATAGTTTGGAAAATAACTTGACCATTTCCCCGGAACTTCCTGGATGGGCATGAAGGGATGCAGGAGCGTTGGCACTACAATGAGATATCTTTTTACCCATGCACCCGCTACTATAATAATACAGGTAATGGGAAGCATTGTTACAGATCGCCCTTTTGGAAACGACATAATAATAATGGGCAACAGTACAGTACCGAACTGGCATATCCAGAACGCTTTTGAGTAACTGCCATAAAATAAGTCACTCAATAAATGCCCTTCAGCCGTTGCCATTTTGTAAGCAGGTATCCAATATTCATTCAGGTTCAGATAAGCATAAATAAGAGTAAGCGCCAGTGCAATACGTCCTATCAGATCAAAATGTCTTGGGGTGATATATTTTTCCAGGTGATACAGTTTTCGGAAGACAGCCATTCCTAATATTACACCGGCAGAACCGGAGTAAAGTGCACCAGCAACAAAGTAAGGACCGAATACAGTACTGTTCCATCCCGGGCGCAGCGTCATAGCGAAAATATAACTGACAACAGTGTGTACGGATACTGCTACCGGAATGATCACGATAGTCATAATCGTCATACTCTTTTCCAACCGGTGCCATTGCGATTTAGTACCTTTCCAACCGAGTGACATTTTTGTGTAAAGCCATTTTTTGAACTTTTTGAATGGCGAATCGCAAACGGTTAATCTGTCCCTGCAAAGTGCCATATCAGGTATCATCGGCAGAAAAAGAAATAACGAGCTGCCTGCAAAATAAGTGCAGATGGCGATGACATCCCACATGAGCGGTGATTGCAACCTTCCGAAAATGACAACGTTTGCTAAGCGGTCAGGGCGTCCCATGTCAATGATTGGCATGATACCCCCGAAGAGAAGGGATACAAATGTGAGCAACTCGGCAGAGCGGGTGATGGGTCTTCGCCATTCCTGTTTTGTAATCCGCAGGATGGCCGATACGAGTGTGCCTGAGTGGCTGATACCGATAAAGAATACAAAGGTTGAAATGTATAATCCCCACGATACATAATCGCGCATGGCGGTAACTCCCAGTCCATGTCTGAGTTGGTGGATGTAGCAATAAAGCCCCCAGCCCATCACTATTAGCAAACACCCTATCCAGATTTGAGCTGAGCGCCCCCATTTTTGTGTTGGGCGAAGACAATCTTCGCGCAGGGTTTCTATTTCTTGTTTCAGATTGTATTTTTCGTTCGCCAAATTCGTTAGTTTTTATTTGTTAGTTGTCATTCCCCATTGTATTACTGATTACATCTACATATTTCCCATGTCCATTTCTATATGTTTTTTTTCTTTCTTTTCATTGCCGACCGATTTCATATCTGGTAGAGGGTATTTTCTGTTTTTGGCCGATAGATAATACACACGCGGCTCGGTTCCCAATTCTTCGAGATACCGATATCCTGCATTATCTCCGAGGTGCTGGCTTAATTTTACAGTTATTCCCGATCCATTGGTAACTGCATTTTCATTCTGGTCGCCAAAATATATGGTATCCATCGGACATGAGCTCACGCAGGCAGGAATCTTACCCTGCCTGATCATATCCGGGCAGAAGTCGCATTTCTCTACTGTTCCTATCCTTCGTGGTACGCTTTGTTCGGGTGAATAGGGTACATTACCGATTTCGGCTGTTTGTCCGGGGTCGGGTTGGCTCCAATTGAAGAAGCGTGTAGAATAAGGACAGGCAGCCATGCACATGCGGCAGCCGATGCAGCGTACATTATCAATAAGGACAATGCCATCTTGCCTCTTGAAGGTTGCATTCACCGGACAAACCTTTGTGCAAGGAGGGTTATCGCAATGGAAGCAGGGTTTTGGAAAAAAGTAAGGAGCAGTGGCATCAGCATCTTGTATTCTGAATACTTTAATCCATTCGCGGTCTGATTCGGTATAGTGCATTACCTGGCAGGCTTCGGTGCATTTTTTACAGCCATCGCATTTTGCAAGGTCAATGACCATGACGAATTTTTTGTTTGCAATTCCTTTACGGGCTTCAGTGTTAGTTACTGGTGGTGGGCGATATTCTTTAAGATGATCTGAACTTGCCTCATACACTTTTCCATCGGGCGTAAGCACTTTTACTTTTTCTCCGGAATCTTTTTCACCGGGAAAAACTTTTTCAAGTCTGCTGGCGCCCGCAGCGAGAACGCATCCGGAAATCAAACTCTTTCTCAGAAAATCCCTGCGGTGGGTTTTGTTGTTTTGTTCGTTATCTTCCTGTATTTCATTTGTCATTACGTAAAATAAGATGCAAAAAATTATTAGATGTACTGTTAAAAAAATAACAATACAAATTTCTCTAAAATTGTCTGCCCGGACAAAAATTTGCAGATGACTTTACACCATATACCAATGGCTATGA
>JAUYBT010000222.1 GCA_030692905.1 Bacteroidales bacterium
TTGCTTTTAAAAAGGTCCAAGATGCTCCATTTGTTTCTCAAGGTTAATTTACAGATAATACAATCTTATATCTGCTTTTCATGCTGTATAATTTCACAACGTCGTTTGTAAACTGCCCGGTCAATTGGTTTAGAACCTGTAATCAGCCTTATGTTTTTTTGAACAATCCTGTTAAGTTCGTCCTCTGTCTGACAATTTCTTATTTGCTGCATCATTTCGTAATGTAAATCAGAAATAAATGTTTGACTGTAAATCTTATGTTTTGATGTGTTCATGTCTGTTTTAGGTCTATTTATACGTCTGTTTACCGTTTGTTGAGAATAAACAGAAAAAGCTATTTTATACTGTAAAAAAAATCACCGAACAAAACAAGTATAAAAAACACTCCCAGGATAATTATGATAATCCATACAACGCAAGGAATACCCCAGCATCCTTTATAATCATACAAAGACTTTCCTCTGTCTTTAGTATATTTTCTCCCATATTTTCTCATACGATTTTTTCTTTTGTTGAAAATAGGCAACAAAACCTATTTTATTTCACTTGGCAAACTCGCTATTTTATCGTGTTTTTACGTTGTATAATTTCACTACGTTGTTTGTAGACTTCTTTTTCAAATGCCTTAGATGCAAATCCCGGAGCTGCAGAGCAATCATTTCGGGATATATTTGAGCATATTGAGAAAAGAGTATCGTACAATATAATAGTCAATTATACAATAGCTTATGATATTTTAAAACACTGAAAACTAGTGCTCAGTTTATTCCGGAATGAGGTGCTCTCTCAGACCGGATTTTGCAAACAATAGGCCTTTGAGATTAAGATTTATATGTATTTGAATCAGGATAACCAGTAAAACCGCCACTGAATTATAACATCGATCGCTAATAAAAAAGTGCTGTGTTATGTGAAAATTTTAATTACTTAGCAGCTTATGTTTTTTCTGCTGTAGCGCTTTTAACCGTTAGTACTAAATCCACTATAATAATCAATAATGCAAAAGAACCAAGAATGGCCGGGATAATATATATTTTTTCATATACCAAACCGCCAAACCAGTATCCAAAAACTGGAGAACCCAACCAGGCACCAATCCATCCAAAGATTACTTTTGAAACAAATGAAACAATACCTGGCCTTATATAGAATTTAAGCACATAATGCAGTACTGCTGAGACTACAATACTTATTACCAGTAAAATTAAAAAACTAACAAAGTTCATTCCAATCATAGTGATCCCCTTCCTTTTAAGTTTAAGTTAAATCATAACACAACACTATTTTTCTAAAACTACATTCACCTCATCCCGAATTACCCGGGACAGCTTATTGATTAGCAAATATAGTTAAATAAAATGCTGAAGTCAAGTCTTAAATGCAACTTATTGATTATCAAATTAGTTAAATAAAATTCATTTGGCGATAAATATCCTAATGTTTTCCTGGTCTATTATTTAGCTTGTTTTGGACATACTCAATCTGTGCATCATCAATATTTTCAAAGGAAGTCCTTTTTGGCCTTTTTCGGGGATTTTTCTTAGAACTAATAAGTTTTAACTAATTTTAAAAAATACTTCCTTATTTCCCTATTACCATAATAAGGTATCTCAACTTTGTCCCAGACTTTTAAATCTGCTTTTTCAAATAATAAGTAAAGTGAATGTTCCGTAAAAGGTTTATAAATCTGACAATTTATATCAAAGTTTATAAGAGCATAAATTTCAGTTTTAACTAATTCTTTGATGTTAGCATTGGGATTGGGAAAATGTTCGATAACATAAACTGATTTCGCCACTCTTCGTGCTTCAATTAATACAGACTCAGGATCTTCACAATGGTGTAATGTTTCATTTAATATGGAAACATCAAATTCTAAATTATCGAATGGTAAATTCTTGCCATCGTAAATCACAAATGGCAACTTTTTTCTTTTCCTGATATCGACAACATCTACTGTATTATATCTAACCTTAGGAAAATTCTCAGCAAATATATGGATAGGTATTGATGTTCCGGTCCCAACATCAAGTACAGAATCAATACCTTCTATATGAGGTCTAAATAATTCAATGAGGTCAAATATTATATCTTCTAATGATTTACTCACAACCGTAAGTCGTATTAAAGTGAACTTAAAGTTACATTAAATTAGAGAAACTATTCTCCCCCAAATATTTTAAACGGCGCACCTCACTGTAGACTAAAGCAAAAAATAGGACGATTGTTTGATCTTAAAAGCGGACTTCGCTAAGAATTTGTACTAATTATATCAAATAGATTCGAATAGTCACAATATACCTGCCAATGTTTTATCTTATTATTTTCTACAATTGCTTTCCAAGAGGCAGGAATTCTCCAGAAATTACTGTTTAATTTATTTGTTAAATTTTTATAAGTAGCACTTGCATAGCCAAATAGTCCAATTGTAGATGCATTTCCAATTATGTCTGAAATTTCAATTTGATAATCAGGGAATAATTCATAATATCCTTTCCACCCTTCTTTCATCCCTTTTTTACCAACAGTTTTATTGTCTATAGCATCTATGAAGATATGATCTTCCGACATTAGATTTATTATTTCATCCACATCGTGATCATTGATAGCTTTCACAAACCTGATTACGATAGCTTTATTTGTGTCATTTTCCATCTTGAATTTAATATAGTATCAAGTTATGATATTTTATGAAAATGATGCCTAAGATAAAAATATTAGTAGAAAATTTGTCAATCAAAGTACACAATGGCATATTATAGACGTTATGCTTAGGCATTTATTTTGAATTTTTTAGCAATTACTTTTTCTTTATTTTAATTTGCAAGTCCCAGAATCTGGATATATCTCCCATAAAAGTAAAATTGTCAACATCTTTCAATAGAAATTTTGATAATTCATCCTCATTGAAGGTAAGATACTCAGCTTCGTTCATTAATAAAATATAAAGATCAAAAATTTCAGTATGTTTCCTACGGCCTTTAAGAATCTTTATACACAAGTCTATGGTTAATATGTCTAATCTTAATACTTTTGGTTCAATTATCCAGTTAAAGTCTTTCTCAGTTTTCCCTAATCCAGTTAAAGCATCCATAATCTCATGTATGCCGAATCCTTCCTCATAATATATTTGATAAAACGGAGTCATAAAGTCAATAGTTTCAAGATATTTTCTATTTAAAACAAGTGCTTCACCATATCTCTGTTGAGCATATAAATCTTCTGGTTGGCTTCTTGCTCTTTCTTGTCTAAGTTGTAACAAACCTATCCAGTCTTCTTTATAGAATAGATTGGCATCATCTTCCCAATCTTCAAAATCATCGTAGTCGTTCTCAGAGTTCATATTTTAAGAAGTTAAATGTTTGTCGGAGTGTCTCGGCTGGCTTACAGATCGTTTTTTAAAAGCAATTTTATCGTTTTGATCATCCAATTCTATACAACCATATTCTTAAGTTCTTAACATTTTATTTACCTCATCTTTATCAAAATGTTCAGGGTCAAATTCTCCACCCAACCATTCAATGTAGCTGTCATATTCTTCATGTTTTGAGTTTTTTAATATTTCTAATAGATCTGAATAACCCCATACTCCACCACAATCTTCTGGGGGACAATTCATCTTGCCTGCCAAACAGACTGGGAATTTCAATTTTTCATCACCAGGGAGGATTTTTTCTAATAATACATCGTGTTCCCAACCATCTCCAAAGTCATATTCGTAAACAATTTTCTCTTTCTCCTTTTTCAGCAAGTCGGA
>JAUYBT010000015.1 GCA_030692905.1 Bacteroidales bacterium
CGATCCTCCTGAAATGGTTGAGTATTCAAAAATTCCGTTCAGCGTTCTTGACAGTGAAAAAAACAAAGTACTTGCAAAAGAGACTGCCCTGAAGTCAATTGTTCTTCTGAAGAATGAAAAAAATCTTCTCCCGTTGAAAAAAAAGATAGGAACTGTAGCTGTTATCGGACCCAATTCCGACCAGGCCTGTGGTTTAGGGGGTAGCGATAATGGTACTCCATCTGATCCCATAACTCCGTTAAGAGGTATAAAGGAAGAACTTGCCGGAATTTCTGAAGTCCTTTATGCTCAGGGATGTAACTGGGCAGCCGGTATGCCTGGACAGAAAACTGCCGAAGAGCTGAAAACGGAAGCATTGGATGTTGCTAAAAAAGCCAATGTTATTATAATGTGCATGGGTATCACACCAAGACTGGAAGGTGAAGAAATGAAAGTTTCAATAGATGGTTTCAGGGGAGGCGACAGAACCCGGATCGACCTTCCGGATGTACAGCAGGAACTCATCAAGGAAATTCATGCAATGGGGAAACCCGTAGTGCTGGTCCTTCTTAATGGAAGCGCTCTTGCTATTAACTGGGAAAAGGATAATATCCCGGCTATCCTCGAAACATGGTACGGCGGACAAGCTGCAGGTCAGGCTATTGCTGATGTGATCTTTGGAGACTATAACCCCGGGGGCCGTCTTCCTGTAACCTTTTATAAATCGGTGAATGATCTTCCCGATTTTACAGATTATAAAATGGAAAACCGTACATACCGCTATTTTAAAGGTGAACCTTTATATGCCTTTGGATATGGTTTAAGTTACACCACTTTTAAATACAGTAAATTTAGTGTGGCAAAAACCTATAATGCCGGAGATACAATCAAAGTAAGTGTAAATGTAAAAAACACAGGCAAAATTGCAGGTGATGAAGTTGTGCAACTTTATATATCAAATCTCAGTTCTTCAGTACTGGTACCTATTCGGGCATTGAAAGCTTTCAAACGAATTCTTCTTCTTCCGGGCGAAGTCAAAACTGTCAGTTTTTCAATAGCTCCGGAAGCATTCTCAGTTATTAATGAACAAAATAAACGTGTAATTAAACCGGGGCTTTTTGAATTCACTGTTGGTGGTGGTCAGCCTGAAAAAAATAAAACAGGAAAGGATGATAAGGTACTTAAGAAAGTACTTACCCTGTTATGACTTATCATACAGCAATAATTATTAACCTGGTAAAAAAACAGATCATCAAATTATTTTATCATATTCATAAACAAAAAACCAAATGAAGAGACTAATTTCTACAGTAACAGGATGTCTGTTGATGTTTACTTTTTCAATCGGACAATTTGCTAGGCAGAATCAGGACAGCATACGGCAACTGACACAGCAGGATCATAAAAAAATGATGGAGCTTCTCGGGATAACTTCAATCCGGCCGGGACCATCAGGTACTCCAACTGCTCCAAATGCAGCAAACAGTGATGAGTCTAAAGCTACCAGGTATACCTCGCTTCCCGATCCATTGATACTGAATAACGGTAAGAGAGTAACAACAGCCAAAACCTGGTGGAAAAAACGACGTCCTGAAATCTCAGAATTATTCGACAGGGAGTTATATGGACGTGTTCCTGTGAATGTTCCGAAGGTGAAGTGGGAATTAGTAAGTCAGAGAAAAGATTCCGTCGGGAAATTTCCGGTAATTATCAAAAAACTGGCTGGCAGGGTTAATAATTCTGCCTATCCCTCCATAAGTGTCAATATTGATCTTACATTAACCACGCCTTTAAATAACAAAGAGCTCGTACCTGTAGTTATGGAATTCGGTTTTGCGATGCCATCAGGTCCCCGTCCGGGTGCCACTACCAACAGACCACCGGTAGCAGCCACTAACCGACCGCTGGGACCTACCGGCCCGACATGGCAACAGCAGGTACTTGCTGAAGGTTGGGGATATGCAATTCTTGTCCCGGGTAGCATCCAGGCAGATAATGGGGCGGGATTGAGAAGCGGTATTATCGGACTGGTAAATAAGGGTGAGCCCCGTAAGCTGGATGACTGGGGCACGCTTCGTGCCTGGGCATGGGGTGCAAGTCGTGCTCTTGATTATTTTGAAACAGATAAAGCGGTCGACCCAAAGAGAATTGGTATTGAGGGTATGTCACGTTATGGTAAAGCAGCAATAGTTACAATGGCATACGATCAGAGGTTTGCAATAGGCTTTATAGCATCATCAGGTGCTGGTGGTGCAAAGCTCTACAGAAGGATATTCGGAGAGCAGGTCGAGAATCTTGCAGGTTCAGGTGAATACCACTGGTTTGCAGGCAATTTCATAAAATATGCCGGACCATTGACGCAGAATGATCTGCCAGTTGATGCCCACGAACTGGTTGCAATGTGCGCTCCACGTCCGGTCTTTATAAGTTCCGGTTCGCCAAATGGTGATAGCTGGGTTGATGGCAAAGGAATGTTTCTTGCAGGTGCCTATGCAAGTCCGGTTTATGAGCTTCTGGGAAGAAAAGGTATGGGTACAACGGAATTTCCTCCTATTGAAACATCACTCATCGATGGCGATGTAGCTTTTCGCCAGCATACCGGTGGTCATACAGCCGGTCCCAACTGGCCTATATTCATCCAGTTTGCAAAACGATACTTCGATGCAACGGATTCGAGAAAAATGAAATAGAGGTTACTTATAAAACCCATCCTCCGGCTCATTCCCTTAAGTCTAAGGGAAGGGTATGGGATGGGTTAAGAACAATAGAAGGTTATAAAAAAGGGTCACAAAGGTCAGATAGGAAAAATATTGATTATTTTTCGTTTTTATATTTCTCAAATGCTTCAGCGATCTTAGCCTGATTATTGTCGCCGGAATGGACAAGTACCCTGTAACGGAGATTTAAAACAGTCCCTTTTTTCATGATTGTCTCTGTTCCGTTTTCAGGCCAGTACATCGGTGTTGACGACATGAAACCATAATCGCGTGTGAACCATGGTGAAGGATACCACGGATTGGAAGGATGCTGGAAAATTGCCAGCCCCTCGATTGCATCACCGCGTTTACCATAAAAATCCATCCATGGTGAATTCTTGCCGAAAGTATCTTTTTCGCTTTTTATCCCTTCGGCATTTATCATTGTACCTCCGTTTTTTACAGATAAATCTGCTGCCATTCTTGCACTGAACAGGGAATGGTTTGTCTTCTTAATAGTTACATCAATCAACATCTCCATCTTTATTTCAACATCTATCTGGCTGACAGTGGCCGACGGAGAGGTGATG
The DNA here is from genome assembly GCA_030692905.1 of Bacteroidales bacterium. Taxonomy (GTDB): domain Bacteria; phylum Bacteroidota; class Bacteroidia; order Bacteroidales; family VadinHA17; genus LD21. The sequence continues at coordinate 3,266 of JAUYBT010000015.1, forward strand.
ATAATCGTCCTGGTGTCTTTAACCGGGGATATTGCTCCTGGTCTGCTCCAGATACATTCATCGGTAATAATCACAGTATCACCACCCTGCTTGATTATTTCAGCATTAACAGAGATTATCCTGCCACGTTCCAGCCCTTCCTGCCAGTAGTTTCCACCGTTCACCAGATCGCATCCGAAAAAGAGCGAGCTGTGATGCGGGTATTCCCCGTTACGCATTGACGTAACAGAACCACCTGAAACAGGACCGTTTACCGGATAGAAAAAAGGATACTTCTCATCGCCTGAAAAGATATAGCTGGTAAAATACTTGTTATCAATTGTAACATTGATTTTTGAACCAACCTTTACTGCGGTTATTTTTGCGGCGGAGATGGGTATAACAATCATGATACCTGCGATCAGCAAGGTAACGATATAGAGTTTTTTCATTCTTCTGAATAACTTATTTACAGCTTAATATAATCAGTTCCATAAGGAGCCCGTTGGGGACGTGAAAGCATTGCATTTGCTTCATTATCATTCACGAATTTCTCCTTATCAGGATCCCAGTTAAGCTTTCTGCCTAACTTCATTGCAATATGTGTAACCAGGCAAACAGTACAGGCACGATGACCAATTTCAACAGGTGAAATAGGCTCTTTACGCGATTTGATACAATCGAGCCAGTTACCAGTTTGTGATTCGCTCACATACAGATGTAATTCATTCGGGCCAATCACAGATTTCAGAATCTTAGGATCACTTGCATCAAGCGCTCTGGCATTTTTATCCACAACAACAGGATCGCTTGATGTTGCTGTATAGCCACCACGTGTTACGAAAATCCAGCCTTCAGTTCCCTCGTACCTTACACCGTTAGGATAACCTCCACTGGTGAGTAGTGTTATTCCGTTTTTATATTCAGCTTTTGACATGAAGTCTCCATGAACATCCCAAAGACCTGATTTCGGGAATTGAGCAACAGCCTCTACCGAGATCGGTCCTGTTAATTCGGTATCCATACCCCAGGCTGCAGAATCGAAATGGTGTTGTCCCCATCCCGTAATCATCCCTGCCCCGAACTGCTCGCAGCGAAGCCATCCCGGACGATCATTAATACTGTTTTGCGGGTGAACCCGCATTTCAGTATAATAGACATTCGGAGTAGATCCTAACCACATGTCATAGTTAAGGTTCTTTGGAATTGGCATCTCAGGAACTTCAGGTCCTGCAGGATCTCCGGGCAGTCCTATTTTTACAGTATGCAGTTTTCCTATCCTGCCATTTCTGACAAGCTCGGCAGCATATCTCCACTGCACGCTTGAGCGCTGCTGGGTTCCTACCTGCAGAATAACCTTTTTACGTCTTACCACATCACTAAGTAATCTTCCCTCTGTAATGGTAAGTGAGGTTGGTTTCTCTAAATAAATATCCTTACCTGCAAGTGCAGCTTCTATGGCAGGTTGCGAATGCCAATGATCGGGTGTTGTGATCAGGACGGCATCTATGGATTTATCGAGAAGCATCTCTTTATAGTCTCCATAGGTCTTAACGTTGACGTAACCTTTACTGCCGGTTTTTTTCGTGTAGTAATCTTCAATAAGCTGTTTGCCAAGGATCATCCTGTTTGAATCTAAGTCAGAGACAGCTACTAACATGGCTGTATCAAACCTCATTGTTGCTGAAACGTCACCACTTCCCTGCCTGCCACATCCGATCCATCCGATGTTGATCTTATCGCTGGGGGGATTTTTACCTATGACAGATGAGGGGACAATGGTAGGCATGATGACCGTTCCGGCAGCAGCTGCCATTGTGTTTGAAATAAATTTTCTTCTTTTCATATTCATAGTATTAAATTGTTTGATTACAACGTCTTAAACCTAAATTTCTAAATTAAAAGATGCATTTGTCAGATAAAATGCTCATATTTAGTGTGTTAGAACAAAATTTAACACCCACCTATAAATTGCGAGATAAAAGTAATAAAACCATAGAATTTAGGGCAGGGAAAGACGGTAAAAATTTCACAGAGGAACTATTAAGGAGTTATACTGGGTTGACCGTAGCTTCAAAATACATTCAGGCACAAGGCATAGGAAAGCTGTTTGACAGGCTTTTCCACCCATAAAACAGAATGCAACGAAGTCCAGTACATCACAAATTATGCTGGCTGGTGTGTTAGCTTAGTGGTAAAAAATCCTTAACCACAGTGGAACTCAAAGGATTACACGAAGTTTATGAATTAATCAGGTTAAAAATGATTATTCCAATGCAACTGACCAGGAATTTTTTTCTAATATAATTGTCTAGTAGACCTTTGCAAATACAATGATAAAGGAATTAATTATAAATTACAATGGGAAAAATTATTATCAACAATAGCTTTTATATAAAAAAAATATTTCTTAATATTATGATATAATTACAATTTAGTTGACGACATACACATACAATAGTGATGTCTATCATAAAATGGATACAAAAGTCAAAAATGGTTGATAAAAAGATCGTTATTTTATTTAAAATTGATGTTAATTAAAAGTTAGGAGGCCTAAGAATGAAATTAAAACGTCGTGTATTTATTAAAAAGTCAATGCTTGCGTCGGCTGGTGTAGCTCTCGGAGCACCTGCCTATATTAAAGGCTATATGCAGACTCAGCCGAGTGATGTAATTAATGTAGCTGTTTGTGGAATCAATGGCCGTGGTAAGACACATTATTCGAACTTTACAAAGATAAAGAATACCAGAGTTGTAGCTTTATGCGACCCTATTGAGTATATTTTTCCCGATGCGATTGCCGCAATAGAGAAACTCGGCGGGCCCAAACCGAAGACAGTTATTGACTATCGTAATCTAATGACCGATAAGGACATAGATGTTATTTCCATTGCTACACCAGACTACTGGCACGCTCTTATGACTATCGTGGCATGTCAGGCTGGAAAGGATGTATATGTCGAAAAACCGGGTTCGCATACCATAGATGAAAGTAGAAAAATGGTACAGGCGGCGAGAAAATATAACAGGATCGTCCAGATAGGGACACAGCATCGCAGTAACAGAGTCAGTCAGAAAGCTATCGAAGTACTCCATCAGGGCTTAATCGGAGATATTTACATGGGGCGCGGGATTGAGTTTAAACGTCGTCAAACTATTGGAAGAGTAGCAAACAGTCCTATTCCTAAGGGTGTTAATTGGGATCTCTTCCGGGGACCGGCACCAATGATACCGTTCAACAAGAACCATTTCCTTTATAACTGGCATTGGTATTGGGATACAAGTACTAGCGAGCTCTCAGCCAATGGTATTCATCCAATGGATAGGGTTCGCCTGGGAATGAACATAACTGAACATCCCACAAAGATACATTGCACCGGCGGTTTTTATGGATGGGATTCGGATCAGGAAGTACCTAATTTTCAGGTTGCAACATTCGAGTATGCCAACGGGAAAATTATGGAACTGGAGATAAGGAGTTTACCAAATATTGGCGGATCAGGCGATATAGAATGGTATGGTACTAAAGGATGGGCCACACTGTACGGGAGTAGTTTTCAGGCATACGTGACCGATGATGATACCGGGCATCTAATTGCTAGTCCCCGGAGTGCTGCTGCACAGGGACAAGCACCTGCTGGTGCTGCTCGGGGACAAATGCCTGCTGGTGCTGCGGGGATGCCCTCAAGAAGTGCTCCAAAACCGACAGTGAGTATCACAACTGCAGATTTACCAGTGGATGCGAGGGCTGATGAATTATTCAAAGCCGGAATTGACCCCCATTTTATGAATTTTGTTGATTGCGTGAAGAGCCGCAAACGAGAGGATCTTAATAGTGAAATAGAAGTTGGACATATATCAACTACACAGGCGCTTTTGGGGTGCATAGCATACAGGACAGGCAGGAAGCTTACATTTGACGGGAAAACCGAAAGATTTGTCAATGATGATGATGCAAATACCTATCTGGCACGACCAGGAGGAGGTCGTAAGCCCTATAATATACCAAATGTGGTTTAGTTTTTAAACTTTTTATCTGACCTGATTAGGGATTTTCGGGAGTAATAACAAATTTTAAAAATGAGTAAAAAATTTTATCGTGGATTTTACTCATTCTGTGAGAGTCCGGTGAAGTAATTGTAATTGGCTTTTATCTTCAAATCTTTTCATCGGGCTTCTTCCTCAGTCTCTCCGTCGATGTTTTTACCAGTTTTCCTCACTTTTACAGTAGTTTCTTCCCCCGATAATTATTATCCCTTTTGAGTTATTGCTTTAAAATCGACGTAATTTGAGTTGTACAGATATTTGAATCAATTATAGGGTAGTTTGGTGAGTTTTATCACAGTCAATAATCTATTAAATATTTATTTATCAAATAATTTTACGAAACTTTTGAAGTCAAATTTTATACTTAAACAATATGAACCCCCTCTATAATCATTTCCAATACCAAATCCGACCATCATGCACACATGTCCACAAGGAATACGGCATGCTGTATGGGTCAGGATCAAGCAGCAGGTACTGCGGCTGCATTATGTGCAGCAAAAAAATGCAGTACCCGGAAGTTACCTTATAATGATTTAAGAAATGCCCTGGCAAGAAATAATGTCTATTTCGGAAGTTAATTTGCTTTTTCAGTAGTGGTAACCCACCTGATAGCATAATATTCACATTTCCCCTCTCCTGCATTACTGCCACCATGAAGATCGTTACCTGTCAGGAAGATTACAGACCCCGGGCCGAGGCGGTAAGGTGTTCCTTTAATTGTCATCTCCACAATACCAAACCTTACTAAGATTAACTCTTCATCGGGATGGGCATGGGGGGCGTGGCTGGACACACCTTCATTAAGTGTTGTCACATGAATCTCAAGCTGTTTCATTGCAGATGTTGCCTGATTAATTATATTACGACGTCCGCCGTTAGCTGAAGGCTTAAAAGTTATAGTGTCCCATTCTTCATAAAAAGGCTTAAACCTGCCCGAAGTTATTTGTGCGGGTTTCCCTTGTTTGGGTTTGAAACGAAATGAATAGTAGATCAGATTGCCGTTCTTTGGGTTCTTCATTGAAATCCGGTCACCCTGAGAAGCAACTGCTATGCTTCCTTCATTAAGAAGCTTTGACTCAGTGTTAATTGTTATTTCTGCTGATCCCTCCTTGATGATTATAAGTTCGTCACACCCTTTTTCAACAAAGTAAGTTTGAGTTTTTTTGCCGGCATCTATTGTAACAGCCTTAATATCAAACATTTTCAGGCTTTGTGTCGGACCTTTTAGGATATTTCTGACCCATCCTGTATGATTTTTTACATTTTGCAGCCTGTTCCAGTCATATACTCCCGAAGTGATCAGTTTCCCGGCTGAGGCCGAAAGGATCATAATGATAAACAATGAAGTAAAAAGGCTGATCTTTCGCCGATAACATAATTTTGGTTTCATTTTGTACATATTATATGATTGTTTGAACTTACTTACTCATGATGCACAACTTGCACCCTATTCCAGTAACGAAAGGGAATTACTTTTTAAATACATAGACAAAGTCCGTCAGGACGATTTGCTTCTTCTTGACAGAGGATCATAGAGGTTTAATCTGAGAGAATTCCGTTATTTTTCGTTTTTATAATTCTCGAATGCTTCAGCTATCTTAGCCTGGATATGGTCGCCGGCATGCACAAGAACCCGGTAACGAAGATTTAAAACAGTTCCTTTCTTCATGAAAGTCTCTTTTTCGTTCTCGGGCCAGTACATTGGTGTTGGCGACATGAAACCATAATCGCGTGTAAACCATGGCGAAGGATACCAGGGATTGGAAGGATACTGGAAAATTGCCAGACCTTCGATTGCTTCACCACGTTTTCCATAAAAATCCATCCATGGTGAATTCTTACCGAATGTATCCTTTTCACTTTTTATCCCTTCGGCATTTATCATTGTCCCTCCGTTTTTCACTGACAGATCTGCTGCCATTCTCGCACTGAAAAGAGAATGGTTTGTCTTCCTGATAGTTACATCAATCAGCATCTCCATCTTTATTTCAACATCTATCTGGCTGACAGAAACTGAAGGAGAGGTTATAATGATCTTGCGTGTATCTTTTACCGGTGACAAAGCACCTGGACGACTCCATATACATTCATCGGTGATAATAACGGTATCACCGCCCTGCTTAAGTATTTCAGCATTAACCGAGATTATCCTGCCCCGTTCCAGCCCTTCCTGCCAGTAATTACCACCGTTTACCTGATCGCATCCGAAAAACAGGGAGCTGTGGTGTGGATACTCACCGTTACGCATTGAAGTAACCGAACCACCGGAAACAGGTCCGTTTACCGGATAAAAAAACGGATATTTCTCATCATTTGAAAATATGTAGCTTGTGAAGTATTTCCCGTTGACAGTTACATTTATTTTTGAACCAACCTTCACAGCGGTGATTTTCGCGGCCGAAACCGGCAATACAACCACTAACCCTGCAAATATCAGCAAGATGTTAATAAACAGTCTTCTCATCTTTAAAGTGTTACATTTTAATATAACTTGTTCCGTAAGGAGCCCGTTGTGGACGTGAGAGCATTGCATTAGCTTCCTTATCGTTCACAAATAATTCCTTATCAGGATCCCAGTTAAGCTTCCTGCCCAACTTCATTGCTATATGCGTAACCAGACAAACGGTGCATGCACGATGACCGATCTCAACAGGTGAAATAGGTTCTTTGCGCGATTTGATGTAATCGAGCCAGTTACCTGTTTGTGATGAGCTCTCATACAGATGTATTTCATTTGGGCCAATTACTGAGGTCAGAATCTTGGGGTCGCTTGCAGCAAGGGCTTTGGTATTTCGGTCCTGAACAACAGGATCGCTTGAAGTTGCTGTATAGCCACCACGCGTTACGAATACCCAGCCTTCAGTTCCTTCGTACCTCACTCCGTTAGGATAGCTTCCGCTGGTGATTTGTGTTATCCCGTTTTTATATTCAGCTATTGACATAAAGTCGCCATGAACATCCCAGAGACCTGATTTTGGAAATTGAGCTACAGCCTCTATCGATATTGGTCCGGTTAATTCAGTATCCATACCCCAGGCAGCCGAATCAAAATGGTGCTGTCCCCAGCCTGTAATCATTCCTGCGCCGAACTGTTCGCACCTTAGCCATCCGGGCCTGTCAGTCAGGCTGTTCTGAGGATGTACGCGTATTTCAGTATAGTAGACCTGCTCAGTTGAACCGAGCCACACATCATAGTTCAGGTTTTTAGGGATCGACATTTCAGAAGCTTCAGGTCCGGAAGGATCGCCAGGCAGACCAATCTTTACTGTCTCAAGTTTCCCAATCCTGCCGTTCCTGACAAGTTCCGCAGCTATCCTGAACTGAGACATTGATCGCTGCTGTGTTCCAACCTGCAGGACCACCTTCTTTCTTCTGACTACATCGCTCAGCTGCCTGCCCTCCTTAATTGTAAGCGATGTAGGCTTCTGCAAGTAAATATCCTTTCCTTCGAGTGCTGCCTCAATTGCCGGTTGAGCATGCCAGTGGTCAGGTGTTGAGATAATGACTGCATCAATATCGGGATCATTTAGCATTTTGTGGTAATCATCATATATTTTTGCGTTCACGTAATTGGATTTACCTGTCTTTTTTGCATAGAAGGCATCCAAATATTTCTTGCCGCTGGCAACCCTGGTTGAATCAAGGTCAGATACTGCGATCACTCTGGCAATATCATATTTCAAAGTCTCCGGAAGATCGTGAGTAAAAGCGATCCTTCCAAAACCTATCTGTCCGATATTGATCTTTTCGCTTGGGGCATTCTTCCCGAATACACTCGATGGAACTATTGTCGGAAATCCTCTGAGTGCTATTGATGACATGATTGTTGCCTTAACTGATCTGTCAATAAACCTCCTTCTCGATATTGAATCTTCTTTCATCCTTTAATCATTAAAATAATGGTTTTAAACCTCCGGAATTTACAAAAAATTACTGAACTTATACAGTTAAAGTGCTGAACCTATTTTCGTATATTTGATCTCTGTGTTAATAAAAGAACTTACACAGAGATCCACAGAGGATCACAGCGTGATACAGAGAAAAACAAAAATAATTTACTTTTTATACAATCCGGTATTCCCTTTTTCCCAAAGCGGCATTAAACTTTCAACAATTTTAGGATTTTCAGCAGCAATATTTTTGGTCTCGTTTGGGTCAGTTTGATGGTCGTACAGTTCAACCACCGGCTCCTCTTTCCTGAAATATCTGGTGAGCCGGTACCGTTCAGTACGTAGCGAAATTCCATCTCGGTAATAACCGTAAGAAACATTGTCCCATTGTGCAAGCGGATTGCTCAGTAACGGCACTAAACTTTTTCCATCGGTTTCCATTGGCATGTTCAGGCCACACAAATCTACAATAGTTGGATAAATATCGACAGTGCTCACCACCTGGTTTATGTGTGTGCCTCCCTTTTGCCCGGGAACCCTGATGATAAAGGCGCTTTTTAAAGCCTGTTCAAAAATGGTATGTTTTCCCCAAACTAGCTGGTCGCCCAGATGCCAGCCATGATCGCCCCAAAGCACAATTACTGTATTTTCTGACAAACCCTGTTTTTCAATTTCTTCCAGCAACTTTCCAATCAGTGCATCGATATAACTCACACACGCAAAGTACGCGTGCCTGACCTTTCTGGCATATTCATCAGAAACCGGAGCATTCAGAGAAGCTTTTTCTTCTCCCAGTTTGTACTGGTTAAATTCACTGCTTGAGTGTAAACTGGCTTTGTTTACATTCTCAGGGATAAATTGTGTCGGTGACAAAGGAATTTCATCTTCGTTATATAAATCCCAATATTTTTTTGGTGCGGTAAATGGAAGGTGAGGTTTAAAAAACCCTACAGCCAGAAAGAAAGGTTTATCCATTTTAGCCAGTTCGTCCAGTTTTTGAATAGCAAGTTTGGCCGTATATCCATCGGGATAACCCATGTCATCCACATTACCCATCTCGTAAGGTTTCACCTGTTCGTTTCTGTTTTGCCGGTTGCTACCATCGGCATAGCCAAAAAAAGCGTTCCATCCGGTCTCCCATTTGGCAGGGTTAAACAGCATTTCGTCCCAACTGTGGGGTAGTTCATACTCAGTCCCCACCGGATCGGTGTACCCATACAAAAGCCCATCGACATAATGACTGATTTTTCCGATTCCGACCGTATAATATCCGTTTCGCCTTAAATGATGAATAAAGGTTTCAGGAACCTCAGTCTCCGGTTTCCCGGATATAAACTCGCGGCAAGCTTCGTTGCTTAGGTATCCTGCAGTTTTGGGAAACATACCTGTTAACAAACAGCATCGCGAAGCCCCGCTGGTAGGGACCTGTACAAAATGGTTAGTAAAAACCGTTCCGGATGCTGCCAGTTTATCAATGTTCGGCGATTTGATATAAGTTTTACCGTAACAACCCAACTCGGGGCGTAAATCATCTACACAGATAAAAAGCACGTTTGGCTTTTGCTGCACCTTGCTTTCTTCCGGCTGAATTGCCGGTTGAGAACAGCTTAAAATGCCTGAGAACAGTGAAGGCAACAACATGTTAATCATGATTTCCAATTTTTCAGGTAATATAAAAAGAAAAAAACTGCCCCTAAACAAAGCGACTTAAATCTAGCTAACCAAACCAATAACAAAAAAAGCTATACATCTCTTTCAAAATAAATCCCTTTTTATAGTCTAATACCCCGGGTTCTGTTTGAGTTCTGCACCCACATTTGCATCAATTTCGGTTTGCGGAATTGGCCATAAATTATTGAACTCCTGAATTGATGGTGCAGATACCTGATTATATTTTTTGACCCTGTCATCCAACAATCCTAACCTCGCGAGTGTTAACCTGCGTGGTTCTTCAATTAAGAGTTCGCGAGCCCTTTCATCAAGGATATAATCTATATCAACTTTTGACGGATCTACCGGTGTTGCTTTTGCCCTGCTTCTCACAACATTAATATCTGCAGCTGCCTTATCTTTTTCTCCTTTGTTCAAATATGCTTCTGCCCGCAACAGATAAGTTTCAGCAAAGCGTATAGCATAAACATCGCTATATAATCTTCCCTCTGTATCATATCCCTGTGGATGCCCTTCTGGATGAGAAGCTTTTTTTACATAAACAAAATGTCTTCTAAGCGTATCGGCTGGCTTTGGAATAATTACCTGTCCATAATTAGCTGATGCCGGATTATTTACGTAGAATTTTCGTTGCATGTTATATTCAGAATTTCTGATATCATTGTTCCAGTCACTTTGCCAAATGGTATATTCCATGTAAATGGTTGGTCTTACAAAACCAACGGGCCGGCCTAAAAACTCATCTTTCAGTATGGCTGCCTTACCATCAGCAGCTTTTAGTTGTTCCAAAAAAGGCCCCCATTGCCTCTCTATATTATTCGTAGCCTCACCTCCTGGCACATTGAACTCAACTTGCCAGGCCCAGATTACTTCTTTATTTGCTGTGTTATTTTGATTTCCGAAACGGAAAAGATCCCAGAAAACATCACCGGGTTTATCCGTCATTGTTCCAAAACGTTCGGTCATCAGGTGATATTGCGAATCGTTTATTATTCGCGATGAAGCCTGGATGGATTTGTCATATTCACCGGTTGATATGTACATTTCTGCCAATAAGTGGTCTGCCGCAGCTTTGGTTAGTTGGCCATCCTTGTTGTTTGCAACTGGCAAATATTGAGAAGCAAACTCCAAATCTGCTAATATAAAGTTGTACACTTCCGATTTTGAATTTCGGATAAAATCGAGTTTAGGGCTGGTAATTTCCTTTTCAATAATAGGAACGTCACCAAAAAGGTGTACCAGGTAACGATACGCCAGTGCCCTGAAAAACCGTGCTTTGGCCTGAATCAGCAGTTTGTCATTTTCATTATCCCATTTCATTTCCTCAGCATCGGAACGGGTAATCATAACATTTGCCCCTTTTATAAGCGAATAGAAAATTATCCAATAATTTTGTGGAATAGCGTTAAAAGAATTTACAGTCGTATAATTGCTAAAGTAATCAACTTTATTCCAATACCAGCATAAATCAGTACCTGCCCCATACAAAACAGTCATACCTTTATCTCTTTCAGTACTAACCATCCCTGAAATAAATTCAGGATGTGTTCCGATATTTCGTGAAAGGCGATATAAATCATTAATGCCACTTTCAAAACCCTCAATGTCAGTATAAGTATTTTCCGGGCTTAAAAAGCCTTTGGGTATTTCCTGAAGATAGTTATCCTCACATGAAGAAAAAAGAGATGTAACTAAAACAGTGATACAAAATACCTTAATTGTAAAGTTCCTTATTTTTTTCATTTTGTAATCTTTTTAATTTTAAAACTTTAAATCAACGCCAAAAGTGAAAGTCCTTAGCATTGGAAAATCCCCGATTGTGGTACTGTTTTCAGGATCATATCCTGTCCACTTCGTCCAGGTAAAAATATTTTTTCCGCTAACGTAAAAACGTAATCCCTGTAAATGGATTTTTTCTAATGTTGCTTTGTCGAATATGTAGGCTAAATTAACATCCTGAAGCTTTACAAAACTTCGGTCTTCCAGATAGGGATGACTACGGTTTGGCATATAATTTATTCTGGAAAATTCATTCGATGGATTTTCAGGTGTCCAGTACGGCACATCTTGTATGTTTAATCTTTCTGTCCATGTTGACATAGCGTTATTAACATCATGCATAGCTATATTATTCCCCACATAATAATTATCTTTTCCTCCACCCTGAATAGAGCTAATTAATAGATATAATGAAAAACTTTTGTATCTCAATGTATTAGCAATACTAAAGGTGTAGTTCGGCAATCTTGATCCCAGAATTGTCCGGTCTTTAGGTGTTAATTCACCGTCATTATCCGTATCAACCAGACGAAAATCACCTGGAACAAAACCACTGGGGATGTCAGTGTCGTCCAATTGATAGATACCGTTGGTTTTATAACCATAAATTACCCCCAAAGGTTTGCCGATGAACCAGGAATTGACCAGATTATCATCTTCCTTGCCATCTCCATCCATATCTTCTCCAAGTAATTCGTCAATCCGGTTTCTGTTCAAAGAAAAAACAAATCCGGTTTCCCATTCAAAATCCTTTTTTTGAATATTCCTGGAATTCAACGCTATTTCAACCCCCTGATTATGAACTTTTCCTATGTTCGTCCAAACCGAACTATAACCCGATGCAGCTGGGATATTTCTGTTAAGTAATATATTATAAGTATTGGAAGAATAGATATCAATGCTTCCATCCAGTCTATTATTAATTAAACCTAAATCAACACCGAGATTTATAACTTTTGTTGTTTCCCATCCAAGATCACTATTGGCCATAGATACTAAATAGGTTGTTGTAGCAGTGCTTCCCCCATCTCCAAATACATATTGAGAATTTGCTATTCTGGCTAAAGTCTGGTATCGTCCTAATGACTGATTACCGTTCGCTCCATAGGAAATTCTTGTTTTCAGCATGGTTATCCATTTTATGTTTTTCATGAAATTTTCATTTGATGCTGTCCAGGCAAAGGCTACAGAGGGAAATGTCGCATATTTATTATTGTTGGCAAAGCCGGAAAACCCATCCTTCCTGATGGTTGCCGTAAGGGAATATTTATTATTGTATATGTAGTTAAGCCGCGCCATATATGCAACACTATTCTGGTCCTGATAATCAGATTCAATTCGTTGTACTTTCGCCATATTCAGGTTATTATATCCCAATGCCTGATTAAAAAAATCATTTCCTTCTGCATAAGTACTTTCATATTTTTGATATTCCCGGCTATACAAAAGAGTAACATCGACAGAATGGACATCCAGGAATTCTCTGTTGTAGTTGATAATATTATCGAGGGTCCAGTCATAATTATCATAGCTTCCTTTTTGAGCACTGCCATTTAAAGTCTTACCATTACCTGCCTGTAAAGTGTTATCCCAGAAGTTATTTACTTTTTGATTCCGAAGGTTATTTGAGTAATTCATTGTCCATTTCAAACCTTCAATAAAAGGTATATTCAATTCGCTTGAAGCAATTCCCAAAACACTTGTTCTTATATCTTTGTTATCTATAAAAGTATTCATCATCGGGTGTGGATAGATATCATCCATTGGCAATTCTTTGTATATGCCCCGGGCTTCATCTTCCCAATATACTCCATACGGACTCAAACCGTAATTTAAACCAGCACGAACACCCGAATAATCCATCGAAGAGAAAGCTGTCCTCAAAGAAATGGAGTACCAATCAGTAATTTTATTGGTGAAATTTGCTTTAACTGTTGTCCTTTTGAAATTATCATTTTCAACAATTCCCTTTTGATTATAATGGGTGACTGACAGGTAATAATTTGTTTTATCAGTCTGGCCTGAAACATTTAAGTCGTAATTTTGAGTTGCTCCGGGTTTGACTATATGATCGTACCAATCTATACTTTTCCCGTTTCTATAATTCTCAACTTCAGTAATTCCGAGATAATCCTCAATTTTAGCAGGATCAGCTTCCATTCCAACAGAGCTTCTAAAATCCAGTATCTTTTGGATATATCCGGGTCCATCCATTACAGGTACCAGATACGTAGGTACTGATATCCCGTAATATGAATTAAAATTAAACAATGGTTTGCTGGTAGTCCCCATTTTCGTAGTGAGTATAATAACCCCATTCGATGATCTTGAGCCATAAACTGCAGCTGCACTGGCATCTTTTAAAATATCAATTTTCTTAATATCACTTACACTAAAGTCATTTAAGGAACCATTGTAAATTATCCCATCTACTACGATTAAGGGAGTATTCCCTGCTGAAAGTGAATTTATACCACGAATATCAATTGCTGGATTTTCCCCTGGCTGGTCAGGAGTAACAACATTTAACCCGGCTACACTTCCTTGCAGAGACTGCAAAACGTTGGTATTAGGAATATCCCTTGTTTTATCTGTACTTACACTGGAAACCGTTCCCGTCAGGTCTGATTTCCTGACAGAACCATACCCAATAACCACAACTTCTTCCAAACTCGCCAAAGAGGGAACTAATGTAATGTCGATAATAGTTCTCCCGGTAGCAGATACTTTCTGAGTAGTATACCCTATAAAGGAAAAGATGAGTACGGCATTATCATTTGGTATATCTATTGAGTATTCCCCGCTGGCATCAGAAATGGCACCAAAGGTTGTACCTTCGACCTGGATATTAACTCCTGGCAATGGACTTCCGGTTTCATCGGTAACAGTACCGGTTATTTTTTGTTGTTGTAACAGTTCCCTGGGAGCTATTACAATAAGATAATTGGCCAAAATTTTATAGGTAAACTTGGATCCATCCAATATCTGGTTCAGGATATTGTCAAGTGGCTCAGCCACTTCATCAAGGTTTACCAGGATATTTTCAACAGCATCATCCCTGTATAGAAATTTATAAGATGTCTGTTGCTCTACAGTACTAAACAAGTCTTTCAAGCTTCCATTTTTCAATTGAATTGTAACCTTTTCAGCCTGGGAATACCCGGTAGCGGCAAAGCTTACCAAATTGATGAATAATAAAAAAGTAGTTAGTTTCATGAAGAGGAGTAGTTTAGTCAGGTAAAAACACTTATTACCTGGTAATGGAAATTGGATTTTTTTCATAACTTTGTTGTGTTAAATGGTTAGTTTTAATTTCAGTTAGACAGATAATTTATCTTGGCGAAGGATGCTGCAAACATCTTTCGCCTTTTGTTTTCTTTGTTTATCCCATAGGCAATCATATTAAATAGGTTCAAACATTTAATAAATATCTAGAATTAAAATTAAACAAACAAAGAAAGTGAGCCAATCAGGTAATTCATTTTATACTTATCTAACTACACTTTTGATCCTGTCATACCGGTAAAATATACTTATGACAGATCAAAACCATCGAAAATCCAGCATGAGAAGTCAAATATATAAAAAAATATTATAATCTGCAACCGATTGCATTAAAAATAATTAATATTAAGCAGTTACTGTTTTTCAATTTTAACAGTAACCTTGGGTGGGTAAGCAAAATATTGCCATGCACTTTCAGCCTTATCTTTATCTACATGCCCATTATAAACCAGTAACCTGTATTTAAGAATGTAATTCTGCCGGGGTTTTAATAACCAGTCCATATCCTTTGTCGGACAAAAGTTTGCAAACATATCACCCCTGTTATATTGATTTTCAGGCCAGATACGCAGAGGTTCCGGGTAATTGTAATTAGTGGGAAATGACATCATCACAACACCTGCGTAATCGTCATCAATTGCTCCCTGAACAATACACCATCGGGCTTTGGAGCCGTCAGCCTCTTTTCGTGTTTTGCCTTCTGAAGTTAGAACCATACTGTTTTTATTATCCCACTTCTCAGTTGTTCTCCACCCGAAACCGGCATACCGGTATTCAAGAAGCTTAACAGGGCTCTCATAAGCAGGGGTCATCTGAAAGGTGAAATCTACAACAAAAAAATCCTTGTTATCCTGCGGACGATACACTTTTATGCTTTGCAACTCATTCATGGCTACTTTTTCTCCACCGCCCTTTTTAAACACTACATGTTCGTGTAAAGCATCAAATTCAGAAAAAACTGAACCGTCCTCAATGGAGACGAATTTTGCAAAGCGAACAGTTCCCTGTTTTGAATTTATATTCCAGAAGTCTATTGTGTCTCCTTCATACTCTACATGAGTCCATGGATTCCAGATGCCGTAATGATGGCGATGATCGGGTGGCTGAATGCGTGTAAGTACCTGTCCGTGAGGCGACCATAAGGGATGAATAAATCCACTTCTTCTATATGCGCTATCAACACCTTTTGGAGGATAAACTGTTTTGAAATAGTACTGGAGCAGGTTCTGCTCACCCTTGTGAATGGTTAAAGTACCGTCATTTGTTGTTGCCTGAACTACTAAAGATTGGGTTGCTCTTCCTTTAACCAGCTCGAAGAGGTGTTTTCCGGGTGATCCCTCTTCAGTTTTTACGATCCAGTACAATCTCCTGGGATCGCCCTTTTCTATCTGAAATGGAATTGCAGTCCTTTTATTTCCCTTTATCTCAAGAAGGTTTAAAATAGAATCCGGGAGATAAGTAATCTCATCAAGATTGATACTTACAGGAATATCCAGTCCGAAAGTTACCTTTGTAAGTTCTACCTCAAGTGTGGCAAGTTTCTGGGAATAGCTGCTTAATGTAACTATACAGAGGACAGCTATAAGTAACTTTTTTTGAAACATAACAGAAATTTTTTTCATTGTCCGGGTTTAATTAATTTGTATAAGTACTGATTGTGAGCTATTTTACTTTAAAACGATTCAGAATTTTACAGCTACCCAGTAAGTTTTTTTTGGTTGAAGGTTCTGGTCAAACAGCAAAGGATATTTCTTGCCGAAACTACTCTTTTTTGTTTTAGAGCCAGATATAGATCAACCTGATAAAAGTAATTAAATTTAATAATATTGCAATCGGTTGAAATTATTAAATGCAACCGATTGCAGATATATTATATTTTTATTTCACAATCTCTCTTTTTGTTCTATTTTTGTTAATAATCAGATCTAAGATGAAAAGCAACAAAGATGTTACCATTTATGATGTGGCAAACGCCCTTAAAATTTCACCATCAACAGTAAGCAGGGGACTGAAAGATCATCCGCATATCCGTAAGGAAACAATAAAGAAAATCAAGGCTACAGCGCATGAAATGGGGTATCAGCGGAACAAATTTGCCAGTAATCTCCGGCAAAAACATACAAATACAATAGGAGTAGTTGTTCCTAAACTTAACAGTTATTTCATGGCAACAGTCATTGCCGGCATGGAAAAAGTTACCAACCAGCATGGTTATGGATTGATTATAAGTCAGTCGCAGGAGTCAGGAAAGCAGGAGATCTCATGTGTTACCACTCTCTTCAACAGCCGGGTAGATGGGTTATTGGTATCACTGGCATTTGATACAAAAAACATAGATCATTTTAATGTTTTATTGAATAAGAATATTCCGGTTGTTTTTTTCGACCGTGTTTCGGAATGTAGTGGTTGCATGAGTGTAGTGATCGATAATTATAAGGCAGGGTATGAAGCAACATATCATTTAATTGATCAGGGATGCAAGCGGATTGTCCATCTCACCGGAAACCTTTTGCGAAATGTTTATGCTGATCGTTTCCGGGGCTATAAGCAAGCCCTTGCCGACAATGGAATTCTTTTTGATCAGAAGATGGTAATAATAAGCGACTTGAACGAACAGGCTGGTATTGACACTGCAAAAAAGATTCTTAATATGAAGTCGCGACCCGACGGCATATTCACTGCTAATGACACCTCGGCTGTGGCAACAATTGTTGAGTTAGGAAAGGCAGGCATAAAAATACCTGACGAAATTGCCGTTGTAGGCTTCAATAATGAACCAATCAGCAAAGTGGTTCAGCCTAATCTTACGACAGTTGATTACCCCGCCAGGGAGATCGGTGAAATTGCTGCCACATCACTTATCAATAAATTAACGAGTTCACGGTCAGATAATTTAAGCATCATTGTTTTAAAGCATAGCCTTATTGTTCGCGAATCGTCATTAAAAAACAAGAAATCATAAAAGATAGTAAAATGGTCACAAAAAACTTGATAATATGTTATTACTTGGAATAGATTTAGGAAGCTCTTCCGTTAAGGCTTCAGTAATTGATGGTGATTCGGGCAAATGTCTGGCAACAGCATTTTATCCTTCTGATGAAATGAAGATCATTGCCCTGAAACCAGGCTGGGCAGAACAGGATACTGAGATATGGTGGACAAATCTTAAAGCAGCAATTGTCACCTGTACAGGAAAACTGGGACAGAAAAAAGATGATATTGGTGCGATAGGGATTTCTTACCAGATGCACGGACTTGTTACAGTTGACATTAATAATAAAGTACTGCGTCCTTCAATAATCTGGTGCGACAGCAGGGCAACAGGATACGGTGAAAAAGCATTTAACTCTCTGGGTAAGGATTACTGTCTTTCACGCCTGCTTAATTCTCC
>JAUYBT010000058.1 GCA_030692905.1 Bacteroidales bacterium
GGTATTCCGACCAGAAGAGCGATAAACCATGATTTTATATGGTCGGTGATGAACGTTCTGAAAGTCATAGTGTTAAATCCATACTTTTTTTCTATCACAAAAGTATCATAACAGCTGAATGGTATATTTATAAGATCGGAGGCAAAACCTATTATTCCGAAGAATACGAGTGAGATAATAACCGTATTCATGCTGAATGTTCTGGCAAGAGTATCAATCATAGCAAAACCTCCGGCGATAATCATAACTAATATCACCGCAAGATTAAATGAGGATGACCAGAATGATAACCTGTTATTGTCTTTTTGATATAACTGGGTTTTTCTGTATTCCTCCTCATCACAAATTCCCTTAAGTTTTTCGGGGAGAGTATCTGACCACATTATTGTATTAAGATGATCAAGATATCTTTCAACTATAAATCCGGTTACAGGAATTATGAGAATTAAAAAGAAGATAGTGTTGTGCATTGATCAGCAGTCTATAAAAAAAGAAGCAGGGCGCCCTTTTAAAATAAGTGTGGAATAAATATGTCTCGCTGCATTTCCTCGTGCTAAAAGGATGGGCGCCCTGCGGATTGTAAAGATAATAAATATTTTTAAGTTAACATACCTCCGCAGACATGAATTGTTTGTCCGCTTACGTAAGAAGAGAGTTCTGAAGCAAGAAATAATGCTGTATTTGCTACATCCTCAGGGGTTCCGCCACGTCTGAGTGGTATTTTATTTGTCCATTCATTTTTTACATCTTCCGGTAATTTTTCTGTCATTTCAGTCAGGATAAACCCCGGAGCAATAGCATTGCATCTTATATTTCTTGATCCAACCTCTTTGGCAACACTTTTTGTAAAACCTATGATACCCGCTTTTGAAGCAGAGTAGTTGCTCTGCCCTGCATTGCCCGAAACACCAACTACAGAACTCATGTTGATGATCGAACCACTTTTTTGTTTAAGCATTGTCTGAAGAACGGCTTTCGTGAGATTAAAGACCGACTTAAGGTTCACTGCTATAACGGAATCCCATTGATCCTCAGTCATACGCATCAGCAATGTATCCCTTGTGATTCCTGCATTATTAACGAGTATATCAATCCTGCTGAAATCTTTAACTACTTCATTTATTACACGCTGGGAATCTTCAAAACTGGCAGCATTTGACACGTAGCCTTTTGCTTTCACCCCCAGGGCTTCAATTTCTTTGATTGTTGTTTTAAACTCTTCATCATCCACGATATTGGTAATAGCAATATCAGCACCCTCCAGTGCAAATCTATGAGCTATTGACTTACCTATTCCCCGGGATGCGCCGGTAATCAGAGCTGTTTTTCCTTCCAGTAATTTCATTTCTGTTCAGATTAAAATTTGAGCAAATATAGAAGAAAGTCCTTAAAGTCTGTAAAATCTATAAAGTCTTTATATCGTTTAATGCTTTAAATACTTTAAATACTGTAGTTCCAATATCGGCTGGTGACTGAACAACATGGATGCCACATTGTTTCATTATTTCCATTTTTGCAGCAGCAGTATCGGTCTTCCCTCCTATTATGGCGCCGGCATGGCCCATTTTACGACCTTTTGGTGCAGTTTGTCCGGCAATAAATCCGATAACAGGTTTGGTACTGTTATCTCTAATCCATTCAGCAGCTTCGGTTTCCATATTTCCACCGATCTCTCCGATGACTACGATTGCTTCGGTATCTTTATCTTCCATCATCAATTTGACTGCATCAAGTGTTGTAGTTCCCACAATTGGATCGCCACCAATCCCGATACATGTCGACTGGCCCAGTCCCATCTTGGTAACCTGGTCCACAGCCTCATATGTTAAAGTGCCCGATCGTGAAATGATACCTATTGAACCTTTTTTGTGAATGAACCCAGGCATTATTCCAACCTTTGCTTCACCCGGTGTTATAATACCCGGACAATTTGGTCCGATCAACCTGCAATTAAATGACTTAAGATGTTCCTTAACTGATACCATATCAGAAACAGGAATCCCTTCGGTTATTGCTACAATAAGTTTAATTCCTCCGTCGGCTGCCTCAAGAATGGCATCGGCTGCAAAGGATGGAGGCACAAAAATAACCGATACATCAGCGGCTGTATTAGCAACAGCTTCTCTTACAGTATTAAAAACCGGCAAATTAAGATGTAACCGGCCTCCTTTTCCGGGTGTAACTCCTCCAACTACTTTTGTGCCATATTCGATCATTTGGGTAGCATGAAAAGTACCCTCACTTCCTGTAAACCCCTGAACAATAACTATAGAGTCTCTATTTAACAGAACGCTCATAAATATAAGATAATTAATGATTTAATGAAAAAATGTTTTTAAAAATTCAGTCCATTACATTTCAACTGGAATTTCAAAAATACCCAAATATTATTGGCTTTTCGATATAATCGGGTAATAATTATCATAATTCTAGATCAGGCTTCAGGCAACAGGCATTAGGCAACAGGTGTAACAAGTTTTATCACCTCAATTAAGTTTCATACATTTGCTGCGTATCAGGGATAACAAATGATCAGATCGGAAGAAACTATATGTGCACCGGCAACTGGAGTTGGAGGTGCAATTGCAGTAATCAGAATCAGCGGTTCACAAAGCATAGGTATCTGTGAGAAGATATTTTTCCCTTTAGATAAAAGCATTAAAATAACTGATCAGAAAGGTTTTACGATTGTATTTGGCGATATCTGTTCAGGAGAAGAAATTATTGATGAGGTTCTGGTAAGTGTTTTCAGGGTGCCTCACTCCTATACTGGTGAGAACTCTGTTGAAATATCATGTCATGCCTCTCCCTACATTTTAAAGAAAATTCTTGAGTTGTTAATAACAAATGGCGCCATTTCTGCAAAACCGGGTGAGTTTACTCAAAGGGCTTTTTTGAATGGACGAATAGATCTTTCCCAGGCTGAAGCAGTTGCCGACATCATAGCATCAACAACCAGGTCAGCTCATAAAGTAGCATTAAACCAGATGCGTGGTGGATTCTCATCAGAGATAGGCAGGCTAAGATCTGAACTGCTTAATTTTGCTTCGCTCATTGAACTTGAACTGGATTTTGGAGAGGAAGATGTTGAATTTGCAGACAGAAAAGAGCTTAAAGCTATTATTACCAGTGTTAAAGA
>JAUYBT010000069.1 GCA_030692905.1 Bacteroidales bacterium
AGCTCATAGAATGTGATTGTTAATTGCTATTACTGGATGGGAGGGAAGGATTGCTTCTCCCGCTTAGCGGGATCGCAATGACACTACAAGTAAGGTTAATTCTGGTCTGGAGTTGCAGCGCATTTTATAAAGTAAACGGTCATTTCGAGTCCCCATACAAATTTGCACACCAAGTTTTATGACAACTGTAATATTAAAATATTCCTATTGCTTGAAGTGGAGATTCCTCATTTCGCCTCCCCTTCGATTACTATGGTTTATCCAAATTTATAACAATAAATTTTTTCATACTCTCTGTCTTGGTTTATACAGGCAAAAATTCTCAACACGAGTTTGTTTCTTATAGCATTTATCACACTCATTTTATTTTTGCCTTCGGCTACCTTACGATTATAATATTCTTGTAAATCTCCTTGCATTTGTATTGTTGATAATGCTGCCATATGAAGCAATGTTTTAATGTTTTTGTTAGCCATTTGCGACACTCTGGTTCTACCTCTTACGCTGGATCCAGAACTGTGTTCGAACGGGACCACTCCACTGTAGCATGCGTACTTTTTAGGGTTATTTATATTAATAAACTCATTAGTAGTTACTAATATATAAGAAGCTGTTACAAAACCTATTCCATTTACACTGGTAATGATTTTGTACATACGATTCAACTTTTCATCTTCTTTTAATAGCCCCAAAATTTCTTCTTCTATGGCTTCTATTTGGTTATCAATAACAATAACTGTCTTAGAGGTGTACTTGTTGAGACTGCTCATTATATCTTTATCCAGGAACTTTCTTTGTTCCTGATTAGCTGTATTTAGCTGTTTTTTCGCTTTTATAAGCCTCGATCGTTGAGATAATAATGCTGCGATTCTTTCAATCACTTTTCTTGGTGCTTTCCATAATCTGATTTGATGTCGGTTTGTAAAAGCATACATTGCGATCCGGGCACTATCAACCTTATCGTTTTTACCGCGAACCATCCCTAAGGTTTTTCGAATATGAACTCCTGATTCCAACCACATTTTACCTTGTTGACTCTGAAGCCATTTTACCAAAGGAAGATTGTACATTCCTGTGTGTTCCATACAAAAGATTGTATCATCAACTGTGGCCCCAAAAGCCTTCATAATCTTGTTTACGGTTGATTTTATCTCTTTAGTAATATTTTTAATACAGTAGTGCTGGATATCTTTCCCATCAACCACTACACTAAAATCTAGTGTATCTTTTGATACATCAATACCAATAAAATGTTTAATTTGCATACGCGTTCTTTTTAAATTTAAGAATGAATCAACACTTATTGAACACTTTCAAAGCCTTGTATAAAGGGTCTTACCCAAATTACTATTTGAAGCTTGTTCAATAAAACCAGTAGTGGATTGTATCGAAGGCTAGGTCTCTTCCCTGGCTTCGCTCATAATGCGCCACTACTGGTGTTGATTTATCAGCATATTAATACATTTCAATAAAAAAAGAACAAAAAGGAAAAATTTTCATCGTCATTAAAATTTTAAATCATAATTAGGGGGTAAATCTAAAGGCTTTGCTCAGGGCTTCGGCTCCATTCGGAATTGTCATTCCGAGCGCCAGCGAGGAATCTCATACTTCCTTTTCTGTATCACTAAATCATTACTTTTAATTGAAACTCATCGCAGCAACTATGAGTCTTTAATGCCCATCGTACAATTATACTTTAACCAACCCGGATTTGATTTTATTACTGATTGACGACACTCATATTTTTAGGATTTTCAACAAGAAGTTGTTATCCCATCCAGCTTTAAGCCTTTTTGTTCTGAGGCTCAACTTTTTTGAGTCTTCTTGTTTAAGTAGGTTCAAGACTATTTTTCTTACGATTGCAAAATTTTGTGCGGAGTTTTTATCACGCTTTCTCTGCACCAGCAATGTCGGTGATGAGTATACACTAACACCTGAGTTTAAGGTGGTTGCTGTTGATTTTAAAAAGTCCTTCTATGGGCAGTTAAAAAAGGCAGAATGTGGCATTTAAGCCATTTCCCAACACTTCATGGGAAAAGAGAAGGAGGTCCAAAAAATAATTCAATTCACTAAAAAACATATAAAATATAGAAATAGGCATTAAAAAATGGGGGGGGTGTTGATAAAAAAACGTATAAAAAATAAATATAATAGATAAAAAATAGAGTGTATATTAAAAAATAGCTATTTTTGTAAAAAAAATATTTATAAAAATGGCAGAACTCAGATTTAGTGCATTAAGAGAGGTATTCAACAGGGACCCCGTTAAAGTTACTACACCATCGAAAATTGTATCCGAATACTTCGGAGAAAATGTTTTTGATCTTCAAAAAATGGAGCATTACCTGTCCAAGGAGGCATATAAAGTAGTGAAACGTGCTATTAATGAAGGTAAATCACTGAACCGGCAGGAAGCTGACCAGGTTGCAACCGGACTTAAAGCGTGGGCTATCGGGAAAGGAGTTACACATTATACTCACTGGTTTCACCCTCTTACAGACGGAACAGCAGAAAAACATGACGGATTCATTGAGGTTGGAGACAACGGGCAGATCGTTGAAAATTTTTCCGGAGAAGTTCTTGTTCAATCAGAACCGGATGCTTCAAGTTTCCCAAGCGGGGGTATCCGTAATACATTTGAAGCCAGAGGATACACTGCATGGGATGTTTCTTCACCTGTTTTTATTGTCGGGACCACCCTTTGTATACCAACAATATTTGTATCATATACAGGAGAGGCTCTTGATTACAAGGCACCACTTCTGAAGGCTTTGTCAGAACTTGATAGAGCTGCTGTTGAGGTTTGCCAGTATTTCGATAAAGATGTAAACAAGGTAATAGGTACCCTCGGGATCGAACAGGAGTATTTTCTTATCGATGAAGCACTATATTATGCCCGACCCGATCTAATGCTTGCTGAAAGAACCCTTATGGGTCATCAGTCATCTAAAGATCAGCAGCTTTCTGACCATTATTTCGGATCCATTCCGGAAAGAGTGATGTCTTTTATGGAAGATTTTGAGTGCGAGTCTTATAAGCTTGGAATTCCTGTTAAAACACGTCATAATGAAGTGGCCCCGAATCAGTTCGAATGTGCCCCGATCTTTGAGGAGGTAAACCTTGCAGTTGATCATAATCAGCTGCTTATGGATATAATGAAGAGGGTTGCCCGCAAACATAAATTCAGAGTTTTATTTCACGAGAAACCATTTGCCGGAATAAACGGTTCAGGGAAACACAATAACTGGTCGATGGCTACCAACACAGGAGTTAATCTTTTATCTCCCGGGAAAAACCCGAAAACAAATCTTCAGTTCCTTACTTTTCTTGTAAATGTCATTAAGGCTGTCAATGATAACAATGAAGTTCTCAGAGCATCAGTAATGAACGAGTCAAACTCTTACCGGCTTGGGGGTCATGAGGCTCCTCCGACAATAATCTCTGTCTTCGTGGGTACTTACCTGACAAACATGCTTGAGAATATTGCAAGAAAAGTGACTGATAGGAAGATGACCCCGGCTCAAAAGACGGAACTTAAACTGGGAATTGGTAAAATACCTGAAATTCTGCTCGACAATACCGACAGGAACCGGACTTCTCCTTTTGCTTTCACCGGCAACAGGTTTGAGTTCAGGGCTGTAGGTTCCTCAGCTAATTGCAGCGCATCCATGATAGTCCTGAATGCTGCTGTAGCTCACCAGCTGACACAATTTAAAAAAGATGTTGATCTCATTATTATTAAAAAGGGAAGAAACAAGGATGAGGCCATTTTTCAGGTGCTGAAGAAATACATTCTTGAGTCGGAACGGGTGTTATTTGAAGGCGATGGCTACAGTAAGGAATGGCATCAGGAAGCACAGGAAAGAGGCCTTTCCAATATTGTCAGCGTTCCTGAATCAATCAGCCGTTATCTCACTGAAAAATCCAGGGATGTACTTATTGGAACAGGTATCTTTACCGATAAAGAACTAGAAAGCCGCGTAGAAGTCGAATATGAGAAATTCACTAAGAAGGTCCAGATTGAAGCCCGCGTTCTGGGTGATCTTGCTATCAATCACATCGTTCCGACTGCTATCAGATATATGACATCTCTTTTAGATAACGTTAAAAGTCTTAAGGAGGTTTTTAATGATATTGAGTTTGAAAGACTTGCAGGCGCCCGCAAAGAGGTGATAGTGACTATCTCAGATCATATATCAAATATCAAGAAACTGGTCAATGAGATGATCGAGGAACGTAAAAAGGCTAATGTGATTGAGGGCTCTTATAAAATGGCGTTAGCTTATGAAAATAATGTTAAACCTTACCTGGAAGAGATCCGTACGCATATCGACAAACTTGAACTCATTGTTGATAATGAGATATGGCCGCTTCCCAAATACAGGGAATTACTTTTCACAAGATAAAGGTTGGTTAGTTTTTTTTCATGCTTTGAGTAGAAGGATTCCTGATTCAGGGATCCTTTTTAATTATAATAATTGTGGAGTGGCCACGTTAATTATTATTACCAGAATTACTTAAATTGATTACTTTTATGGTCAAATTGAAGGCAGAATTATGAAACGATTATTATTGCTGATCATAATGTTGATTATTGTAACTTCTCCGGAAGTTACAGCACAGAAGCGAAAAGCAGAGAGAGCCTATTCCTCCTTCAGTGCCGGGGAGTATTTCGATGCGATAGATCAGTTTAAGAATACATATTCAAAAACCAAGAAAACGGATAAAAATTCAAGAACCGAACTGGTGTTTATGATTGCCGAATGTTACCGCATGATCAATGATCCGAAAAATGCCGAGACATGGTACAAACTGGCAGTTAAATCCTCATATTCAAAACCCGAAGCCCAGTATTGGCTTGCGGAATCACTGAAGAAAAACGGTAAGCACCAGATGGCAATTGATGAATTTAAAAAATATAAACAGGTAGCTCCGTCAGATGCCAAGGCTGACCAGGAGATACGTGCCTGTGAGTTGGCTCTTGAATGGCTGAGGAACCCTGAAGCATATAAGGTTGATGAACTTAAAGACATAAACTCAAAAGAGTCTGATTTCAGCCCGGCCTACGGACGCGATGATTTTGGACTGATTTATTTTACATCCTCACGCGATGATGCGGCTGGTAATAAAACCCATGGTGCAACCGGTCAGAATTATACAGATATC
Source organism: Bacteroidales bacterium (assembly GCA_030692905.1). Taxonomy (GTDB): domain Bacteria; phylum Bacteroidota; class Bacteroidia; order Bacteroidales; family VadinHA17; genus LD21. The sequence continues at coordinate 5,167 of JAUYBT010000069.1, forward strand.
TTCGAAAGCCGGATTGATAAAAAATCAAAATGGAGCACCCCTGTTCCTGTCGAAGTCATCAACAGTGAGTTCGAAGAAGGAACTCCTTCATTTTCATCTGATTATAAAGAGCTCTATTTTACAAGGTGTGAAGCGGGAAAACGCGAAAAAAAGGGTTGTGTAATTATGTACTCAAAAAAAACAGGCGATAAATGGAGCGATCCTAAAAATATCGGAATTCTGCCCGATTCAGTCGTAGCTGCACATCCTTCACTGTCTTCTGACGGCTCAACATTGTATTTTGTATCGGATATCGCAGGTGGTTTTGGTAAAAAAGATATCTGGAAGGTAACAAAGGCCAATGGAGGAGGAGCCTGGTCAAAACCGGTAAATCTTGGTCCGGATATTAATACCCCGGGCGATGAACTCTTTCCATATGTCAGAGAAGATGGCACATTATACTTTTCGTCCGATGGGCTGATAGGAATGGGGGGCCTCGATATTTTTAAAGCAAAACCGCAACCTGACGGAAGCTGTGTGGTGCAGAATATGAAACCACCGGTTAACAGTTTTGCCGATGATTTTGGTATCACATACGAGAACGGAAATGAACGTGGAATATTCAGTTCAACCCGGAAAGGAAAAGGTAATGACGAATTGTATTCTTTTGAGTTGCCACCTTTGAAATTCAATGTTACAGGACTTGTTAAAGACGAAAAAACCGGGACAGCAATTACCAGTTCTCTTGTTCAACTTATTGCAAGCGATGGATCGAACCTTCAGGCCGAGACAGGTACCGGGGGGGATTTCAAATTTGCTCTCAAAGCCGATGTTGACTATATTTTCCTTGCCTCAAAAAGAGGTTACCTTAACGGAAAAGAGAAAGAGACAACCAAGGGACAGGAGAAGAGCCGCGAATTCATGGTTACTATCCTGCTTACAGCAATCGATAAACCAATCGAACTTCCCAATATTCTGTACGACTTTGGTAAATGGGACCTTAGACCGGAATCGATGGTTTCGCTCGACAAACTTGTTGAAACACTTATTGACAACGAGAATGTGACAATCGAACTTATGTCGCATACCGACTCGCGTGATACAGAAGAATATAATCAGGATCTCTCACAAAAGAGAGCCCAGGTTGTTGTTCAGTATCTTATCGATAAAGAGATTGAGCCTCAACGACTGTTGCCTAAAGGTTATGGTGAATCAACACCGAAAATTGTTGACTCTGAAATAGTGAAACAAAATCCATTCCTGAAAATGGGTACTGCCCTTACAGAGCAATACATTAATACCCTTGCAAACGATGAACAGAAAGAGATTGCCCATCAGATAAACCGAAGAACCGAATTCAGGGTACTGAGAACGGATTATGAGTCGCCGAAAAAATAGCATCTCCAGGTGGGAGGGGCTTAAATATGATTATTATTTTAAATATGAACCGAGCCCCGACGCATCGGGGCGAGCTCCATCATACCATTAAAATCAATTATATTATGATGAAAAAACTCCTGTCATTTTTTTTATTTGTCCTGATTTCATTTTTCAATTTATCAGCTACTAATCCCCCCGTCAAACCAATCCGCATTCTAGTCATTACCGGCGGCCACAGTTATAAGGTGGAACAATTTAATCAGATGCTTGCCAGTCTGGGCGATAATATTTCGTACCAGATAGCAGAATTGCCGGCTGCTTATGATATGTTCTTACCTGAAAACAGAAGTAAATACGATGTATTGGTTTTCTACCACATGTGGCAGAAAATTACTGATGAACAGGCAAAGGTTTTTGCGGACTGTATAAGACAAGGCAAGCCTTTGGTGGTGTTACATCACAGCATCTGTGCTTACGATGACTGGCCCGAATATTTTAATATCATCGGTGGAAAGTATTTCCACAAACCAACAACTGTGAACGGTAAAGAATATGCGGTTTGTTCGTACATCCACGACCTGCATTTTAACGTCAAGATCGTCAATCCAAAGCACCCTGTAACAAAAGGATTACAGGATTTTGAGATTTTCGACGAAACATATAAAGGTTACTATGTTGAAGCAGGTGTAACACCTTTACTGACAACCGAAGAACCCAGCAGCACCCCGGTTATCGGCTGGACAAAAGAATATGGCAAAGCACGGGTCGTTACCCTCCAGAGCGGTCACGATGTCCCCACTTTCGAGAATCCCAACTTCAGAAAACTTCTGAAACAATCTATTGAATGGGTGTGTAAAGGGATAAAGTAATTATTCTGAGATTCTTTCTTCGCGATTTTATATTTTTAATAATTGATTGCCTTTTTTGTCACAAAAGACAATCTCATTAGTCATACACTTAAACCTGGTTAATTAAAGCAGTTTTCCTTCATGTCTTTTGATGAAGTTTATAGGAAACATTATCATGAATTAAGACGATTCGGTCGCCAGTTGAACGTTTCTGTTGAAAAATGTGAGGATCTGACCCAGGAGGCTTTTTTAAGGTATTATCTTGAACTTAAAAAGGATGTGGTTTTTGATAATCCCAGGGCATGGCTTTATAAAGTTTTTCTGAATTTATTTAAAACGCACATCAACTCAACTAAAAATGAACTAAGAGATTCAGAATTATTGGTGAGAGCCGAAGAGCCATCCGGCGATTTACAGGAAGAATATACAAAGAATGAGAAACAACGCATTGTACTTGAAATGCTTGACCAATTGACAAAAAAGGAGAAGGAGCTTTTGTTATTGTACCATAATGGTTTTTCCTATTCTGAAATGGCTGAGATAATGGAAATAAATCCAAATTCAGTTGGAAAAACCCTGGTGCGTGCGATTGAAAGACTTAAAAAAACAATAAAAATTCAGTACCATGAAATGTTTGAGTAGAATAGAAATGCAGGAATTTATCGATAAAGAGGTTGCCCTTCCTGCTGAGAATGAGATACTAAGTCATCTGAAGAATTGCGAGAAATGCACATCTCTCTATAATAAAGCTGTTGATGATAAGGCTCTGATAAACAATTTGCTGAGCCAGGTTGTGCCTGAAATTGAATTGAAATCAATACCTGAATTTAAATTTCATTTCATTAAGAAAGAGAGAAATATTTCCCTCAGGTTAATAACGGTTATAGCCGCAGCATCATTAATTGGATTCATCTTTTTGTTTCGCTTTGACAGAGAACCGGTAACCAAAAAAATACCGGAGGCCGAAATTATTATGTATGAGTACCTGGATGGAAAAGATCTGAACAAACTCTGGCACGACAAGTCACAGATTCTCATCATTCAGGATGAGAAAGGCAATGTAATTCAATCAACAATAACATATTAATACACCTCATCATGAAAAAAGCAATTCTGATCATCCTGGTTTCAGGACTTTTTGTAAGCTTCGGCTCAGCGCAGAAACTACTGGACATTTATAAAAATGGTCCTGTCAAACTGATCCAGGAAAAAACTTATGGAGCAAAAAATAACTGGGGATCTTTATTCAGCCTCTATTATGATACACTCAAAATCATGGAAGGCGAGAGAGAACAGTACAAAAAAATCATCGTTGCTCCCGACGGATCAGTTTTTATGAGCCATAAAAACCGTCATGAAATCTGGAAATTTGGACCTGATGGGAACTTTGTAAAAAGTTTCGGAAGCAAAGGTGGTAAACCAAATCAGTTCCCTATGTTGCCTTCCATACAGCCAGTTGTGGATGGTAAATATATCTTCACTTGTGATGTTAACGGGCGTTTGAAATTTTTTGACCTGGATGGAAATTATTTCAAGTCTATTACTTTGAAGTACATGGCTTCAAATTTTCAGCCAATAAATAATGGAGAAATTTTATTACATGGAATGGTCTTATGGAAAACCGGTTGGAGAAATATAATAGTCAGACTAAATATTACTTCAGGTGTGGAAAACATCATTCATGATTACTTTACTGATTACGGAGTTATTCTTACTTTAAAGAATGTCGATTCTCTCATTACTTCGATTAAAGCAAAACGCAATATCCGTCTTCCCTATAGTTCTCCATTTATGAGTCGTCCCGTAATTACTTTTTTGCGTGATGGGCAGTTTATTATATCTAATTCCATGACCGGGGAAATGAAAGTTTACAGCACTGATGGGAAAGAAAAATTAAATACTAAGATAGATATTAAGCCTGTTTCAATTACAGAAGAAGATGTAAAGCAAAATTATGAAAAGATGAGACAAAATTATATAAAAGCAATTGAGGATCTTAAGAAAACCCCTTCAACTTCTGACGAGCACATACAAACATTCCCTTCAACCTCTAACGAGTACATACAAAGATATATAAATATAAATCAAAAATTCTTAGACAATTCTGACATCTATAACGACATTAAAAACTACTATCCTTATTTACCGTACTTTTCAAATATTATCGTTGATGATAATGGAAATTTTCTTGCATTCGAATTTACTGATAAAAATGATGCTGTAAGTAACAGGTTCAATATTGTCGCATACGATAATAATGGCAAACGATTAGCACGTACCAGTTTTGTTTGTGATGATTATGACCTTAGTTTCTCTGAAAGCACATTCGTTATCTCAAAAGGGTATGTTTACGCTGTGGCAAAAATGAAAAATATAAAAGGGATGCCGCTTCGACTAGTTAAATTTAAAATGTCCAATTAGTGCATGTTTTTATAACTCATTTTATTTCGCCCACTACGGGGCTTCAAAGGAATATTGATTTTCCGGATCAGGGCGTTGCCCTGCCCTGAATTATTTTAGACCTACGGCCTTATTGTTGTGTTATTTATCATTTACTGAACTAACAGTAACAACTTTATCCTAAAATCTTTTTTTATCTTCGCAGTCTGATTTACCAGGTATGCCCACAGAATCAAAATACAGCAAAAGAGGCGTATCTTCAGCAAAAGAGGATGTGCATGCAGCTATAAAAAATATTGATAAGGGGCTGTATCCTAAAGCCTTTTGTAAAATAGTTCCCGACCTTCTGGGTGGTGATGATGCTTACTGTAATATAATGCATGCCGACGGAGCGGGAACCAAATCATCACTCGCATATATTTACTGGAAAGAGACAGGCGATCTTTCGGTCTGGAAAGGAATAGCTCAGGATGCTATCGTTATGAACCTCGATGATCTCCTTTGTGTTGGTGTTTACGATAATATTCTACTGTCATCAACAATCGGACGAAATAAAAACCATATCCCCGGAGAGGTTCTTTCTGCAATCATTAATGGAACAGAAGAGGTGCTTGAAGAACTCCGGAACCTTGGGATTGGCATCTGGTCAACAGGTGGGGAGACAGCCGATTTAGGCGATCTTGTCAGAACTATTGTTGTTGATTCAACAGTTATTGCCCGGATGAAAAGAGCCGATGTGATATCAAATCATAATATTAAAGAGGGCGATGTTATTATCGGATTATCATCGTTTGGAAAGACCATTTACGAAAAGGAATATAACAGTGGTATGGGTAGTAACGGACTTACTTCAGCGAGGCACGATGTTTTTGTACCTTACCTTGCTTCAAAATACCCTGAAAGCCTTGATACAACCCTGGCTTATGATCTCATCTATTCTGGCAAGCTTAGACTAACAGACCCGATAGAAGGTTTAAATACCGATGCCGGAAAACTGGTGCTTTCACCAACCCGTACTTATGCACCGGTAATTA
>JAUYBT010000112.1 GCA_030692905.1 Bacteroidales bacterium
TGAATACCGGGTGTTTGATTATTTTTGCCGGTGATGATATTAATCACTCCGCCAATTGCAGATGATCCGTAAAGGGTGCTATGTGAACCTCGAACAACTTCTATTCGCTCAACATTAGCCAACGAAAGTTCTGACAGGTCAATGGAGTTATCGGTTGAAGAAGGGTCGCTAATCCGGACACCGTCAATCATGATGACGGTATGGTTGCCGTTAGCTCCACGGGTGAATATGCTATTTAAACTTCCCGGATTTTGTTGTGCTCCCACTATATAAAATCCTTCTTCCCGGTTGAGTAGCTCAGAAACGGTGCCCGCACCTGATTTCTTGATATCGTTTGAAGTAATAACAGTAATACTTCTGCCAATGTCATTGAGGTTTTTCTCACTGCGTGTTGCAGTAACTATTACTTCATTTAATACCGCAACTTTTGTAGTGTCATACTGTTGTCCATATACTGTTGTTGCAGACAGAATCATCGCGCAGCCTGCAATAAAACCAATGGACAGAGTTTTTCTTTCTTGTTTCATCGTTTGTAACTTTTTCAACGTTAATAAATAAGGTTATAAGCATCAATTCCTTGATTGATACATCATGCTTACAAACGAAAAGGAACAAGCTAATGAGAGGGAAAAATTTAAGAAGTAATTTCTGGTGTCTTCTAAATAAATTCATCTATTTGATTTTGCTCCATTTCGCGAAAGCAATCAAATGAATCAGGCAGGTTTCCTGGCTTCTCTGATTTTCGGCTACCTTCCCATTCTACATATTGCAGAACAGTGGTTTTTATTTTGCCAAAAACACTTCTCCGAAATTATCGGAGCAGAGTTACAGTTGCGCGTCAGCCCGTGATTTTCACACGGTTCCCTTTTAGTCCATAAAGCAGGGCCTAATTCACAATTAATAAATAATAATCAAAGAACAAATTGAAATGCAAATAAAATAACTATTTTTCATTCAATAATGTTTTTATTGAAATTGTTTCGAACAAAAAATTAACCATGACTTATGTGAACAGGTAAAATTTAGCTCTTTTGGCAGCAGAAGTGTTAGCAAGTGAATTGGGGCTGACAAATGTGCTAAACTGTGGGTTGGCTTTCTTAATGCCACGATAGGGCAAAAGCGGGGGGAGAAAAAATAATTAGGCACTGGGCTATTTCATTTTCAGTAATTACATGTCATTTTTACGCTAAATTTTTGTTTTATCAGGGGCAGCAGGCATAAATACAGAATGGTTTGATACTCTTTAATAAAACTTAGTTATACCGATTTGGTAAATTTTGCCAATATGCTATATAACAATGCAATTCATATTTTAAGTATTTATTGATTTTGGCTTAATCAATTTATTATGTCGAAAGAATTAAAATAATATCTATTTTTGCATCATAATAAACTAGGGGTGCCTAACTTTTAAGGCTGAGATCATACCCTTTAAACCTGATCGGGGTAATGCCTGCGTAGGGAAGAAGCGAAATATCTCAAGTACAGTTTAGCCTCCCGGTTTATTAAAATTTAATAATTTAATAAATACACTTATGGAGCAAATTGTATCTGCCGGAATTATTGATTCCTATTTCAGAAAGCTTAAAGAAAGCCTGTCGGTTGATGTGGCTATTGTCGGAGGTGGCCCATCGGGATTAGTTGCTGCTTATTATCTTGCCAAAAACGGGATAAAAGTATCTTTATATGAACGAAAACTTGCCCCTGGAGGAGGTATGTGGGGAGGAGCAATGATGTTCAACGAAATTGTTGTACAACAGGAAGCGATCCATATACTCAATGAGTTTGGTATTGATTATAAACCTTACACCGATGTTTATTACACAATAGATTCGGTACATGCTACATCTGCGCTTATATACCATGCTACAAAAGCCGGAGTTAAAATTTTTAATTGTATTTCAATTGAAGATGTTGTTTTTCATAATAATAAAGTATGTGGCCTTGTCATAAACTGGGCTCCTGTACATCGTGAACATCTGCATGTTGATCCTCTTGTAATTATGGCAAAAGCAGTAATAGATGGCACCGGACATGACTGTGAAGTTGCACGTACGGTTGAACGTAAAAATAACATCAGGCTAAACACCGAAACAGGAGCTGTAATGGGAGAACGTTCCATGTCTGTCGAGGAAGCCGAGCGGACTACTATTGAAAATACCAAAGAAATTTTCCCCGGACTATTTGTAACAGGGATGGCATCGAATGGTGTTAGTGGGAGCTACAGGATGGGACCTATATTTGGTGGCATGTTACTTTCCGGTGAAAAAGTCGCCAGACTTATTGCAGCCCAACTATAATACATCTATGTAATGGAAAATTTTGGTATTTATATCATAATAACCAAGCCTGTTCTGCTATATACAACCATTGCCGAGAAATGTGTTGCAAACGGCATCAAAATGTTACAGTTACGCGAAAAACATTTATCCGACAGAGAGCTGATAAAAATTGCCAAGGATATACGTAGCATAACCAAAGGCACCGAAACTAAGTTTGTAATTAATGATAGGCCAGACATTGCAGCTATTTGCGATGCTGATTATTTACATTTAGGACAAGATGACATCACGATAGAAGATGCACGAAAAATTGTTGGTGCTATGAAAATAGGCTTATCAACACATTCTATCCAACAAGCGAAGGAAGCACTGTCTAAAAAACCTGATTACATTGGTTTTGGCCCCATATACCCAACTAATGCAAAAGCAAATTCAGACAACCCTGTAGGAACAGAACAATTAAAACAAGTACTTGATTTTGCAAATGTACCAGTTGTTGCAATAGGTGGCATTTTCCTCGAAAACATACATTATGTTATTGATGCAGGAGCACGAAATGTAGCGCTGGTTAGACATTTTATGCAAACGCATGAATTTGATAAAAGAGTTCAAGATTTTAAATTATTACTTAAAAGAAAATAAAAATGAGTACTCAACTACAACAGGCCTTAAAAGGGATTGTAACCCAAGAGATGATTGATGTGGCTAAAAAAGAAAATGCTGACCCGGAATGGCTTCGCAATGAAATAACATTAGGCAGAATTGTTATTCCCAAAAATATAAACCATGATTTTCCTGTCCGGGGGATAGGAAATAGACTAAGTACAAAAATAAATGCCAATATAGGCACATCAGAAAAACATTGCAATTTTTCGGAAGAAATTGAAAAACTGAAAATTGCTGTAAGGTATGGAGCCGATTCTGTAATGGATCTTTCTACCGGCGGAGATTTGAGAATGATTTTACAACAAATACTGAAAGAATCATCGGTAATGGTTGGCACCGTTCCTATTTATAGTGTTGCTACGCGGTTGCTCTGCAAAGGTAAGAAGATTGCACAACTTGATCCTGAGGATTTATTCAATGAAATAGAATTTCAGGCAAAAATGGGGGTAGATTTCATGACCCTGCACTGTGGTGTTACAAAATCGTCTCTTTCTTATTTGAACAATGATGAAAGAGTATGTGGGATAGTGAGTAGAGGCGGAGCTTTGCTAAAAAGATGGATTACTGACAATAACAATGAAAACCCGCTTTACGAGCAATACAACCGGATACTTGACATATGTGAGCAGTATGATGTAACTATTAGTCTTGGCGATGGTTTACGTCCGGGATGCGGTGCAGATGCCACCGATAGGGGACAGATTGCAGAACTGTTAATTCAAGGTGAACTGGTAGACCGTGCAAGAAAAAGAGGGGTACAAGTGATAGTTGAAGGCCCCGGACATATGCCAATGGACCAAATAGAAATGAATATGAAGCTGATGAAAAAAATATGTCACGAAGCTCCATTATATGTACTTGGCCCTTTAACAACCGACTCTGCTCCAGGATATGACCATATTGTGGGGGCAATTGGAGGGACTGTCGCTGCTATTCATGGTGCAGATTTTTTATGCTATGTAACACCGAGCGAGCATTTATGCCTGCCAAATGCAAATGATGTAAAAGAGGGTGTTATTGCAAGCAGAATTGCAGCACAAAGCGCAGATGTTGTAAAAAACATTGATAGAGCCCGGCAACGGGACTATACAATTTCAAAAGCACGACGTGATTTGGATTGGGAAACCATTTATAATAATGCCATTGATCCTGAAATGGCAAGAAAAAGAAGAAACGAATCTGAAAGCAGTACAGAAGATTATTGCACTATGTGCGGTAACTTATGTGCAGTAAAAAACGATAAAAATATACAATGAAGTTTTTTTTAACCATAGCAGCCTCAGATAACAGTGGTGGTGCAGGTGTTCAGCAGGATATAAAGGTAGCCCACGATTTGGGTTACTGGGCACTTTCTGCCATTACAGGTATTACGGTACAAAATTTTAAGGAAGTGTTTAAGATAGAGGCAATAAATTCCTGTCTGTTACAATCCCAAATTGAACAATGTTGTTCATCGTTCCCTGTTCAAGCCATAAAAATCGGGGCTGTCTGTAGTCTAAAGAATATAATGGTAATTGCCAATTGCCTGAAAAGGCATCATTTTGAACATGTAGTGTTAGATCCTGTGCTATTTTCAACAAGCGGGAAAGCATTTTTGGATGAACCATCATTAAATGTTCTGAAAAAGACATTATTTCCGTTTACTGAATTAATTACTCCCAATAAACCTGAATTTGAAATTCTCACAAACAGAAAAATCAACACTATTGAAGAAGGGATAGAAATTGCAAAAGACAATTGCAAGGAATGGAATACGTCAATTTTACTAAAAGGAGGACATTTCAATGATGTTAATATAAAAGAAGCATTAATAACAAAAACCCATGTTTACCGTTTTGAAAGGGAACGTATAACATTTACGTATGAACATGGTACTGGTTGTACTCTTTCTTCAGCCTTAGCATGTTTTTTAGGCAATAACATCTCTTTTTATAATTCATATAGTAGATCGTCAGAGTATCTTATTAAGCATTATCAGTCATTGCAAATTAAATTATCCTGATATTGTGTTTTTGAATAATATAAAAGATAGCAAAAAGCATGCGTTGGGTAGCCAGAAATGGCTGCCGTTGTTGTTTTGTAAGAAGTTTACGGTAATTTAAAAATACGGGTAGGCAGGTAAAATTGCAGCTCTTTTGCAAGCCTTGATATGAAGGTGGGTATGTGGGGCTTGACAATGTGCCCCGCAAGCTGGGGCTTGTCAGAAAATATCCAAAAGTTTACATAAGGAATATCAGACCGGAGAAGCTTAAAAAAGTGGCTCAGTTTGTCCGGAATAATCACATATGATAACCGGTGAGATGTTTTTGGTCCACGGCCACCACCTTTGCCTCCGGCATCTTTAAGGGAATCATTGTAAAATCGTAAATAATCATTAAACCCGTTCTGAGAAGGACATGATAGACTATTGCATATAAATCACAAAATACTGATCGCGCTGTTCCCCACAGCCATGTGTCGTGTAGCACTTACCTATTGCCGGGCCGTCAGATGCCGGGAAATTACACGCTGACTCCTTTTCTGAAATACACTTGATTTATTGAATCCCCATTGCAAACCCATGCTCTCTAATGCACATCGGGAGAGGATTTCCCCGCTTCCATCGGGGCAGGCTGTGCAACACAGCTTCTTGTTAGGTCGCGAAAGCGACCACACGAAGCCTTATTTATTGGCGGCTGGTTTTTTTCATTCCAATATGTCTTCAAGTCCTATGAATGTTGGTGTGTCATTTGTCCATTCGTAATAAAGTATTTGTATTCCTAATTGTGATAGTCTTTTTGTAACTGTTTTATTCAGTCGCTTTGGTATCACGATTACGAGTTTAACCTCATTCTTGATAGGAATACTATATATAATAAGTTGTCCAACCGCAGAATAAAGATTTTGAGTAGATGTACTCGTTTTTATCTCAAAGAGAGTAGCTATTTTGTTATCACGATGTATAAATAAATCACGATTTCTGTCATTACCGATTTTATATTTTCTGTTTTCTAATTCTGTGGCTAAAGCATTAACAACTATTCCGTGTGTCCTATCAATTACTGTTGTCCTTGTTCGGTCTGTTTCGATGCGTCCTGAATGTTCGTCTGTAAAATTGAAATTGTATAAGTCCTCAAAGTCTGGAGAAATTTTTCCCTCTTCAATATGCTTTACTCTGTAAATTTCCTTGATAAAATTGGCTACTTGTTTTGGGAAATATTTTGAATTAAGTTCTCCAACTAAACAAAATTCTGTTTCACGGTCATCGTCAATTACCGTCTCAAAATCACCTCTATAATTGTCCTTAAAGTAGTTTTTTCCTATGCCTGGTTTTCCACCGCCAATTCTTCCTCTATGTAACACTAAAATATTCCCATTGTCTTCTTGGGCAAAAGCACCAGCGATGTTTCTTTTAATTCCTTCAAATGGAAAGTTAATCTCTCCATTTAATGAGTTATTTCGTCTCGCTCTCGGTCTGCCAACACCGAAGCCATTCCAAAATCTATTATGCTGTTCATTGTGTGATATCCAAATGTCAAGTTCGTCAGAATATTTTACCGTGTCCTCAAAACTACCACTTGGGTATCCAACCCAACAGTCAATGTCATCAGTTAAAAAATTACTCAGTCGCTTGTGAAATCGTCTGTGAAGTTTTGCTATTTGTTCTCTATCGGTTATTACTGTTATCATTTTTTGTCTCTATCAAATTGCTGCTGCCGTGTCGTCAAAACTTGCCGCCAACATCTCAATAAACGCAACTGGTTGCGATTATTTGCGCCTCAGGCGAAACCCGTACAAGATGTAAACATCCTGATAAGCAGGTGACATTTTCCTTGGTTAAAATCTTAAAGTTACAGAATCGTTGTCAGATAGTAGTCCAGGGTTGGCAAAAAA
>JAUYBT010000205.1 GCA_030692905.1 Bacteroidales bacterium
AAAGGATATGTTCTTATTGGCCCCGGAAGATGGGGATCAACTGACCCATGGCTGGGTATTCCGGTTAAGTGGCCACAAATCTCGGCAGCCAGGATCATCATAGAATCAGGCTTAAAAAACTACAGAATTGATCCAAGTCAGGGAACCCATTTCTTTCAGAACCTCACTTCATTCCGGGTTGGATATTTTACCCTTAATCCTTATATTAATGAAGGATATTACGATGTAGATTTTCTTAATAAACTTGAGGTAGTTTATGAAGATAGCTATATCAGGCACGTCAGGTTTGTAAATCCCCTCGAGATAATGATCGATGGGAAAAATCATAAAGGGGTAATTTTAAAGCCCTGCTATTAAACTTAGTGTAACTTTGTGCCTTCGTGCCTTTGTGGCAAAAAAAGGAATGCTACTAAGACGCAACGGCGCTAAGATTCACAAAGAAAGAATTATTAATACAATCTTACCGGAATTTTAAAACACACATAAATATAATGGAAACAGCAAGAACAAAATACATTGGCGATCTCCGGACTGAAATAGTTCATGTCAGATCAGGGAGTGTTATAACAACCGATGCCCCGGTTGATAATAAAGGTAAGGGTGAAAATTTTTCACCTACCGATATGGTTGCTTCAGCGCTTGGAAGCTGCATCTTTACAATAATGGGTATTGCAGCCAGGGAACATGGCTTCTCTATCGATGGAAGCTCTTGCAAAATAACGAAGATCATGACCGACAGCCCACGAAAGATAGGTGAGATCAAAATTGAATTCGACTTTACCGGGAATAGTTATACCGATAAGCAGAAAAAAATCCTGGAGTATTGCGTAAAAACCTGTCCGGTCGCTCTGACACTAAATGAATCAGTATTTCAGAATGTTATACTGTTATTTAAATAACAGTGTCATTTTCAGAATGTTGCCCCCTCAGTGACAATATCTTTGTTTACCTTTTTTATCAGACCCTGTAAAACATTCCCCGGACCAACCTCAACAAATGATGTTGCTCCATCGGAGATCATGTTAAGGACGCTTTGTGTCCATCGAACAGGGGATGTCAGTTGTAAAACAAGGTTTGATTTTATTACTTCAGGTTCTATAGATGGTTTTGCATTAACATTCTGATAAACAGGGCATACCGGCTTATTGAAAGTAGTGTTTTTTATTGCTTCTTCAAGTTCCATTCGGGCCGGTTCCATAACCGGTGAATGAAAAGCGCCACCGACTGCCAGTTTAAGAGCTCTTTTTGCACCTTTTTCTTTGAGCATTTCGATGGCCTTATCAATGCCTTCATTTGCACCGGATATTACAATCTGTCCGGGGCTGTTATAATTAGCGGGTACCACAATTTCTTTAATGGAAGCACAGACCTCCTCAACTATTTTATCATCGAGACCAAGAATGGCAGCCATAGTTGATGGAGTCTTCTCGCAGGCTTTCTGCATGGACATGGCTCTTTTTGATACCAGCACAAGTCCGTCTTCGAAAGAGAGAGTTTTATTGGCAACAAGTGCAGAGAACTCACCGAGTGAATGCCCGGCAACCATATCGGGTTTAAATGAATTTCCGATAACAGCAGCAAGAATTGTTGAATGAAGGAAGATAGCAGGTTGTGTAACTTTTGTTTGTTTCAGATCTTCATCGGTCCCGGCAAACATAAGGTCGGTTATTCTGAATCCTAGTATTGCGTTTGCTCTTTCAAACATCTCTTTTGCGACAGGTGATTTATCATAAAGATCTTTCCCCATTCCGATAAACTGTGCTCCCTGTCCGGGAAATACATATGCCTTCATAATTACTTATTTTTAGTTTAAAACGCTGTTTCCAACGGGGTGCAAAAATAAGAAAATTGTTTTAATGAAGTTTTGTTCCAATCAGGTGAATAAACTCTTCACGTGTATTAAGTTGTTTGAGGAAAATGCCGGTAAAGGCCGAGGTGGTTGTTACAGAGTTCTGTTTCTGAACACCCCTGATCTGCATGCACATATGCTGAGCTTCAATGACAACCGCAACTCCCAGCGGATGAAGGGTATCCTGGATACAGTTTCTGATCTGGGTGGTGAGTCTTTCCTGAACCTGAAGCCTTCTTGAAAATGCCTCCACAACCCGTGCTATCTTGCTCAGTCCTGTGATATAACCGTCGGGAATATATGCAACATGAGCTTTCCCGAAGAACGGTAGCATGTGATGTTCGCACATTGAATAAAGATCAATATCTTTTACTATAACCATCTGTTTATATTCCTCTTTAAACATGGCTGATTTCAGGATCTCCTCCGCGTTCATACTGTATCCGTTAGTAAGGTAATTCAAAGCTTTTGCAACTCTGACGGGAGTATGCTTAAGTCCTTCTCTTTCAGGATCTTCTCCAATAAGCTCCAGTACCCTGTAGTAAATGGTGGATAATTCTTCTATGTTTTCAGCATTCCAGGTCTCGATTTTATTATATCCATCGGTAACTATACCGGAACCGTCATTAATCTTCTCAATTGTTTTAGCCATAATATTTTATTGAATTATTCTCAGTTTCTTCAATTTTTACGCAATGGAGGATGGCCTCTCCCTTTTCAATAGAGGGTTTAAGTTCATCCCAGATGGCAACAGCAAGATTTTCAGTTGTAACAATCCTCCCTTTCATGAAGTCAACCTCAAGATTAATGTTTTTATGATCAATCTTATTAATTATTTTATCGAGAATTATCTGTTTCAGGATGTTTATATTCATTACAAAACCATGTTCCGTTGAAGGTTCCCCTTTAACAGTCACCCATAAAACATAGTTGTGCCCGTGCCAGTTTGGATTGGAGCACTTTCCGAATACTTTTTGGTTAACTTCATCGGACCAGTCCTGCCTGAACATCCTGTGTGCGGCACAGAATCTTTCTCTGCGTGTCAGATAAATCATACTACCATGCATTTATAATACAATATTAACCAATAATTTTGATCTTTTTAATTCATAAAAGTAATATATTTACCCACTCTTTACTGTTTAAATGGCCACAGATATAATTATGTCATTTAAAATATTATACGTTACAGCTACCTCTTCTGAAGCCGATGTCCTTAAAAAAATCAGGGGCATGATGTCTGTTACGGGTGGTTACCGGTTTGGAAATTTTGAGATTAGCCTTCTGGTTGCCGGAGTGGGCTCTATCTCAACAGCATGGGCTATGAAACAATGGATTTCGGTAAATAAAAAACCTGACCTTGCCATTAACACCGGGATAGCAGGAAGTTATAAAGATGAATTTGACATAGGGGATGTAGTTATGCCTGTTACTGACTGTTTTGCAGATGCCGGTATTGAAGATGGTGACAATTTTCTAACCTTGTCAGAGGCTGGACTAACCAGTGCCGATGAGTTCCCTTACAGTAATGGATTTCTTTTTGCTGATCCCCGGTATAGTGTACAGATGAAAAGACTTTTAAAACCGGTCAGGGCCATAACAGTCAATACTGCTACCGGCTCCGAAGCTAGCAGAATAAAATTATTACAAAAATTTAATCCTGACATTGAAACGATGGAAGGAGCAACTTTTTTCTATATTTGCGCCAGGGAAAATATTCCTTTTCTGGCTCTCAGGGCAATATCAAACATGGTAGAACCCCGCAATAAACGCAATTGGAACATCGCGCTTGCCCTTGATAACCTGTCAGAAAAGATTAATGAAGTATTGAATACACTGGAGTAAGAGATGAAATTAACATTGGGTTTCTCGCCATGCCCGAACGATACATTTATTTTTGATGCAATGGTGCATGGCAGAATTGATACAGAAGGGCTTGAGTTTGATTATTTTCTTGCTGATGTTGAAGAACTGAATAGAAAGGCGCTGGCTTCAGAGGTTGATATCACAAAAATGAGCTACCACGCTTATGCTTATGCGGCAAAGAACTACCTGATCCTTGATTCGGGCAGTGCACTCGGACACAGAAACGGGCCATTACTGATAAGCAAACGAATTATTAATCCCTCTGATCTTGCTGATAAGAGGATCGCAATACCGGGGAAATACACAACTGCAAACCTCCTTTTCAGTATTGCCTGGCCTGACGCAGTTAATAAAATTGAATATCTTTTTTCCGATATTGAAGATGCTCTCTTGAAGGACGAGGTCGATGCCGGCCTTATAATCCATGAAACAAGATTTACTTATTATAAAAGGGGACTTAATAAAATTGCAGATATGGGAGAGTATTGGGAGAAGCTTACAGGTTTGCCCATACCTCTTGGAGCCATAGTCATAAATAGGAATATCCCGGAAGATATCGCACAGAAAGTAAATCGGATACTACGAAGAAGCCTCGAATATGCTTACAGAGATTCATTTGCATCCTACGACTTTGTTTCAGGTAATGCAAAGGAGATGGACAGCACAGTTATGAACAATCATATCAAGCTTTTCGTGAATGAGTACACTCTAAATCTGGGCAACAAGGGGAAAGAAGCCATTAATGAGCTTTTCAGGATTGCCGGAGAGAAAGGGGTAATACCTGCTCTGCCAGGCAGGATTTTTCTTACATCGATTAGTTAATTTCAGGTATAAAAATGCTAAATTTGAACATAGGTTATTGTTCATTGTTTTAATAGTTGAAAGTATTAATTCAAAATAATTAAATCATGGCATTTGAACTACCAAAACTTCCGTACAAGCTGAACGCACTTGTCCCATATATAAGTGAAGAGACGCTTGATTACCACTATGGTAAACATCATCAGGCTTATGTCAATAATCTGAATGGACTCATCCCGGGTACAGAGTTTGAAAAGGCTGATCTGGAAACAATCATTAAGAAAGCTGAAGGGGGTATTTATAATAATGCTGCCCAGGTCTGGAATCACACCTGTTATTTCGAATCATTTTCCCATGATGGCAGAAAGGTTCCTAAAGGTGCTCTTGCGGACGCTATAAATGGTTCATTCGGTTCACTCGATTCATTTAAAGAGCAATTTAATAAAGCTGCTGCCACACTTTTCGGAGCCGGCTGGGCCTGGCTGGTGAAAAAAGAAGATGGAACTTTGCAGATTGTTCAGGAATCAAATGCCGGCAACCCTTTGCGTAAAGGTCTCAAACCTCTGATGACATGCGATGTATGGGAACATGCTTATTATATTGATTATAGAAATAAGCGCCCCGATTATATCAAATCATTCTGGGAAATACTTGACTGGGATCTTGTTGCGAAACGTTACTATTAGTCTTACATTATATTAAAAGGGAATCATAATGCGATTTTCTTTTTTGAAAAATTTGTTTTAAGATAAAAAAACTGAAGATGAATCTAAAAGACCTGATCTTTAAAACCCGATCTTACCGCCGTTTCGATGAATCACACCATGTTGATTCCAAAACTCTTGAAAACCTTATTGATCTTGCCAGGATGTCAGCCTCAGGAGCCAACAGGCAACCTTTGAGATATCTCATTTATAACACTCCTGAAGATTGTAAAAGGGTTTTTCCATCAATTGCATGGGCCGGTTATCTGACAGAGTGGCCCGGACCGGATAAAGGTGAAAGGCCAACAGGGTATATTATTATATTGGGTGATAAATCAATAACTGAAGTATTTGGTGTTGATCACGGCATTGCTGCTCAAAGTATTATGCTTGGAGCTACTGAAGCCGGCCTCGGAGGATGTATGATATCATCTATAAAACGTGAGGAGCTCCGTGACGATCTTAATATCCCTGATAATCTTGAAATACTGTTGATTCTTGCTTTGGGGAAACCAGTAGAGAAGGTCATAATTGATGAAATTAAAAAGGATGACGTGAAGTACTGGAGGGATAGCGAAAAAAATCATCATGTACCCAAAAGGAACTTAAATGAATTGATAATAAAATTATAGTCAGACAATTGACAATGAAAAGTATTTTTTTTATAATACTTTCAGTTTGTATTCTTAATCAAGCCGGTTTCAGTCAGGGAAAAGAAAATGCAGGAATCAGAATTCTCTTCCACGGTTTAGTGATGGATGCAAATACCTTGTCCCCGCTTGCCAATTCACAGATAATGATCAACAGAGCTTTTTCATCCGTCAGTAGTGATGATGGTACTTTTGCATTTTATGTGAACAGGAATGATACAGTCGTCTTTAAGATCCTGGGTTATAAGGCTACAATCCTTTACGTAAGTGATACATTAATTGGCAGGGAATTCATTGCCGGTGTTTATATGCACACTGATACATTGTCGATTGGAGAGGTTGTAATTGTTCCCAGGCTCATAAACCTTAAATCTGAAATATTGAATGCGAAGAGTAAGACCCCGACAACCTTTGATAATGCCAGATATAATGTTGCTGTATCTGCCTACCAGGGCCGGAACAGCCAGAGCAAACTGGGTGACCCTGCTACCAACTACACTCACTTAAGTCAGAAACAAAAGGTCGATGCATATGAAAGAGGTGGCATTCCATCCGACAAAATGGTAGGTTTAAGTCCATTATTATTAATCCCGGCAGCTTATCTTCTTATACATGGCTTACCCGAAAAACCTGCTCCGTTGAAACCGCAACTTTCTGATCAGGAGGTTGATCAGATACAAAAGAAATACCTCGAGACTATGAAGCAAAGGAAGTAAAAGAAGGGGAAAATAGATGCAAGACGCATGACGCAAGACACAAGGAAGAAAAACAATTTGATTTTCCGTGAGTCGTGAGCCGTGTGTCGTGTGTCCTTTTATCCCTTATAGAATATCGCTTTGATGATATGGCTTGCCATCTTCGGATTTTCTTTGAGACGGCGGGTAGAATACCCAAACCATTGTTTCCCGAAGGGCACATAGACTCTCATGGTATGCCCCTCATTTACAATACTTTCACGAAGCTTTGGAGTAACTCCGTAAAGCATCTGGAATTCGTACATATTCTTCGGGACATTATATTTTTCAATAAGTTTATATGCACCAGCTACAAGAGGTTTGTCGTGTGTAGCAATGCCTGCATGTATTTTATTCCTGAACATGAATTCAAGATCTTCCAGGTAATGCTGGTTAATCTCCTCATATTTTTTGTACGCAATTGCTTCCGGTTCAACATAAATCCCTTTGCAGAGCCTGTAGCTCAAAGGAATGCCGGAGCTGTTAAGGTCCAACATCTCCTCAATATCTTTTAAGGTTCTTTTTAAATATGCTTGCACAACGAGGCCGACATTTCCGGGAAACTCAGCCTTCAGTTTACGGAATAGATTAATTTCATCATCAGTGCATGGAGAGTCCTCCATATCAATTCTGATGAATCCATTATAAGAAGCAGCTTTTGCAATTATTTCACGAATGTGATTAAAACAGATGTCTTTGTCGATCAGTAAGCCGAAGCTTGTTGGTTTAAGTGAAAAATTTCCATCAATATGGTTTTTGTAGGAAGTATCAATAAGATTAAGATACTCTTTTTTATTTAACTCGGCTTCGTCGGGCGTTTTAATGAACTCCCCGAGGACATCAAGGGTAACCTTTATATTTTTACTGTTCAGATCTTTAGATACACGCATTGCATCTTCAAGTGTTTCACCGGATATATAAGGTCTTGAAAATATCCAGATAAATTTTTTCGGGAACCAGGGCAATATTGCCGCAATGAATTTGTTGAACATAATATGAATTTGCTTCTGATAAAGTATAATTTTCTTTTTTCTTTTAAAAATGCTAATTAAACTGATATCAATTCATTTTTTAATGACCTTTGTCATTCAGAAAACATGAAAACCGCATGAATTTATTTATTTTGAATATATTTTTCAGATAAAGTAACCCTTTTTTTCAATGCTATGTCTTAAAAATGTCCTTAGTTTATGATGAGCAACCGGTTTAAAATTATCTCTTTGAAGTAGCCTCATTTATTTATTTGGTTATATTTGCGCCTGACTAATGTTTAATAAAAATTCAATCTGTGATGAAGAAACTCTCTGTAATTCTGTATGTTGTTCTGTTCTTAGCTGTTATTGGCCTCTATTTTCTGCACTTTACAGGAGGCAAAAAGGATAAAAAAAGTGACACCCCGAGTTCTGTTACCGAAATTTCGTCTGAGGGAATTGCGTATATTAATATTGATTCAGTTATTTTCAAATTTGATATGTTTTTAGATAGACGGGATGAGTTGATGTCAAAGCAGAAAAGCGCCGAAGCAGAACTTAATTCCAAGGGAAGTCAATATGAGAAGGGTGCAAGAGATTATCAGGATAAGGTGAGTAAAGGACTTGTAACCAGGGCTACTGCCGCACAAATGGAGCAGTCTCTTCTTCAGCAGCAACAGGAATTGGTAAATCTTCGCGATCAACTGCAATCAAATCTCATGGAAGAAGAACAGGTAATGAATCGTCAGATACTTGAATACATTACTAAATTTCTCGAGGAAAACAGATCTGAATACAACTGCCAGTACATTCTGGGGAAAAGCTTTGGCAGTGTTGTACTGTACAGCGACAAATCATTTGATATAACACAAAAGGTACTTGATGCTATTAATAAAAAGTATCAGGCAGAAAAAAAGTAAAAACCAATGGGTTTCGCCTCAACCTATCTTAAAGAAAGGGCATTATTCCCTGAAATAATCAAAGAGGCACCTGATAAACAGACAGGTATAATTATTGTCGTACCTGCCTATAACGAACCAGGAATATGTAAGTTACTCGATTCCCTCGCATTATGCAGCGAACCGGAATGTAATGCTGAAGTTATTATTGTTGTAAATGCTCCTTTAGATGCTGTTGAGGAGAGTATAGAAAATAATAAAACGACCATAAAAAATATTGAAAGCTGGAAGAAAGAAAACAGCAATTGTTTCTTCCGGCTTTTTGCTTTTATTGCAGATCAGCAGGCAATAAGCGATTGGGGTGTCGGACTTGCAAGAAAAACCGGGATGGATGAAGCTGTGCGTCGCTTCAACTGCCTGGATAATCCGGGCGGAATCATTCTTAACCTGGATGCTGACTGCCAGGTTGAGAAGAATTATTTTGTATCTGTTTGTGATGAATTATTGAATAAAAAAGACCGGACAGCCTGCTCAATATATTTTGAGCATCCTCTGGCAGGAAATGATTTCCCGGAAAATATATATAATTATATCACTTTATACGAGTTGCACCTTCGTTATTATTTCCAGGGGCTGGCCTATTCAGGCTTTCCATATGTTTTTCATACTGTTGGTTCAGCCATTGCAGTAAAAGCACTGCAATATGTCAAAGCAGGAGGTATGAACAGGCGGCAGGCAGGAGAGGATTTTTACTTTATTCAGAAGCTGGTTCCTGCAGGAGGCTATTTTAATCTCAATTCCACAACAGTATATCCCTCTCCCAGAACTTCATCGAGAGTCCCGTTCGGTACCGGTGCTTCTATCGGAAAACTTACTGAAGAGAATAGTCCGACTCTTTTCACATATAATATGCTGGCTTTTAAAGAACTACGCTATTTTTTCGGAATGACAGAAAAATTTTATCACTTTACTCCTGAAGAATTGCCAGAGTGTTACAAATCATTTCCTACGGGTTTGAAGTATTTTATTGACGAAATAGAGTGGATCGGGAAAATGATGGAGATTAAGAATAATACTTCAGGCTTAGCTTCATTTAGAAAACGGTTTTTCGGATGGTTTAACATGTTTAGAATAGTTAAATATCTGAATTTGGTTCATATAGAAATTTTTGAAAAAAAGCCAGTTGATGTTTCTGCTTCAGAATTGTTGGAAAATACCGGGATTGATTTTATATCGAAAGAACCTCTCAACCTGCTTCTCTATTACAGGGAGTTGGAAAAAACCTCTTAGTTATTTTTTCTTGTAATTCTGCGATCTTCCTGAGGAGTAAGAATAATATAGAGATCCTCATCGGGTTTTTTCATGTGGTATTGTTCCCTCGCAAATTTCTCTAAATTATGATTGTCTGTTTTTAATTCGTAAAGCTTCTGCCTGTCAACCTCTATGCGTTTAATATAATACTCCTTTTCTGTTTTTAGTTTATGTAACTCCCTCATTTCCTTGTATCTGGCAATAAGATTGTTTGAGTCGAAAAGTAAAAGCCAGACAAGGAAAATAATGATAGTCAGAAGGTATTTATTCCTGAATACTGTTGGTATTTTGTCTATAAATTTAAACCTGATCATAATGGTACAAACCTACAATTTATTTTTTAACCTCCGCTCATGAGATAAAGCATCTGTACATCATCACCATCATGTATAATTGTGGTATCGTACTTTTCTTTTGCAATTAAAACGCCATTTATCTTTATTATTCTCATTTTAAAGGAAAACTTTTTCAGGATAAGCATTTCACTTACACTGATTGTCTCCTTACCGAATTCTTCTTCCCTGTTATTTAATAATATCTTCATCATTCATATGATTAATCTATCACTCCATTTTCATCATGATTTTCGATTCAAATTTAGTCAAATTTAATCTTACAACATTGTAATAACGATATGCATCACATAGCATATTGATTAATATCATGTTATACCTCATCTGAATGTCATACCTTTGAATACGGCAAAACGCTGAAAGGTACTAAGCTAAATATCCGGAATATGGACATTAAGTCAATAAAAGACCAGCATAAACTCCTGAAAAACCGGGATTACAAATGGACCCCGTTGGATAAGGGTTATACTGACAAGATTCTTTATATTAACGTGGGTACCACTGAAATAAAAGAGAAGAATGTCCCTGCTATTATGAAAGAAAAATTCATTGGTGGAAAAGGTTACGGGCTAAGGCTTCTCTGGGATGCCACCAAACCTGATACTAAATGGGATGACCCTGAAAATGAGATAATTATATCCTCAGGGCCAATTGGAGGGATAACCCAGTACTCAGGAACCGGGAAGTCATTAGTAGTCAGTTTGTCACCACAGACAGGCTCGGTTATGGACAGTAATGTGGGAGGATTTTTCGGACCGTTTCTGAAGTTTTCAGGGTTTGATGCTATTGAAATACAGGGTAAGTCAGACAAAGATGTTATTGTTTTTATTGATGGCATTAACCATCAGGTTGAAATATTCGAGGCGCCGGCAGAGGCAACCGACAGTCATCTTCTGGCAGAACAACTGACCGAAATATTTGCAGACAATGATAGCGAAAAAAAATCCATAGGAGTTGTATCAGCAGGTTCCGCAGCTGACCATTCTCTGATCGGAATGCTGAACTTCAGCTTTTATGATCCAAAAAGGAAAAAGGTACGATTGAAGCATGCAGGCAGGGGAGGTATCGGTACCGTATTTCGTAATAAAAAAATTAAAGCGCTGGTATGTAAAATACCCGGTGTGAAAGGTAATCTCAATAATGTCGTTGATCTTGAGGCTATTATGGAGAGAGGCAAAAGGTTCAACAGGGAGATGCGTGAACTTGACGACCAGCAATGCCAGATGAAGCAAACCGGAACAGCTCACCTGATGGAGATAATGAACGACCATGATCTGCTTCCTGTGATGAACTTTAAATATGGCAGCCACACCGATGCATATAAGATCGATTCATCAGTTTGGAAAAGACATTTCACCCAGAATATTCCGGATGGTTGCTGGATTGGCTGCAATATGTCGTGCACTAAAGGGATTGATGATTATATAGTTAAGACAGGCCCATACAAAGGTCAAAAAGTAATTGTTGATGGTCCTGAATATGAAAATGCTGCAGGACTTGGTTCAAACTGTGGAATATTTGATCCTGAATATGTTATTGAAACAAATTTTTATTGTGATACATACGGGATATGCACTATTACATGGAGTACCGTCACAGCTTTCATCATGGAGTGTTTCCAGAATGGTATTCTCAACAGGGAAAGAACGGGCGGACTGAATCTTAACTTTGGCAATTCTACAGCCGCACTCGAGATGTTGCACCAACTCGCCAGGGGTGAAGGGTTTGGAAAGATAGCAGGTACAGGAGTCCGTAAAATAAAAGAGTTGTTTATTAAAAACGGATGGGGCGATGCAGCATTCCTTAATGATATAGGAATGGAAAACAAGGGACTTGAATACTCCCAGTACATGCCGAAAGAATCTCTTGCACAACAGGGTGGTTTTGCACTCACTAATAAGGGCCCGCAACACGATGAGGCATGGCTTATCTTTATGGATATGATTAATAACCAGATCCCGACATTTGAAAATAAGGCTGAAGCTCTTCATTATTTTCCGATGTTCCGTACCTGGTTCGGTCTTGTTGGCCTTTGCAAACTCCCATGGAACGATGTTGAACCCGAGAGCAATGCCCAGAGCGATGAACCTGCTAAAGTACCTGAACATGTTGATAATTATGTAACTATATATAAGGCAGTTACAGGGCTCGAGTTTGATAAGAAACGGTTGGTGGAGGATTCTGAACGGGTATATAATTTTCAAAGGGTATTTAACCTCAGACGTGGCTTTGGTACACGTATTCACGACAGGCAACCCTATCGTGCAGCCGGTCCGGTTACAAAAGAGGAATATGAGTCACGTACAGAGCGTTATGACAAACAGCTTAAAGAAAAAACCGGAGTTGATCCGGTTGGAAAAACCACTGAGGAGAAGATGAAGTTGATCCGTATGTACAGGGAAGGACAGTATGAAAGACTTATCGATGCAGTATATAAAAAGAGAGGATGGAATAATAATGGTGTTCCGACTATTGAATTCCTGAAAAAAATCGGAATGGATTTACCAGAAGTGATAGAGGTTGTTAAAAACTATCAGTAGATTTCATTAAACAAAAATAGGTACAAGTTGTTCTTTTAAAAATCCCTATAGGTGATCCGGAAAAAATATTGATGCAGACATATATCTCTTTTCTTCGCGGAGTTAATATGACCGGTCAATATTACTATTTTAAAATCACGCCCCATTCCGTGACACAAAAACCACTCCTTTTAAATTGAAAATTTTCAATTGGAATATTGATTTTATTATTAGAATCACTATTGACCCCTTTGATTACATAAAATAGTCTCAAAATGTTATCAGGAGTTTTGGAAATCCCAAGCTTTATCACAGTTTCTATAATATCTGATTCCTGAGGATAAATTTCATAATACGCGGAATTGACCAATCGGGGAATCCAATAATCTGTAAAGTCTTTTATTTCCCTGCCATAGAATCCATATCTTAACATATTATCAGTGAAAAATGTATCCAATTCAGATCTCTTTATAATCCAGCCTTCATTTAGTTGCCAGACGTCAGGTTGTTCACTTTCATAGAACAAGTATTCATATTTATTATTTATGAATCCTGATGTATCCACATTTATTATCCAACCATTTCTATAATATGGAATTGAAGTAATAATTTTACCTCCATGTGGAAAACTCAGATTAACACTAATTTGTGATCTCTCCGTAGGATAGATGTAAATATTTGGCTTAAGTACTCTTATACAAGTATCACACTCGTTTTCATCTTCAGGCTCATCTGGCTTGCAACTTTGGAATGGTGTCGAAATCAAGAGAAACAATCCACCGATAATAAACTGAAGGCCAATTAGTTTTAAGATTGATTTTTTCATTAGACCAGGTTTTGATTATCAATCTACAAATTTGATACCATTCTAAGTCTCTGGGTACATTAGACAATTTTTTGCTGTTAAGGGTAAGCGTTTGTTCGAAGTCGTGCAGAATGAGTTAAGCCAACTCTATTTTTGTTCTGGCAGCAGTTCGCGAATTTCGCTTAGCTTTTGTTTTTGACTTTGTTTAAACCCAACCTTTGGTCTAGGTTCGTTTTCTTCTTTAATCAGTCGTTGGAGAGCAGTAAACACAACTTTAAATTGTTTGTCATATTTCTGTTCCAGTTTCTCAATTTTTTCCACTATATCTTTATTGTCTTG
Organism: Bacteroidales bacterium; assembly: GCA_030692905.1. Taxonomy (GTDB): domain Bacteria; phylum Bacteroidota; class Bacteroidia; order Bacteroidales; family VadinHA17; genus LD21. The sequence continues at coordinate 13,802 of JAUYBT010000205.1, forward strand.
CAGGAGTTGTCTTAGTTTTACGAATGTTCTCACGATAACAATATTGACCTGAATAGCTCTATCACTATTCAGAACACTTGACAGCATAGCAACGCCTTGTTCAGTAAAGGCAAAAGGTCTTGCACCTCCAAAGAATTTTTTTGATGGTATCAATTTTTGTGATACCACCCAATCAATTTCATCATCTGTAAGTTCAAACATAAAGTCACTTGGAAATCTATTGATATTTCTTCTAACAGCTTGTTTTAATACCCTGGTTTCCACGGCATAAAGCTTAGCCAGATCATTATCAAGCATAACTTTTTCTCCACGGAGGAAGTAAATGAAACTTGCAATGTTACTTTCCTTAAGTATTGGTAATTTATTCATAATCAGATGGTGTCACAAATTGTGATACCTTAAAGATAATAAAATTGGCAATATTAAAATCACGATAGCTGTAACTCTTGCTGTTGTTTAATGTACTTCTTTATGAATATTACTCTGAATACCATACCCGGCTCTTTATACTATTGCATATAATTCACAAAATACTGATCAGGTATTCCACAGCCATGTATATGTGGCACTTACCTATTGCCGGGTCGTCAGATGCCGGAAAATTACACGCTGACTACTTTCCAAAAATACACCTGATTTATTGAATACCCATAGCAAACCCATGCTCTCTAATGCACGTCTGGAGAAGATTTCCCCGCTTCCAACGGGGCAGGCTGTGCAACACAGCTTCATGTTAGGTCGCGAAAGCGACCACACGAAGCCTTATTTATTATGGGCTGGTTATTCTGTAAGTTAGATAATGATGGTTCCCTATTTTCATTTCTCGTTAAATGTGTTTCTAAACGTTGTTCATTACTTTACTTTAACTTCTCCCATAGCTTCGCCAGTTACTTTTTTCCCATCGTCAGTGATATAGACTGCTGAGAAGAACAAGGGTGCACCTTCCTTGAGTGCTTTAACCACAATGGTCTTGCTCCTACCTTCAACGACTCTGATTGAAAGTTCCTTGTCCGCCTTCCAAGTTGGCCAAATTGGCACGTCATTGCCATTTTCGTCAACACCTTTGGTAGTCACGGTTATTTCATCGCCAACTGTGAGTTTGAAGGTTGTGATACCAGTCCCCGTCCCTGCAACTTCACCTTTGTAAATGATGATTTGGCTGAGTTTACCAGGTTGGTCTTGTGCTAATGCGGTATCTGCCCAAAAAACAGACAAAACAGCTACTACTAACACAGTAATAATTGATAAATTTTTAATTGTTTTCATTTTTTCTCTTATGTAACTACTTTCTAAGTTGTTATTATTCAAGGGACTATATTATCCAATACTGATGGACTAAATATTATTTTTCCCCTACTCGTTTGGCTTTTCGGTTTCGCCCCGTTTTTAAAGTGGTCGCTGGTCTCCACTATTTTTTTAAAATTCTGGTTGTCACTCAAGGTGGTCAGCCTTTTTTTCGACCGCTGTGTCTTTTTTTTAAACTTGCCCATAACATATTCAATAAACACAACCGGTTGCGTTTATTTGCATAAAGCTAATAAAACTTAGTCACAAACTTTTTTAGGTCCGTTTTGCAGAACCGATATGCAAAAGATTTACATTTGCTTAAAAATATTTTTTAGCAGCATTAATAAGATATATGACAGAAAATGAGACAGATTCTTCTCTTTCCCATTCTTACTATTTTTCTTTTGACCGGGTGCGGAAATTCACATTCCGGGAAATCAAAAGAGATAATGGTCTTTCATGCAGGCAGCCTGTCGGTCCCTTTCAGGCAGCTTAAAGATGAATTTGAAAAGAAAAACCCTGGTGTAAAAATATTGCTTGAACCTGCCGGAAGCCTCGTATGTGCAAGGAAGGTCACGGAACTTAAAAAGCCATGCGACATTATAGCTTCTGCGGATTATTTTGTGATAAATGAGCTTCTGATTCCCGGATACACAAACTGGAGTATCAGATTCGCCACTAATGAAATTGTTATTGCCTATCATGAAAAATCCAGGTATTCTTCAGAAATAAATGCTGATAACTGGGTTGATATTCTTTTAAAGAATGATGTAATTTATTCACGTTCCGATCCCGATTCCGATCCTTGCGGATACAGAACAGTTTTCACACTCATGCTTGCCGAAAAGTATTACAATAGAGAAGGATTAACTGAGAAAATGGTATCAAAAAACAAAGATTTCATCCGGCCAAAGGAGGTGGATCTGATTGCTCTTATTGAATCGAATACAATTGATTATATGTTTCAGTATAAATCAGTCGCGATTCAGCATGGATTAAAATATATTGAACTGCCTGATGAAATAAATTTATCAGATCCTGCGAAAACAGAGATATATAAATCTGTATCCATCGATGTTACAGGAAGTAAACCCGGATCA
>JAUYBT010000233.1 GCA_030692905.1 Bacteroidales bacterium
CCAATTCGTTACAGTGTTGAAGGCAATGTTTATGATAATTTCAATGAACTGGAAACAGGAGGTCCAGTAATCGATTGGAATATTTACAGTCCGAAGTGGTCTCCTGTTGAAGTGACTGATTTCCCTTCTGTAAAAAACAAAAGCCTTCTTTTACAAGATAAAGACCCGTATGATTATGCCAGAGCTATACGTGTTTTTGAAGAAACAAAGAAAGCAGAGATTGAGGTAAGGATTTTCCCTAAACAAACAGATAGCGAATTACTTGAAATCGATGTAACCGACCGTTACGGAAACCGTCCTGTGCGGATCAGGTTCGATGTTGATGGAAAAATTAAGGCTGTTGACGGCAGAAAAGAAGTAGTTATACAATCATATAAACCAAATAGTTGGTACGACCTGAAAATAACTGTTGATGCACGCCCGTTTGGCATTTACAACCTTTCAGTAAATGGGACGCAGCTTTTGAAAAATGCAGAGCTTGCTGAAGCTGTACAATCTGTCGAAAGAATTTCTTTCAGAACCGGTCCGTATCGTGATCAGCCAAACCGCCAAACCCCAAACCAGGAACCGGCACCACCTCTGAAAGGAGCCGATGATCCTGTTTCAATAGCTGAGTTTTATCTTGATGATTTTAGGGTGAAATCAATTTTGTGAATTTTATGAACGCACTGGTCAAAGAACTGGAAAAACTATTGCTTTCAATCGTTCTGTTCCGGTTGAAGAGAAAAAAGATCAAAAGAAACAGATATTTGTTATTAATTTATAATTAAAAAAATTAGCTATGACTTTATTTTCTCGCTTTGGACTCATTTTAATATTTGCAACAGTTTGTAAATCAGGATTTTCACAAAATAAAATTGAAATTTTATCTATACCGGCAGAAAATAAAGTTTCAGAAATAAATATTGGAGGAACGTCAATTTTACCCAGTGGACGATTTCTGACACCCGCCGGCGATTTAATCCGGATAACGGATGATCCGTTCGGAATAGCACTTTCCCCCGATGGCAAAAAATCAGTAACCCTGCATGATGGTGTGTTTACTATTATTGATCTCCAATCATTAGGTACAGTCAGGGTTCCCAGCTACGATAATAAAATCAAATCTCCATTATCCAGAGGATCTTATTTGGGAGTTGCCTTCTCAAAAGATTCAAAAACAGTTTATTTGAGTGGAGGAGATAATGGTGCTGTAATAATATACGACATCGAAAGTTTAACCCGACTTGATTCTATTTCATTAAATGGAGTTGTCGATGGTATTGAATACAAGGACAGTTTTACTTCAGATCTGGTTTTAAATGAATCGAACAATGAAATGCTTGTATTAGACAGAGCCAATTTCAGAATGGTTCGTATCGACCTGACCACGAAAAAAAATAAAGCTTCGATTAAAGTTGGTCGCCAACCCTTCGGTTTAACTCTCAGTCCGGATAAAAAAACTGCATTTGTGGCGAATGTGGGCATGTATGAGTATCCATTGATTACTGGTGCAACTCCATTCAATTACGATTCATTGCTGATTTCTCATCATCCTTACGGAGATAATACCTTTGAGTCTATCAATGGAACTGTTGTTGAAGGACGTAAAATTCCCGGGGTAGGTAGTCCTCTGCATCCGGACGCAATGAGCGTATTCACAATCGATTTGCAGACTAATCAGGTAATTGATAAATTCAAAACAGGCCATCAAATCGGGCATATGATTGAAGATGCGGAGGTGGTGGGAGGTGCCAGCCCTAATTCGATAGCAGTCGGAAATCAATTTGCCTATGTATCCAATGCAACAAATGACAATATTTCAATTATTGACTATAAAAATCATAAGATAATCGGTCATATCCCGATTCTGGTAGACAAGCGAATTGACAAATATCGCGGATTGCTTCCTTTTGGCTTAACATTAAGCAAAGATGAAAAAACACTCTTTGTTGCCTTATTAGGATTTAATGCTGTTGCAGTAATAGATGTTCAATCCAAAACAACCAAAGGTTTAATTCCATCAGGTTGGGGGCCCACACGGGTCAAGTTATCCAACAATGAAAAGGAAATCTATATTATTACCTGCAGGGGTCTTGGTGCGGGCCCTAATGGTGGTAACGGTTTTATATCCCCGATACAAGGATCTTATGTCGGGGATATACAATTGGGAAGTTTTCAAAAAGTAAACATGCCTGATGCGAATCAATTAGCAACTTATACGAAACAATCAATTGAGAATACATTTAAAAGTATTAATGTCACTGATGATGTGAAAAATCCTTTACCAGTATTGCCCGGGTTGAGGAATTCGCCCATAAAATACATTGTATACATCACCAAAGAAAACAGAACGTATGATGAGGTTTTTGGACAGCTTAAAAATGCTGATGGAGACAGCACTCTGGCAAGATTTGGCGTAAATAATGAGTATACTTTGCCTGATTCACTGAAAAAGAAATTTCCAAATCTGAGAATTAGTCCTAATCATCACAAAGCAGCAAGACAATTTGCCTTTTCAGATAATTATTACTGTGATAGTGATGCCTCAATCCATGGTCATCATTGGATGATGGGAGTGATACCAAATGAATGGGTTGAAGTGAACTCCAGTGTAACAAAAACCGCCAAAATATTTTCCAGGGCACCCGGGAGGCGCCACCCGGGCACAACCGGAAGTATGGACCCTGAAGATTATGCTGAAATCGGGGGGCTATGGGAAGCGCTCGACAGAAAGAACGTATCGTTTTACAACTTTGGAGAAGCTAATGAAACAGCACATGTACGCGAGGAATGGTACGATACAAATACCGGAGCAGCTCACGGAGTAATGGTTCCCATGCAAAAAGCATTGTTTAAAAGAACCAGTCATGATTATGCCGGGTTTAATATGAATATTCCGGATCAATACAGAATGGATCAGTTTGAAAAAGAGTTTATTGCTAAGTGGATCAAAGGCAAAGAAAAACTACCTTCCTTAATTACCATGCAGGTTCCAAATGATCATGGTGCAGGTATTCGGCCTGAGGATGGATATTTCTATCCGAGTTCGTTTATGGTTGATAACGATTTGGCTTTGGGTCGGATTTTACATTTTCTGTCACGAACGAAATATTGGAAAAATATGCTGGTAATTATTACAGAAGATGATCCGCAAGGAGGAGTAGATCATATTGATGCACATCGCTCTGTATTAATGATGGCCGGCCCCTATGTAAAAAAAGGATATGTATCTCATACTCATGCGAATTTTGGATCTATCCTGAAAACAATTTACAACATTCTTAATGTACCCTATGTAAATCAGTTTGATGTTACAGCCTCTTTGTTACAGGATTTTTTTACTCCTATACCCGATTATACTCCCTATACGATGGAATTGCACGATTTCCGTATATTTGATGCTGAAAAAGCTATGAAAAAATATAACCGTACTATTGACTGGCGTAAAATAGAACAAGGTCCCCCGATAGATAATGAAGATGTAGAACGTGAAGTACATTACAATAAATAATTCCTGTTTTATAAATCAATCAGTATACTAAATCTTGAGCCTCAAAAATATTTGCTTATGAAAACTTTTTTTAAAATTTTTGGTAAAGTCTTAATCGTAATTATTGTCGTATTATTGCTTGGGTTCCGTTCGAACCTGAAAGACAGGAATCCCGGATACAAAGCAGATTTAAAGATTATCAATGGCAATCTTTCGTCATTAAATGCCGGCTTTGCAGCTTTCCCGATTACACCTGAGGTACCAGACAGATGGACTGATAAAAACGGTGATGCAAAGTATAATCCCAAAGACGGCGATACTTTTACAGACGGTAATGGGAATGGGGTTTTTGATCCGGTCTGGATAGCAGGCTTTAGCAACAGCCGGGCAGCCAACGGAATACATGACGATCTCTGGGCCAGAACTATGGTAATAGATGACAGTAAAACACGACTGGCCATTGTTGTGCTCGATGCTATCGGATTTATGAATGATGATATAATTGATGTCAGAAGCCTGATTCCGGCTGAGGCTGGAGTTACCTATACAATTATTACTTCCACACACACACACGAAGGTCCTGACTTATTGGGTCTCTGGGGTAAATCTCCTTTTAAAAGCGGTATTAATAAGGAGTATCTGGAATACGTTAAAAGCCAGGTTGCAAAGTCGGTGGTGACTGCTGTAAAGAGTTTACGTCCGGCACGTTTAGCAATATCGGAGGATATGACCGGAGCAATTCCATTGGTTAAGGATACAAGAAAACCCGAAGTTTTTGATTCGGGACTAAGATTGATCAGGGCAATTGATAAAGAGAATGGAAACACACTCGGATCTTTGATTGCCTGGGCCGATCACGCCGAAACCTTATGGAGTGATAATCTGTTGATTACTTCCGATTTTTGTCATTATGTTCGCGAAGGAGTTGAAAAAGGGGTTTACAATGGTGATAGTTTGGTTAAACCTGGTATTGGTGGAGTTGCTGTTTATATTAATGGTGCTGTTGGCGGATTAATGACGACCCACCCGAGCCTGACAGTTAAAGACCCTTTTTCAGATCAAGAATATAAGGAACCGACCTATGAAAAAGCAGAGGCACAAGGGAAACAACTTGCATTACTTGTTTTGAATTCTATGGAAAAACCGGTTGAAGAGGTTGATTCCGCCGGGATTTCGATAATTGTACGGACTCTTTCGTTACCAATAGACAATACCATGTTTAAACTTGGGACAATGTTTGGTATTTTAGATCGCGGTACTTCCGGCTGGATGAAAATGCGCTCTGAACTTTCAGTTTTCAATATCGGACCTCTTTCGTTTTCTACTCTTCCGGGCGAAGTTTATCCCGAAATTATTAACGGTGGGGTAGAATCTCCTGAAGGTCGTGACTTTAATATCGAACCTGTTGAAGTCCCTTCAATCAGAGAGATGATGATCGGAAAATACAAATTCATTTTTTGCCTTGCTAACGATGAAATTGGTTATATTATCCCCAAAAGCCAGTGGGATGTTAAAGCCCCTTTTACCTATGAAAGGAAAGATTCTCCTTACGGTGAAGAGAATTCATTAGGACCTGAAACTGCACCTTTGTTGCACAAAAATCTTGAGGAAATGCTGACTGAATTGAATCAGTCGGAATAAACAGATGAAACAGGAATGTAAATATTATAATGTTAATTAATTAAAATACAGTAAGATATGAAATCAAAAATTTTAAAACGTCTTCTTTTTGGTCTGCTGATTATCTTCATTCTTAGTTGTCTGCTAATAGTCACACCACGGATATGGTCAGCTATGAATCCCGGAAAACCTCCGGTTGGCTATCATTTTTTGGCTCCTGCTTATCTCGCGATTGGGGTAGGATTGGAAGAACTGATCAATAAAACCCCTGATATTCCTGAAGATATTGAAGAAATTAAAAACATTGAATATAAAAGCATTGATGGAAAATCACTTCAATTAGATATTTATAAACCAAAAAAATTAGATAAAGCTGCTCCATTATTGGTTTTTATTCATGGAGGCGGATGGAGTGGTGGTCAACGATCAGATTATCTGTTTTACCTTGTTGCCTTTGCTAAAAGGGGATATATTACAGCTACGGTTTCATACAGGCTGCTGAAGGATGGTCCTTATCCTGCATGTGCGGAAGATATTACAGATGCAGTCAGTTGGTTTTACAGGAATGGTGAAAAGTATGGATATGATCCTGACCGGATCGCCCTGATCGGAGGTTCTGCAGGAGCACATCTGGCCCTTCTGGCGGCATATGGCTGGAAAAATCCTAATGTAACCATTAATAGTACAGTTGTTTCAGATTCTGGTCATTGTATAAAAGCAGTGGTTGATTTATATGGCCCCATTGACCTGACAACCGAATATGCCAGGAACAACCCAACGGTAACTTCTTTTATCACCCGTTCTTTTGCAGTGGCCCCCGAACTTTTCAGGGAAGCATCCCCTATACAATATCTGGATAAAAATGATCCTCCCACGATGATCCTTCATGGAACATCAGATGAAGTTGTCCCTATAAGCCAGTCTGATATGTTAAAAGCACGGTTAGATAGCCTTGGTGTTCCTTGTGTTTATTACCTCCTCCCGTTATGGCCTCATACAATGGATATTGTTCAACGGGTAAATGACTTTTCGCAACTAAAGATGAACGATTTTTTCGAGAAATACCTGAAATGATATATTTTGATACTATAGATTGCAACAATTACTTCACAGGAGCAGGACTTTCGTTGATAAACTTTAAGGCCTCTTCCTCATAAATATTGCCGGTCATTTCGCCTAGCGATGTACGGCTGATGTAGTTATAACGTTCGAAACTGCCAAAATCTTCTTTTGTCAGCATATAACCAAATGCATCATTTGTCAGGCCAAAAAGAAAGGGGTGATCGCTTTTCATTTTCCTTTTAACATAGAAACCGATATTGGGCAATGCTTCTCCGGGAATTGTTATTACCTGGGCTTCCCCAATATTCAAAAGGTTCAGGCGTGTGGATATCGCAGAGAAATCATCATTATTATCGGTTTTAGCCGCGACAGGCGAATTTTTGAACACAAACCTCATTATCTCTGAATCGATAGAAAATCTGATTACTTTTGATGCACAATAAATATCGGGGTTTTCCTGAACAGGCGCTGGTTCAATAATCCGTAAAGCTTCATCAGCCAGCAGGTTACCAATCCGGATGCACTCATCCCAGTCGTTTGCCTCTTTGCCATTCTCCCGCCTTGTGTCGGCAGTAACCATTCCACCCTGCGCACTATTCATGAAAATTGCCATCCCTCCTACTTTTGATTCAATCCTGTCATAAAGCGGACCGCATAAATCGGGGCTGATTAATTTACGGTCGGTACCAAGAATTTCAGGATGAATAGCATAATTGACAAGAGTGGCAATCGGTTTACCTTTGTTTTTGCCAGAAATGGCTATTGCCTGGATAATACCGCAACGTGGATCATATAGTCTTTCAGCATAATAGTTGTAGGCAATCTTTCCCTTTGCTTCACCAACAGCCGTTTTTAAAGAGGCAGGTTCTAATTTTGAAACAGCCTCATTAACAGCATCAGCAATTTGTGTAACACACCAGTCGAGGTACTTAAGGTCGGCTCCTGTATTTCCTTTTTCATCCGTAAAACCATAGGCATCGGGAGCGCTATGGGCATGTGTGGCACCAATCAACACATTTTGGGGAGGAATACCTTTGATCAGATTGCGCGAACGGTCGCCCAGATATGAGGGCCATCCAAGATTATCGACACTTACAATGGCTATTTTTGTATTACCTTTTTCTAAAACAAAGGCACGTACAAAAAGATCTCCTTTTTTACCAGTCGGTATTACAGGTGTTCCCATTCCACCTGAAATAGGGACCAGATTCTCAGGTGTAATAACCCTCATGGCTGCACCGGCTCTAAATGTTTGGGCATTGATGTTCACCCAAAAGAATAAAAGAAAGAATACTAACGTGGATATTTTTATTTTCATAATATATGGATTTTTAACTATTCATTCTTTAAATTAAATTTTAGGCACTCTAAACTTTAGCTCACTTTAAGTACTGATTTGTTACGAATTAATAGATATATATCGGATTTGAATAAAGCCAGGGGACATATTTCTCTTTCAATTTAATATGCATTTCGATCCGGTAAGCCCCTTTTTCTATTAGTTCTTCCCATGTGTATTGATAATTATCATCGGATGAAACATTGACGGTTTTGCCATCATGTATAAGCCTGAACTGACCAGGCAAAGGAGATACAGCATTTAGTGTTTTTACCTGATCCATTTTAATAGAATCTCCGAGAATACCACCTATACTATCATCTTGATTCATACAATAATACATGAATCCTTTGGCATCGCCAAGGCTTTTAAATGCTGTATAAAGATGCCCCATTTTCAGGTGATCAGCCAGTGATGGTACCGATAAAGTGTCAGCAAGAACATAATTAGTGATATAATTGAAACCTGATTTATAGGTATCGATCATCCATTTAAAAATCCATCCGTCTTCATCCGGTTGATGCAAAAGCCATCTGTTCCAGAATTTCACCTCCATAGTATCGATAACGTTGGCATTAGGTCCAACCCATTCAACCCGGCCATCTTTTAAATACCTTGCCCGGATGTTCTGATTCTCATGTGTATCTACAGCAGAAAACCCTACGATCTTTCTTTTAATATTTAATGAATCCCAAAGAGCCAGAATGGAAGTCTGTTCATCAAACATTTCGCGTAGAGCCCATTGACGGTATTTATTCCCATTGACAATAAAATTGATGATTTGCGGAGGCAGAGATTCATCTTTGGTATCCGTATGGAAATTATATATTTCCATACCCTGATAATATGGATTGGCCCAATTATGTGGTTCTTCTGTATGTGCATAAAAGATTATTCCACCCCTGGAAACGATATTTTTTGCAATGGTATCTTTGTCAACTTTCCAGTTAATGATAGTAGAATCAAGTGGCCAGGTATCAAATCCTTGTTTCTCGCTGCCCGGTTCGATCAAAACCCCTTCGTAATATCCCTTGTACCCGTGTGGAAATGTATCGATATCGCCGTGGGGATGATCAGTCAGGAATATAAAGTCAATTCCGTCAATTTTTGCGGCTGGGATGATGTCATATAAAGTTCCTTTGCTATCGTGTGACAAGTAACTATGAACATGTAGAACTCCACGATAGGTGTTCAGTTTTGTCAGCGAGGCAGGTTCTTTTCGAAGTTTTTGAAACTTATTCACCTGCTTTTCAAGTTGGGGATAGGTTATCCAATGACGCCACACCGTGGGAGCTAATAGCACTAAAAGTACGAACAGGATAAATCCCAAAATAGAAAAGAGCAGATATTTTAATATTTTTTTTACCATTTGAAAGCGCTCATTAAATATTATCAGTATTAGTTACGATTTTTGAAATCTGACGGATTAAATCCATTGTATATTCACCCATGTTAGGGCCGAACCAACCCATTAGCTTCGGTTCGTATTCATTAAGGTAAAAATAGCGGCCCGGAACAATATACCCGACATAACTGCCATTGAAACTTGTAACGTTCGAATTAAATCCTTTTGCAGCCAGAGCATTCTTTATCTGGAGCGCATATTCGCCACTGAAATCACAAGGAGTGGTGATCCATACCATATTGTCAATTCTTATTGCCTGCAGATACACATTTTCAGGTGGTGGCATCAATTTTTTACTTAAATATGATGAAAGGTTGATTTTTGTTGTTATCCGCATATGGTATTCCGGTAATTGAATTTTTAATGAAACAGAGGAAAATGTTATTTTATCATTTAAAACAACCCGGGGCAGGTGCACGTTCAGGCTATCAGCCAACGCTTCCCCGATATATTTGGGTTTATCGAATCCGTCCCCCTTTCCGACAGGGCTTTGACTTCCTGTAGAACCAGCAAAAAAGAGGGCCAGATCGGCAGAAGTATCTTCAATTTTCCGTTCCCAATAACCCGGATAATCAGCGCTGATTTCCATATTATTTGATCCCATTGTTGTTGAATGTGCAGAAAATGAACCTATTATTGCTTTCTTATATCCGATTTGCTCAAGGGTAATAAAACTGAAATCATTGTTTTTTGTACCCAGCTCGCCTATGACACGATTTCGCGTGTAGTTTCCAGCATAAAAACATCCGGATCCTATCCGGGCAGGCCTCAAATCAGCAATTGCTGAAGTGACAGCCTTTGAAATCTTAAGAACAAGCCATCTTTCCAGGTTCTTATTCTCTTTCCCGGCAAACTGTTCCCCAATATATCCGGGTCCCCATCCACCCAGACTTGAATGGCTGTGAGTTGCTGAGAAAAACATTTGCTGCCGTAGGATTCCTCCTTTGGAAAGTAGTATAGTTACTGAATCTATAATATTTGGAGGCATAATCAACAGATCAGCGCTCACAAAAACAAGGGTTTGCCGATCGACTTTTAGTGCAACAGCCTTGACGAAAACGCTGTCATGAATACCGGTAGCTGATTTACCTTTTCGTGCCCCAAAACCAGCAAGTGGAACCTGAATGAATTTTCCTTCCCGATAAAGATCTTCAGAATTATTCAGGCTTGGTGTGATACTAATCTTAGCAAAACCAGCTTGTATGGAGTCATTTACGATTACCATTGCTGATTTAAAGCTATCGATCCGTGCCGCAGTTTTTTGATAATAATCTTGGTGAAAATAAGAGGCTCTTTCAACATAGCAAGTACTCAGGAAGAAAATCAAAAACATACTCAGCAGGATAATACCCAAAATGATTCCTAATCGTTTCATATGCTTTTTTTATTTTAATAAAATTAAAGGTAACTAATCAGTGTTAGCTAATGATAGGTAACAATACCCTTAAAACCAGCATCAGGATGCAAAACTGCTTGTGATTTCTTCTGCCTGCTACCTTCTTATTTCTTTCTTTTCTGTAATTCCATTAATGGACGGTATCCGATAAGAATAATCTTTTCATCTTTAATTAGTTTCCTGATATCAGGATCGTTGGTATATAAATCGGCTTCCTGTACGCGTGTTTCCCAACTATTGGTTATGGCTTTTAGTTCATCGCTTTCTTTGGATGCATGTATGAATATTTCGGTCACTCCCGGTTTAAGATTCTTGATAATGTTAGTCCAGAATGACTTGACATCCTTATAGTTTTCCATTTCATCGTAAACAAAATAATCAGTAAAGACAAGACCTTTTTCTTTGAATTGATTGCGTAATTCCGGAAAACCAAAACCTTCCATGGTGGACTGTGCAGCCATCCGAAGGGGAAGATTGAATTCAAGGGCCAGTTGAATATAGGCTTTAAGATATTCGGGTTTGTACTGCATTGTACCCATGTGAGAGTCGATATGAGTAACCGGGATTCCTGCATCGGTGGCTTTCTTTATCTGGGCACGCCCTTCGATCAATGCTTCTTCGGAAGTCGCATAAGCATATACCTCTTCAACGCTTCGCCAGAGAAAACCTTCAGGATCGCAAAGTCCTTTAACTATTTCGTGCGGTGCAACCGGACCCCAGCGGTAAAACTTCCACTCGGCAGTATGAGTAAGGTGTACCCCAAAATCTTTTTCAGGATGAGTATGGGTGTAGTCTGCAATCTCGTTAAACCATGGACAAGGAGTCATAATGGTCCCCGATGTGATCAGTCCGGTTTCCATTCCTTCGATGACAGCAAGGTTGGCAGAATGACACATGCCCACATCATCGCAATTGATAATGAGCAACCTGTCAGTTGGTTTATAACCAAGCTTTTCAGCAAGTGTCTGCGAATGGCAAAAGTTACAAGTAATTAATAGCATCAGAGAAAGAGAAATTTTGATAGTCTTCATTTTAGTTTTAGTTTGAATTATCTACAAATCTAATTAAAGTGAATTATTAACTTTGTTGTAAAAGAAAATTTAAACACGAAGTCACACGAAGGATTTCACTAAGGTTCACTAAGTTTATGAATTAACAAGGTTGATTATTACCTGAATATCTAATTTGTTTGTGTTGTTTACTTTAACACTTTAAATATAAGCAATAAACATTACTTTTACTGATCATTCTATATAATATGACTGTGCATGCAAGAATCCGGAAAATTTTGAAATATATATTAATAATCGTTACCATTATTTCGCTGATATATTATTTCGGTTTTGCATTTCCATTTCGAGGAGTCACTTTTAATGCGCAACGACATGGAAATCCTCCACTTACTCCGGCGTGGGCATTGGAATGCTGGCTGTGGGAAGATGATACCAATACTGCCGAACGGGTCGATACGCTGCTGGAAGGTTACACCAAATTTGATATCCCGGTGCGCACCATTCTTGTGGACAGTCCCTGGAGTTTGCGTTATAATGATTTTGAGGTTGATACAACTCTTTATCCAAAACCTAAAGAGTGGTTCAGTAAGTTGCAAGACAAAGGTTACAGGGTAGTGCTTTGGATGACCTCCATGGTTGACAGTAAAAGCAAAGACACCAGGTTCGGAGAATCTGAATCATGGTTCAATGAGGCCAGTGAAAAAGGTTATATAGCCGGTAAAGGGGGCCAGATTAAATGGTGGAAAGGGAAGGGGGGCTTTATTGACTATACAAATCCGGACGCTATTAAATGGTGGCGCGGATTACAACAACAGGTTTTCGATTATGGCATCGACGGATGGAAGCTGGATGGCACTGCCACACTTTTTTATTCGCTAATTGGACCTTTACCTCTTCCCTATAAAACAACCCATGATGGATTGATGACCACGCGTACCTACATGGATCATTATTACAGGGATGAATATTTACACGGATTAACGCAAAATCCGGAATTTATTACATTGGCACGGGCGATTGATCGTTGGTATCATCCGGAAGGATTTGCTCCGATCGATGCTGCCCCTGTAAACTGGGTAGGAGACCAGAAGCATACATGGGAGTCAACCGGGAAAATAACAACAGAAGATAAACAAAACAGCGATATTGCGATGGCTGGTATTGATGGAATTGAATTGGCAATCCGGAACATTATGGCCAGTGCAAAAGCCGGATACAGCATTATTGGTTCCGACGTGGCCGGTTTCTCCGGAAGTGTAATACCACCCCGGCTTTATATCCGGTGGGCACAGTTTTCTGCATTTTGCGGATTGTTTCTCAATGGCGGTCATGGCGAAAGGGCTTTATGGAAACGGTCGCAGCAGGAACTGGAAATTATCAGGAAATTTTCGTGGCTGCATACAGAATTAATCCCTTATATGTACACCTATGTTGTTAAGGCACATAATGGCGGAACACTGCTACAACGACCAGTTAAAGGCAAATATCACTACCTTTTCGGCGATAATTTTCTTGTTGCTCCCATTTACAGGGATCAATTAATGAATAAAATTACGCTGCCGGAAGGCAAATGGAGATATTTCTTTAATGATAAGGAAGTTATTGAAGGGCCGGTAACTTTTGAACGTGAGTTTCCCATGGATGAATATCCGGTTTATATCCGTGAAGGAGCCATCGTCCCTATGGATATTAAGCGTGACTATACCGGAATCGGGGATAAAAACTCTGAAGGATATTTAACCCTGCTCATCTATCCGGATGGTAAAAATGAATTTACTGTTCATCACCCGGATAAAAGTGGAAGTACGTCAGTATTGGTGCAAGATGATCCGGAAAAGATTAATATCACGCTTGGAGATAATATACATAAATCACATATCCTGAATATTAACCTGCATTCAAAGCCAAAAAAGGTTGAACTGGATGATACTATTTTAGAATCAGTGAATTATAACTTCGATGAAAAACTAAACAAACTAGTTATCAGAACCGATAATTACAGAACCGGGGAATATACTATTTATAAATAAATGTAAAAAAATTACTTATCGACACTATCCGACTTCATTTTGCACTTTCTACACTTTTATGAAAAGAGACACGGTGCGGTTCGCCTGCTTCAGCATAAAATGTAACTCCTTCCCGTTTTGCGATAGTACAGAATTTCGCGTATGTGCCATCATATTTTGCGAGTACAGGTGTCTGTTTACATTTAAGATATAAAACAGGCAGTGAAGCCATTTCAACACGCCGTAATATCTCGTCATTATCAGCAACTTTTCCGGCCTCTTCAAAGAAATGATACGACTCACTTACAAAATCGTCCGAAAAAATCGGGTCATCAGACGATAAGCCAAAGTGAATATGGGTTTCCGGAGTGATGCGGCCATGCAACAAATCGAAATACTGCCTGACAAATTTCCCTGCCCTACCGTAATAGCCATACATAAAATCATTGATAGACTTTTCTACATCACAATCAGGATTCCAAAGCAACCGCGAAATCAGATAAGCCCTGAGTTCAGAAAACTCACCGCCCCGGCTCTGGTAGGCAGCTTGTTCCATAATACCAATAGAATTGTTTTCCCTGAAAGTTTGAATGTTTGACTGAAGGACTTTAAAATTGGGATACGGCATAACGTAATGGCTGAAATTAACTACATAATCCCAGATGTAAAGGTGAGGCGCTAATGCCGACCAGATTTTAAGATCTTCAAGAAAGGATTTGTTTTCGGGGCATGATTTGAAATCGTGCGCAAAGCAACATTCAATGCTGCACAACCGGACAACTACATTATTGCGCGGACGTATTTCCTTCGGTGGGGTGCGTGAATACTGGTAAGCCAGTGTGCCGATAAACTTATCAGGAAATTCCTTTTCGACCGATTCAGCCACCTGGTTGACAAACCAGATAATCAGACCCGATTCGCTTCCTTCTCTGCTCACAATTGCCTGACATTTTTCGCACTGGCACGGATTATACCAGTCATTCTGCGATACATCGTAGATCAGGTATTCGGGACTTTCGCACATACGATTTTTGATCCTTTCGGTAATGATTTTCAATACATCGGGATTTGAAAGGCACAATTGCGCCCGTTCGTGAACACGTTTCCCGTCTATCAGGCTATAGTATTCCGGGTGTTTGTCGTAAAATTCCGATGGTGGCAGTAACGGAAAGAAAGTGTGCACTGCCCAGTAACTCTCTACGCCTCCGGGTTGTTGCCTGAATCCCATGGTGCCGTTCATCCTGTTTCTGGCAGCCCAAGCCGGATCGAATGCTTCAAAATAGAAGTCATTCCTCACTCTTACTCCGGGCTTTTCTGAATGGTCGAACCAACTGAAATTTAATTCTTTCCTTTCCGGGATAACGCTTACAGCGGGAGTGTACCACCTGCAGCCCAACTCATTTTCGAGGAAAGCCATCACCCCATACATGGTTCCGCGTGTCTTTCCGCCATAAATCAAAATATCGGGTCCGAAATTGCAATAACGAAACGACTCATCCAAATCGGCCGGAGCATTTGCCCCTGTTTTTTCTTTTATGACATCATTGTAGCCAATTACAATCTGAGGTCCTTTATGCGGTTGATCGAGGTTCTGAACAGGCAATTCCACACCGCTGATCTCTTTTAGCCAATACTGAAGTTCCTTCGCTGCCCATTGCTCCGATTCAGATGCCTGAGCGCTGATGGCTATCCTATAGTTTGATTTCCTGTCTGAAAACAGGGTATAGTTCTTTCGCTTGCCGGCAAAAAAAGAAAATTTCCGTTGAATATTTTCTCCGCTTTTTAAACGAATATTCATTAAAGCACTATAAGATTGATAGTCATCAGATTTCAGGTCTATTTTTCCGCAAAAACCGGTGGTACGCTGTTCTTTCAGGACCGGTTTATTCTGGTGATTGACTATTTCAATATTCAGATTCTGAATAAGTTGTTGCAATACAGGTGTTACAAATTTTGAAGTAATCCCGGCTTCACCATTCTCCCCGGTAGTGATCCTGAAAAGCTCACCTCTTTCGGCTAGTCTGGCTGTTGAAAATGGCACAAACCGGACACAAAATCCCCAGCGGTTGCCTCGTTCTTCAACTTTTAAAAGCAGTGTATTATTCCCTTTTTTCAGCAGTACAGGAATTATATCATCATCAACAACAAGGCCCCGGGATTGCTGGTAATCCCAGACATTCATGCCATTTACCCAAAGTTTACCTCCATCATTTGTCCCTAAACTGATGATCCATACTTTGTTTTCGTCTGACTGAATCTCTGTATAGGCATATGCAAACACGGGTTCATCTTTGGACACCGCTATATCCAGATCAATGATGGAATCAGGTGAATTGTACAGTATCCATCTGGCTGAACCTTTAGCGTATTTCACAACATCACCTGCTTTGACCTTAAGATTTTGTTCCCCGCCTGCTTTTATCAGGTAGTCTGTGTTAAAACCAACCATATGATCCCATGAATCGGATGCATCTAAAGGTTCTTTAACAGGAATGGGTCCACACAGTAGCCACGATTTTATCCATTGTCCGGGGATAACCGGTTGGGGTAATAATTGCTGTGAATAAGTCGTTCCTTTAAGAAATAGAGCAACAATAATGATGGTGAATAATGTTCTGCCCATTTTAATGCTTTTTTATGAATGATTAATATCTTCAACTGTCGTTCTTAGCTACTTCTTTACCCCTTTTATCAACCAGATTTCAGCTACCTGCGAGCCACGTTCACCCTCCCCGCCGTCATCCTGCCCGCAAGTCCATGTAAATGATACTTTCCCATCCTGCGTAATTTCTTCAGGCAGAGAAAATTCAAACAAAGGCCGGGTTCCCATCCTGATAAAATCATGTATTGTAACACCATCGGCAACGAGTTTAATATTTGAACGGAAGCGTCCTGTATAGGCAATTCTCAAAGTATATTCAGCATTGGGGTCAAGATTATTGTATTCCATCTCCAATGGTGTATCATATAATGTATTGATCTGGTTCATCCAGGCCAAAGGGGTAGATTGTCCTTCAAAACCTTTTGCAACAACTTCATGCACCCAGTCAACTCCTGTTAATCCAACTCCGAAGCTTACACGAGGTGATTCGAGACTTCCGGGATCTTCTGCCCATGTTTTTTTTACTTTGACCCTTTTCCAGGCAGCGGGGCTGCCAAAGTTGTCATAAAAACCACCCGGACCAGGATCTGTCCGGTGAAGCATTTTATCAATTGCATCCAGCCGTTCGGGTTCATTGCTGAGTTTTTCAATCCCTGATAGCTGATCAAGTATCCACAATGCATCGTTGAGCGGAATATCAATATTGTCAATGAAATTTCCCCTTCCGTCTGCTGCAAAGTGTTTCTTTACGGTAAGTTGGGCACCAAAACTACGGAAGAGTGAATCAGAGAGGGCATAGCAGCGTTGCTTTAATTCCTGTGATACCGGCTTTTCAAAAGCAAGTGCCAGTGTATTTTGTGCATCTGAAATGGCCGGGTTTGAACCTGATGTTTTAGTACGCTCGAGGATATTTCTGGTCTGGCGTTCGAGATGAGTTTCATAGATTAACCTTCTTTGGATATATGCATCGAAATAAGCCCTGATCAATCCGCTCTGGAAACGCGGGTTGCTTAAAACGGAGAAGAGTGCATCTTTTTCCATATACTGCCATTGCTGAAGTGTCCGCTGTACCTGCTCGTTTGACAAAAGCGGCCCCCGGATATTTCTTTCCAATGCCATCAATCCCTGAGCCACATCCTCAGTGTAACCTGGTCCTATAAAGTAACGGGCATAATCACGCAGTGTTTCCATTACCGGAGTTGAAGGATCCCAATCCTGATCGCTCCACACAAATTTATTTACATCATCATTGGTTCCTTCCGAATAGCTGATACTTCCCTGAGCTAATCGCGCGTAAAGGTTATGGATATACTTTTCATCTTCGGGCCGTGGATTAATACATTCGCGACCTAAAGTCATCGCATAAGCTATGTCCCAGTCGGGTATAGGATACTGGCAACTCAAACTATGGGTGATGTCGGGGTATAATCTGATCTGAACAGATGGATTTATCAGTTTCTTCACCTCCGGAAGCGGCGTCCTTATCCATGGTCCGTAAACGATACCTCCAAACCACTCATATTGTCGGTTGACATGTTCATAAAATTTACCATACCATTCTTTACTGGGTTTAAATACCTGTGGTGAAACCCATATTTTGGCTTCAGGGTGATATTTATTCAGTACTATGGCCACCTTCCCCAGCCAGTTAAATAGTTCATCCGGTTCGAGTTCGCCGGGATCTCCTGCAGGGACAAAAAGTGCATCAAGTTTAGGCAATACACTGAAAACGTTTTCCCGCTCATCCATCTCTTTCTTAATTGAATCAGGCGATGTATAATCACTGCCCATATTTGGATACCACATCCACACATTCAGACCATACTCTTTGCAAATACGCGATTGCTCTTCAATCATCTCAATAGCAGGCAATTTCATGTGAATACTTGAAAAATCATCGTCTGTACGCGGAGGCATAATCTCGATGCTATTTGCTCCAAAAATCACCAGATCACGTATATAACTTTCATATTGTGCAACACTCCATGCATCATAAGCATTTGTTTTCGGACGATAACCCATCTGATGTCCGCGGATGGGATAAACAGGGGTGGAGGAGATGTCTAAATTATCAGGAACAAAAACCTGTCCGCTCAGCAGCTCCATTTTCCTGAGCAGCCGGCCAACACCGTAAAGGGCACCACGTTCGTCATGGCCTGCGATGATAACTGTTTTGTTTTCAAAAAGCACAATTTTGTAACCATCTATTCCGGTTTCCGGCAGTTTCCGGATAACGGTTTTCCAGGTCTCCGGAAATTTATCCATGCGTCCTTCGATTCCAACAGCGATAACTTGTTTGCCTTCAGATGAGGGTTTGTTAATAACCGGAAGAAAAAGATTGCTGCGTTTGTGAATTTCTTCCTGCAAAACCTGAACAGCTTTTTGCAATTGAACATTCTTCTTTTCAGGGAAGAATATGGTTGCATTAGAAAAATCGATAATTTGTGCAAAGCTTTCGTAAGATAAAAACAGGCATGAAATAAGGATACAGGTAATTTGTTTTGGATTCACCTTACATGCTATTTAGCCTTCAATAACAACTTTTTATCATTAGCGACAAACATGCGCGTACTCTGTGTATAATCATCGCCGAACGGGGCTTTGTATTTCAAATCGACATAAAACGCTTTAAAGCCGGATTGCGGATATTTCATCTCTACTGTAATTTCAGCTTTCTTTGCGGAATTCATGGTTGAATCTGCCCATATTTCATCCCTGAAATCCTGATCTTTGGATTCAGCACTCCATAAAATTGCATCAGCCAGAAGTTCAGGGGTAGATTTAATTTTCAATGTAATGGTTCCGTTATCTTCAGAAATAGTGTAATCACAGATCGGGTATTTTCCATCAATAACTGTTGCCCCTACAAATGCACTTAAAGTTGCAAATGCCTTTTTCCCTCCGCCAAGGTCATGAGCTGCATTTGGGGTATAGCAAATATGATTATCACCCGGAATGCTGTCGATATAATTTTTTACAGCATCAACCGGCCAGTAAGGATCATTAGTACCCATAAATATCATCTTTGGCATAGTTAATGTCTTCCGGTAGGAGTATGGATCAATCATTTTTACAAGTTCGCTACCTCCTTCTGTACCAAGTTGTTGGGCGATACCCAAATTAACATAATCTGCGATTTCAATACTATAGTCTCCCCAAACCACTTTTTGGTAATCAACATTTACAGCCATATTTAGCACATCAATTACCATTGGGCCGATTGCTTTTACACGGCTGTCATTCGCACCGGTCAACCAGGTTGTCCATCCCCGTTTTGATGCACCCGATACAATAAAATGATTTACTTTTCTTTTCACCTCCTTTTTAGCGAATTTCTGCACAACATCCATTGCCCTGACAGCACTTTTTGTCATCGGAAACAATAATGGCCAAGTGAAATCATGATCGTTCAGATAATTATTGAGTGTGTAAGATATCAGCGCATCTTCAGTAAGATCGTCATATAATGGTTGATTGGGCACTTGCCAGACTATCGCGACTATAGTCATATTAGTTTTTGCCACCTGACTTAATTCAGTTGTTAAATCCTCAGTCCATTCATGTATATTGGGCTTTTCGTCTTTTAAACTGCCGCCGGTTATAAACAACAAAGCATCATTATATTTCAAAATATCGGGTACCATGACGGTCATCTCATGATTCCAGTTAATCCCACGCCATTGCTGGGATGTGAACAGAATACGATATAATGTAACACCTTCAGCCTTTGTTTTATCCTGAACTTCCCATTTAAAAGATTTGTCAGATTTATGAAGGTATGCCTGAAGTGCAGTTTCAGGGGTGACAGGATTACGCGAACATGAAAA
>JAUYBT010000019.1 GCA_030692905.1 Bacteroidales bacterium
GGGGAATCTGAGAGCAACACGACTTTCACCATCGTGAATTACCCTTTCAACTATCACATTTTTCATATTATGCAGCGAGCAAAATATAGATAACCAAAGATAAAATTTTAATCTGATTAAAGCAATGCCCCGTCAGTCACAGAAGCATCTTGCTATTAATACGCTGAAATACATGTTGATACAATGCTCTTTGTCTGACTTTACCCTTTCACAATTTATACTCAAGTTAAACATAAAAATTGAATTGGAGTATAGTTTTTTATAATACCCTTTCTTCTACCGTACTTCAATACTTGTCTGCAAATTCTCAATTATGAAAATTTTTCTGCAAAACGCTATAATCGTGTTTAATCGAGAACAAATCTTTCTGCAAGATTTTATTACCGGATCAATTCATTACAGTGTTCAACCAGACTGACCAGATTGGACAGTTTATTAAACTTAATCCGGTTCTTTTTAATAAATTGTTTCAGATCCCCTTCCTTACCGGGGAATATTTTAAGGAACTGCTTTTCATTTATAAAACTGTACATATTGTTATCTTTTCTGATCCAATAAACCGGATTTGCTTTTACTATATAATCTGCAGGCAACTTCAGATTATAATAACCGCTTGAAAGTTGAACCGATGTCAAAAGTTTAGTATTGGAAACCTGTGATGTACCGCCGTAACCTGCAGGAGCTCCGGGAGGCAATAAATCCCCTTTATGCTGGACAAACAGGGAGATTGGCGCCACCAGCAATACTTCATAAAATACCTTACCTACTGGCACAAACTTACTGTTTTGCACGAAAACAGTATCTATCATTTCGGCATTCACCATATCATACAGAGTGCCATCCTTCTCATATACCATCTTTTCTGATACGGTATTATAATTCAACACTGTAGTTTGACTTATGCCGTTTTTCATTTTGACTTTACCCGTTGTAAAACCGGGAAAAAGGAATTGTGGTGAAGATCCGTCAGGTGTGGTTTGTGACTTGAGAGGTAAAGAGAGACTTAAAATCAGAACCATCATTATGGTTTTGCCGGTATTAACCCAAAAAATAAAGTGTGTCATCTTAAATCTATTTTGCAACATTCTTATAAACTCTTACATAATCGACATACATCGTATCGGGAAATAAAGTTGTAGCATCAGGATTTTTTGGCCATGCTCCGCCAATAGCCAGATTCAGAATAATATAATGTGGCTTATGGAATTCGGCTGTGCTGTTAACACTGTCTTTAATACTCACTTCCCAGTACTTTTTACCATCAAGAAACCACTTCACAGCCTCTTTGTCCCACTCAACCGTATAATTATGGTACTGAGTAACATCACATGGAGTGGTTCCTCCCGAAGAAACATGCTTCTCGTTATACCAATGGAGAGTGCCATGCAAAAGATCCTCATTATTTATATGCTCCATTATGTCGATCTCGCCGCATTTTGGCCAGCCAACCTGGTGAATGTTTTGTCCTAACATCCAGAATGCCGGCCACATACCCTGTCCTTTTGGCAGCTTGATCCGGGCATCGATTTTCCCATAGGTCCAATTGTGCTTGCCATCGGTAACCAGACTTGCCGATGTGTAATTTGCATTTATATATGATTCTTTTTCCCCGATTATCAGGAGATTGCCATTCTCAACCCTGGAATTATCAAGACGCTGCTTTGTATAATACTGAAGTTCATTGTTCCTGATAAAACCGACTTCATTTCCCCACTTTGAAGTATCGGGCAATCCGGTATAATTGAATTCATCAGACCAAACCAGACTCCAGTCTGGTTCATTTTTCTGCTCAGTGCAGGACATAAAGTACAGTAAAAAGATTATCCATTTCATATTCTATATCGTTTTTATAAAGTTACAAATTACGTTATCATTCTACATAAGAATTCAGGTTTTCCCATTTTACTTTCCACTTACCATTATGCGGGAACTGGTCTGAAACGCACATTGAAGCAACAGCAGTCAATAATCCACCATTACCGGGCAGATAAATCGACAGCCTCGCATCCTGATAATTATGCCCGTTCATTAAATACCGGTTCTTGGGGGCATCCATTAGTAAGAAGTCCATGGCAAGTTCTGCTCTCCCGATCGAAGCTGCCGACATTGCCATCATAGGAAAATCCCAGCCCCATGTCGTTTTCCAGTTCCATTTTTTCATTATTGTGTCAAGAGAATTGCCAAGAATCTCAGGATCAACCAGTTTTGTTTCGGGTAATACTCCAAAAATACCCGAAACTATCGGATGATCGCTCATATACCTCGGGTTCTGATATGAATCTTTTGTATCTTCAGAACATAGGTATAAACCATCTTGTACCGGGAGTTCCGATATTTTTTCAGTAATATCAGTCCATCTGGAAACAGGTTCAAGATTCAGCCGCCTTTTCCAATCCTGCGCAGTCTTCAACCCCCAGTACCAGTAAACAAGCTCAAAGGGAGGATTAACGGAAGTCTCCAGTTTTAAGCTCTCCTGAGCAGGAATTAAAACCGGTCCTAATGTATAGCGGTTTCTTGTACTGTCAAACCAGGCATAAGAAGCCATGAAGTCAGTTGTCGCAAAGACCAGATCTCTGTATTTATTAAGTATTTTTTCTTTGTTTACAGCGTTTTTATATAGCAATTCAGCAAAAAAGATGACATGTGGCTGCTGCCAGATAAGGTATGTTCCAACTGTGCTTGGACTCTCCCTCCCATCGGGACCAACCATCTTGGGCCACCTCACACCTTCATAGCCTTGATGCTCTGCAGTCTTTTTAGAATTTTCGAATATATTGAAGTAATAGGTCATCTGCTTTT
Organism: Bacteroidales bacterium; assembly: GCA_030692905.1. GTDB lineage: Bacteria > Bacteroidota > Bacteroidia > Bacteroidales > VadinHA17 > LD21. The sequence goes on from JAUYBT010000019.1 coordinate 2,800, forward strand.
CAAGGACTTCTTCCCTCTGCCACAAAGCAAAATGAACTGCATGCCACCAATGCATCTCAAGGTGGAACTTTCCAAACCAGCTGTTGTATGTCAGGCCGGTTTCAGCAGGTGGCAGTGAGCCGCTGCACTGGATTTTTGTAAGGTATTGGGAAAGGATGACACGTCTTTCAAGTTCAGTTGCCCCCGGATCGGTGCATTCCGAGAAATCTACAGCACCACCGGTTGACCAGAATTGTTCCCAGCTCTTTTTACTGGCTTCTTCAGTTTCATTAAAACTTTGAATTCTGCCGGTCACCGTTGTTTTTAAGAACTGACATGAGAATGAATAGACAGAATCGGTCTGCTGAGGCTCGAGATAATAAATATGTTGAGTAACCTCTTTTAATTCAGCATTATTGCGCCAGACTATAACATTATACTTATCACTATCCTGACTCCTGCTGAAAATTGTCAGATTGTTTGTGTCAGCAAGGATTCGGGTAGTATGTTTATCGGGAGAATTAAAATCATAACCGTTTGGAGAAGATACTCCAAGAGGAAAGTTGATTTTAATTTTAAGCCGGTTCTTACCAATTAAGCCTGAAATTACCTTAACTGAAATCATATCATAATCAGGGTGGCAAACCGTCTTCAGATGGACTGGTTCTTCTTCAACAATAAACCTGCTATCGATCTCCCCGGTCCACAGGTTGAGCTTCTGAACAGGATCTCTGACATCGGAAATTGATATTTCAGTCCCGTCCTCTTTAAATATCTGTAACCCTATCATCCCAAGATGAATACGATGCGGATTACTTCTCAGCCAATCGGACGCTTCTGCCTTCCTGGCATCTTCATTTGCTCTGAACTGCCGGACATAATCTACTTTTCTTCCATGAACGTCATAAGTTTTATAAACATCCCCCAACTGAAAATTTTCAGGATTTTCTCCGGTATGCCATCCCCAGTCAGACATTGTTCCAAGGGAAATACCTTTAGAGTAAAACTCCGGAAAAGTCTGTAATCCTGTAATATCCACAGTAAAGGCAAATTCACCATTTCCTACAGATAATGAATTCAGGCTGTCTATCAGTGAGTTTTCAATATTATGACGTGTAACAAGGGCAAACCTGTCGATTTTGCTTTTATCTCTGCAACTGCATAAATATATGATAGTTAACAATAGTAATAAATACCGTAATGTATTCCTCATATTGATTATCAGATTAATAACGAAGTATTAATTATAATGTCACTAATTGGTTTTTTATTGTTCTCCGTATCCCTTGTTCTGTAAATATACATAAGATTAAAGTGTTATATACCAAGTCTGGTTTTTTCAATTATTTTTGATAGCCTGAAAAAGTTCTTAAAATTACAGAATATCAGAAAAAGTGAAATGATGGATGCAGAAATAACGATAATCGGTGCAGGTGTTGTCGGACTTGCCATTGCTGAAAAGGTATCAGAGGAACACAAGAATGTTTTCCTGATTGAAAAACATCCGTCATTCGGGCAGGAGACCAGCAGCCGGAACAGCGAAGTAATACATGCCGGGATCTATTATACTAAAGATAGTCTTAAGGCCAGACTTTGTGTTGAGGGGAAGGGACTTCTTTATGACTTTTGCAGAAAATATGATGTGCCATTTAATAATTGCGGTAAGCTGATTGTGGCAACTTCTGAAGAGGAGATTGCTGTTATAGAAGGTATCAGGCAGACAGCGATTAAAAATGGTGTTGATGATCTGGTGATGCTTGAGAGGGAACAGATAGCTGAAATGGAACCAAACATCTTCGCTTTAAAAGCACTCTTTTCACCCTCCACAGGAATCGTTGACTCCCATTCCCTTATGAAGCAATACGAGACCAATACAATTAATAATGATGGTCAGGTTGTTTACGGAAGTGAAGTGACAGGGATAAATCGGATTAAGAACGGATACGAGATCACCCTTCCCGATGCAGATAAAATGAATTACAGTTTCACTTCAAGGATCGTTATCAATTCCGCGGGGCTTACATCAGACAAAATATCTGAGATGGTTGGAATAGATGATGATACCCTGAAAATACTTTTCTGCAAAGGGGAATATTTCAGGGTCAATCCTCCAAAAAACCGGCTAATAAAAAGGCTGATTTACCCTGTTCCTCATTATAACATGGAAGGTATAGGGATTCATGTTACAATCGATATGGGTGGAGGCGTTAAGCTGGGACCTGATGTAAAATATCTTGAATCAAATATTTATGATTATAAATTGACTTCTTCAAAGCAGGAGGAATTCTATAAATCTGCAAAAAAATTCCTTCCTTTCCTTGAGCTTGATGACATTACTCCCGAAATGGCGGGAATCCGTCCCAAGATACAGAAGCCCGGGGAACCTCTCAGAGATTTTTATATCATGGAAGAAAGCAAAAGAGGGTATCCGGGATTTATTAATCTGATAGGCATGGAATCGCCTGGATTAACATCTTCAATAGCGATTGCAAAATATGTGAATAACTTGATTAATAATACAACATAAATTTCGTAAATTTAATCCATTCAATTCATATCTGAATTATCAATGAAAGGAGGTTTATAATGAAGTCATCCAGTTTCGTCAACCGGTCATTAATTATGCTTCTGTTGACTTGTATTACCGTTGGTTTGTGTGCTCAGGAACAGACACAGAATGCTGAGTTTGTACCACACGTAGGTCAGGCAGGTAAGGATGTAATCTGGGTACCAACACCTGATGATCTGGTCAATAAAATGCTGGAAATTGCCGAGGTCACAGCAAAAGATTTCGTCATTGATCTCGGTTCGGGCGACGGACGAACAGTTATCGCTGCTGCGAAGTTGGGCGCCCGTGCATTCGGCATCGAATACAACCCTGAGATGGTGGAGCTTTCGAAAAAAAATGCAGTAGAGGCAGGTGTCAGCGGGAAGACAAAATTCATCCAGGCCGACCTTTTCGAGTGTGATCTCTCTGAAGCTACGGTGATTACTATGTTTCTGTTGCCTGAGATCAACCTGAAGTTAAGGCCGCGGCTTCTTGACCTCAAGCCCGGTACACGTATTGTATCAAATACGTTTACTATGGAGGACTGGGAACCGGATTTTGAAGTCACGACAGAAGAGAATTGGAATAGCTGGTACACAGCTCTTATGTGGATTGTTCCTGCAAAAGTTGAAGGTAACTGGAAACTCGGGGGGGGTGAACTCACAATCCGACAGGAATTCCAGATGCTTTATGGAACATTTAAGTCTGATAATAAAACATCAACTATAAATGCCGGGAGGCTCAATGGTAATGTGATCACTTTTAGTATTGATGGTGAAACATATACAGGCAATGTAAACGGGAAGACAACTATAGCAGGAACAGTAACAACAGGCTCCAGTAAAAAAGATTGGATTGCAACATTTACAGGTTCGGGAGATTAAGAGAATAATTGCTTCCTTATGATCTCAACCGGAAACGGGTTTCCATGTCCCGGGAAAATTATTTTAGCACCTTTATCAATCAGTAATCTCCAGCTTTCCTTAATCTGATCTATGTTTTGTGCATAAATCGGGAAGCCGGGATTCAGTCTGAATGGCAGACCATCATGTGCCAGACAACCAACGAATGCCTCTCCTGTATCAAGCAATACACTTAACGATCCCTGTGTGTGTCCCGGCGTATGTAATATTTTACCATCAATCCCATACTCATAGAGTGGATACACTTTTTCATTAATAAAGATGTCGGCTTTTACCTTCGGAAATGAAATTCTTTTAAAGAAAGGTCTAAAGACCGCCAGTGTGATTTTACCATATAAATTTACGCCTTTGATCATTGCAAATTCTGAGTTTTCCAGAAAAGATCTTTCACTTTCATGAATTACTATCTTCGCACCGGTTAATTCACTTATTGCTTTAGCTGACCCGGCATGATCAAAATGTGAATGGGTGAGTATCATTAATTTGATCTCTTCCGGGTGAATATAAAGTCGTCCCAGTTTCCTTCTGAAAACTCTTAGCTTATTGGGCATACCACCATCAACCATAATTGTGGTCTTTCCGCGGATAAGATAACAACTATTAAGACCAAGCTTCAGGGAAAAAATATCTGATGACATACTCAGCAATTTAGATTAATACTGAATCCGGATAATAGTAAATTTACGAACAGTTCATTGAATTATGATCTACTTAATTAAAAAAAATTTAAAATTAATTTATTGAGATTTACTCCGAAGAAGTTTTTGGAGATCAGCCATTTCATCCCTGAATCTTGCAGCTTCAACAAAATCCAGCTCAGCAGCAGCTTTTTCCATACTTTTTCTCGACTTTTCGATTGCCTTTTCAAGAGCTTCCCTGTTCATGTACTTAACAACAGGATCAGCAGCAATATCTGGTCGTTCCGGTTCAATATAGGCTCTGGCAGCTATTCCCTTTTTGCTCAATCCGCTAAGGGCTGATCCGGTTTTCCTTGTTATCTGAGTAGGTGTTATACCCATCTCTTCGTTGTATTTCAACTGCTTACCTCTTCGTCTGTTAGTTTCATCAATAGTCTGCTGCATGCTCCGGGTTATTGTATCGGCATACATTATAACCTTACCATTCAGATTACGAGCTGCCCTTCCAGCAGTCTGGGTAAGTGACCGTGATGATCTGAGAAATCCTTCCTTATCGGCATCCAGGATAGCTACCAGTGATACTTCAGGTAGATCAAGTCCTTCTCTGAGCAGGTTAACTCCAACCAGAATATCAATGGAACCTGTACGAAGCTCTTCCATTATATCAATACGATCGAGGGTGTCTATATCAGAATGAATATAACTGCATTTTATACCAAACCTTATCAGGTATGAAGAGAGCTCTTCAGCCATTCTTTTAGTGATAGTTGTTACGAGGGTCCTCTCCCCTGTTTTGGTACGTGCCCTGATCTCAGCCATCAGATCATCTATCTGGTTCAGGCTTGGACGCACCTCAATCGGTGGATCAAGCAGTCCTGTCGGTCTGATTACCTGGTCAACAATGACACCTTCACTCTTTTCCAGTTCATAATCAGCCGGTGTGGCACTTACAAAAATTGTCTGACCGGTAATTGATTCGAATTCTTCGATCCTCATAGGTCTGTTGTCGAGCGCTGCCGGTAGTCTGAATCCATATTCAACAAGTGTCTGTTTTCTTGAATGGTCGCCTCCGAACATAGCCCTTATCTGAGGAACACTGACATGACTTTCATCGATTACTGTAATGAAATTATCAGGAAAATAGTCGAGCAGACAGAAAGGTCTGGTTCCTGGATTTCTTCCGTCAAAATAACGCGAATAATTCTCAATGCCGCTGCAATAGCCAAGTTCCTTTATCATCTCGAGATCGTACAAAACCCTCTGTTCGAGTCTTTTTGCCTCTTCCTTTTTACCAATATCATTAAAGTGGGTAACCTGGCGAACCATGTCATCCTGTATATCGCTGACGGCCAGGTTAATTCTCTCCCTTGTGGTAACAAATATATTTGCAGGATATATTATGTATTCACTCAGCACGTCAAGCCTGTGACCATCAACAGGATCAAAAGTATTTAACTCTTCAATCTGGTCGCCGAAGAATACCACCCTTACAGCAATGTCGGCGTAGGCAGGAAAGATATCAACGGTATCTCCACGAACTCTGAAAGTACCATGTTTAAATTCCAGTTCGTTGCGTGAATAGAGGCTATCGACAAGCTTCCTCAGGAAAACATTCCTTCCGATATTCTGTCCTGTCCTGACATGAACCGTATTTGAATGAAAATCATCCGGGTTGCCGATACCATAAATACAGGAAACAGAGGATACAACAATGACATCGTGCCGGCCGGAGAGCAGCGATGAAGTAGCGCTCAGCCGCAGCTTTTCTATTTCCTCGTTAATTGAAAGATCTTTTTCGATGTAAGTATCTGATACAGGAAGATATGCTTCAGGTTGATAATAATCGTAATATGAGACGAAATATTCAACCCTGTTTTCGGGAAAAAACTGCTTGAACTCTCCGTAAAGCTGAGCAGCAAGAGTTTTATTGTGGCTTAATACAAGAACAGGCCGGTTGACTTTCCCGATTACATTGGCAATTGTAAAGGTCTTACCTGAACCTGTTACGCCAAGGAGTGTCTGGAATGGTACTCCCTTCTCAAGTCCCTCCACAAGCTGCTTTATAGCTCCCGGCTGATCTCCGGTTGGCTGAAAATCGGATATAAGTTTAAATTCCATTGAAGGTTTTTATAGTTAATTAAAATGAGTCTTAACCACCCCGTCCCGACTATGCGTCGGGACCCCCCTGACGGTAACGTCAGGGGGGAGGTGGTGAATTAATAATCCGCAATGTTTATTACAAACCTACTTAATTTGTGCCATTTACCAAAAGAAAAGGCGCTCCATGAAAGAGCGCCTTTTGTTTCCGGAATTCCGGAATATCTATCCCAAATAACCCTTCAATAACCTGCTTCGCGAGGTATGTCTTAACCTTCTGATAGCTTTTTCCTTGATCTGACGGACCCTTTCACGGGTAAGACCAAATTTTTCACCTATCTCCTCAAGAGTCATCTCCTGGCAACCAATTCCGAAGAAAAATCTTATTATATCTCTTTCTCTTTCAGTAAGAGTAGCGAGCGCTCTGTAGATCTCTTTTGAAAGAGATTCATCCATCAACACTTTGTCGGCAACAGGTGAATCAGAGTTTGTAAGAACATCAAGTAAACTGTTATCCTCACCTTCAATAAACGGAGCATCAACAGATACATGGCGACCAGATACTTTCAGAGTGTCGGTCACCTTCTCCTTTGGTAATTCAAGTACATCAGCCAGCTCTTCCGGTGATGGAGTACGTTCGTTCTCCTGCTCAAATTTCGAGAAAGCCTTGTTTATCTTGTTTAGTGAACCAACCTGATTCAATGGTAACCTTACAATCCTTGATTGTTCAGCAAGAGCCTGAAGAATCGACTGCCTGATCCACCATACAGCATAGGAAATAAACTTGAATCCACGGGTTTCATCGAATTTCTCTGCAGCCTTAATAAGACCCAGATTTCCTTCATTGATAAGATCGGGAAGGCTAAGTCCTTGATTCTGATACTGTTTTGCAACAGATACAACGAAACGTAAGTTTGCTTTGGTGAGTTTCTCGAGAGCAGCTCTGTCGCCTTTCTTTATCCTCTGAGCCAATTCAACTTCTTCTTCTACCGATATCAACTCCTCCTTACCAATCTCCTGCAAATATTTGTCGAGTGATGCACTCTCCCTGTTGGTTATGGACTTGGTAATCTTTAGTTGTCTCATTCTGCCTCCCCAAAAATTTTTTGCAAAGATATTGCTTTATTACGTAATAACAAAAATTATTCACTATTGTTGT
>JAUYBT010000085.1 GCA_030692905.1 Bacteroidales bacterium
CGGTCGATATCGGAACTAAATTTTTTTGAAGTTTTTTTCGGATAACAAAACCATAAAACTCCGTCTGCCATGAGGTTATGAAGAGCAAATGGAGTGAGGAACTCAACTTCTGAAACACTCTTAACAAAGATTATAATGAAATCGTACGGATAACGAGAATCAATTTTCTTGTCAATTTTAACATCTTTGAGTTCAATAGAAAGTGAAATAATAAAACTCTCTTCAGCATTTATTACTGCTATTCTTTCCTGCCCCTTATAATTAAGCTTTCCCAGTAAGTTCTTCATATTATCTCCCTGATTTGATCGCTAAATTAACAATAAATTAAAATATCTGCTAAAAGATCTTACCTTTGCAGTATCAAAAAATGGGGTGCCTTATAACTACGGGCTGAGATCATACCCTTAAACCTGATCCGGATAATGCCGGCGGAGGGAAGAAAGAGTATCACACAAATCAGCTGCACATAACAACCTCATATTCTTGATTTTGACAATGAACTAATTGATCATGATTATGAGAAGATTATTTTTTTTCATCGTGTTTATCGGTTTGCAGGGGATTTCACAAGCTATTGTTTTTCAGGTTAATGGTTCAGTGATCAAAGGTAAAGTTACTGATCTCAGCGGGAATACTTTAACCGGGGCTGGTATAACAATCGAAAACACATTCCTGGGTGTGCATACTGACGCAGAAGGAACTTACTCTTTTTCCGGTCTAAAAGATGGGATTTATACACTCCGGTTTTCATTTATTGGTTATGAGACACAGGTCAAAGAAGTAAAACTTAAAGGAGAAGCAGTTTTAAATATCAGCCTTTCAGCGAAGCCTTTTATGACTGAAGAGGTATTTGTAAATGCCACGAGGGCAGGAGAGCATGCTCCGTTAGCCTATTCAACGGTCAATAGCGATCTGTTGAAAAAGCAAAACACCGGTCATGACCTGCCATATTTACTGAGCCTTACGCCTTCACTTGTAGAGACTTCTGAAGCAGGTAACGGAGTCGGATATACGAGCCTTCGGATACGGGGAACTGACGGAAGCAGGATAAATGTCACAATAGACGGGATCCCGCTTAATGACCCTGAATCGCAACAGGTTTTCTGGGTCGATCTTCCTGACCTTGCTTCTTCAGTTGAAAACATACAGGTTCAGAGAGGGGCAGGCACCTCTTCGAATGGAGCCGGTGCCTTTGGAGCAACAATCAGTATTCAGACTACGAATCCTGAAAATGAGCCATTTGCTGAAGTAAACTCATCGATGGGCTCCTTTAATACAATAAAGAATATGGTTGCAGCAGGAACAGGTCTTCTTGCCGGCAAGTTTGCTCTCCAGATGCGTTATTCCGATTTGAAAAGCGATGGTTTCATCGAAAGGACAGGTTCGGATCACCGATCGGCATATATAAGTGGTATATTCAGAACTGACCGGTCAAGATTAAAAGCTAATATAATTCTCGGAGAAGAACATACAGGAATTGGCTGGTGGGGTGTCCCGAAAGATATGCTTACAGTGAACAGAAGATACAATCCGGCAGGCGAATATACCGATGAATCAGGAATTAAGCGCTATTACGATAATGAAAGCGACAATTATTTCCAGAATCATTTCCAGCTCATTTATAGTCTGAAACTCAACAATTATCTCTCTCTTCATACTGCTCTTCATTATACAAAAGGAAAAGGCTATTATGAGGAATACAGGAAAGATCAGCCTCTGACATATTATGGGATATCTTCCGTTAACATAGGCGACACAATAATTTCAGAAACAGATCTGATAAGAAGGAAATGGATGTCGAATGATTTTTATGGTCTTGTATATTCCCTGAAATACCAGAATGAACGAATTGAAGCAACAGCCGGAGGAGGAATGAACCTCTATATTGGTGATCACTTTGGAAGGATTATATGGATGAGAAATTCAGGTAACACTGAGAAAGATTACAGGTGGTACCTTAACAGTTCAAAAAAAGGGGAAATAAGTCTTTATGGTAAAGTAAATTATTCACTGTCAGATAAAACCACCATATTTGGGGATCTTCAATACAGACATATATTATATAATATGACTGGTATAGATGACGATCTGAAAGATATCGGACAGGAACACAGGTTTGGATTCTTCAACCCTAAAGCAGGAGTTTTTTTCTCAATAACCCCAAACCAGGATGCTTATTTCTCATTTTCTGTCGCCAATCGTGAACCTACCAGAACTGATTTTAAAGAGGCATCAGGTGACCTGAATGCTACACCAAAGCCAGAGACCCTTTACGACTCAGAAATGGGATATAAACTAAGAACGGGTAAAAGTTCCCTTGCAATTAATTTATATGGAATGATTTACAAGGACCAACTCGTGCCTACCGGTGAATTGAGCGATGTAGGATATTCTATAATGACAAATGTTGAGAAAAGTTACCGGTTAGGTTTGGAGATGACCGCAGGGTTCAAACCATCAAAATTCATCGACTGGAATCTGAATCTGACAATCAGCAGAAATAAGATCACAGATTTTACAGAGCATTATGTTGACTACAATACATCCGATTGGTCATCGGAATATTTAAGTAAAAATCTTGGGGAAGTTGACATCGCATACTCACCTTCAATAATCGGAACTAGCGATCTTACATTTAAAATTCTCCATGGTGTTGCCCTGCACATGATAAGTAAATATGTCGGGAAACAGTACTTCGACAATACTATGAATCCCGAAAGGATGATCGACCCTTACTTCGTTAATAATATCAGGTTAGATTATGAACCTCGTATCCGGAATATAAAAGGAGTTGAACTTCAGTTTCTTATAAATAATATTTTTAATGAAATTTATGAGAGCAATGCTTATGGAGGCAATTGGTACGAAGATGGTGCTGAGAAGAGCTGGTCGTACTACTTTCCACAGGCTGGCATAAATTACATGTTAAAAATTGGCGTAAAGTTCTGATAATCAATTTATTACAATGATTGTATCTAACTGGTTATCAGATAATTACATTGAAGTCTTCGGTGCAATTACCGGGATTATATATATATTTCTGGAGATCAGGCAAACCATTTGGCTATGGCCCATAGGGATCATCACATCCGCTGTTTATATCTGGGTTTTTTTCACTGGCAAACTCTATGCAGATATGAGCCTGCAAGTGTATTATCTTGTAATCAGCTGTCTGGGGTGGTATTGGTGGGCAAAGGGCACAGGGCACAGAGCTCAGGGCATGGGGCACAGGGCACAGAGCTCAGAGTTCAGATCACAGGGAATCAGGTACAAGGAAGAAGTAGCAGGAGGGAGAGAAGGTGAGTTACATGTAACCCGGATTACCTTGAAAACCGGACTTGTACTGGCAGCAGTATTTTCTGTTTTGTTTATAGTGATGTGGTTCATTCTTGACAGGTTGACTGATTCACCTGTGCCTGGATGGGATTCATTTATAACATCATTGTCAATAGTAGCGACCTGGATGCTTGCCCGTAAAATTTATGAACACTGGCTGTTATGGATTGTTGTAAATTCAGTAGCGGTGGTACTATTTTTATCCCGGGGGCTATATCCGACAGTAATTCTTTATGTGGTTTATGGAATAATGTCGTTTATTGGACTCACAGCATGGAAAAAAACAATCAGAACTGAGTTATCAATAAGTAAAAAATGAAAGATAATCCAATTAATTCCATTACCGTAATAGTCGCCGACGGTTCCTTCCCTGAACATCATATCCCACTCGGTTATCTTAAGGAAGCCGGCAGGATAATCTGTTGCGATGGGAGTGCAGAAAATCTTCTGAAAGCAGGGTTTGTACCTGAGGCAATAGTTGGTGATATGGATTCACTCAGCAAAGAGACTGCAGACAGATTCAGCGATCGCATATTCCGTGGCGGGAACCAGGATACCAATGATCTGACAAAAGCAGTCTGCTGGTGCTCAGAAAGAGGATATACAGAAATAGTGATAGTTGGTGCCACAGGTAAGCGGGAAGACCATACAATTGGTAATATTTCACTTTTAACAGAATATTCAAAAGATGTGAAAGTGATAATGGTGACTGATACCGGAATTCTATTGCCTTTTTTGAACGGGTCTGAAATATCATCATTTCCCGGCCAGCAGGTTTCAATCTTCTCAATTGATCCTGAAACAGAAATAACTTCAAAAGGATTACGATATCCTCTGGACAATAAAAAACTAAAAAACTGGTGGGTAGCAACATTAAATGAGTCGCTGGAAGATAGCTTCACTCTTGAATTCAACCAGGGACGGGTGATCGTCTACTTGAAATTTCCAGGTAAGGAGTTATAATATCTTCAGTTCTTTAACCAGATTAATGAGTTGGAAGATTACCAGGGGGTATGGATGGAGAAAAGAAATAAAAAAAATATGCTGGAGAAAATTTTACAGTTTCTTCAACTTAGCGAACCTGAGTAGTAATTTTTTTCTTCCGTCTTTTTCAAACTCCACAGTAGCTGTAGTGTTTGGTTGTTGACCCTCAATTGATATTATTATGCCGTTACCAAATCTTTCATGCTGTACTCTATCACCCTCTGAAAATGATGAGGAATCAATGGCGGTGAAGGGAGTGTCAGATGCAGGTTCTGTTTTCCGGATTTTTTTAAACCGGTCATCCTTTACATAGGTTTGAGGCTCTTCGCGAAAAGATGATAGTTTGCTGCCTGCCTTAATATTATTCTTAAACGGTTTTCCTCCTGTCTGGAGATAATGCAGAAATTTCTGATCAATCTCACGAAGAAACCGGCTGGGACTGCATCTTTCGAGGTTTCCCCATTTATACCTGTTAAGTGCGTAGCTCAGAGTTGCCTGCTTTTCGGCACGGGTAACTGCAACGTAGAACAGACGTCTCTCTTCCTCAAGTTCGCGGGCGCTTCCAGATGACATTGGTGATGGAAACAAGGTGTCTTCCATTCCGACAATATATACATGCTTGAATTCCAGTCCTTTGGCAGAATGCATGGTCATAAGGGTGACTTTATTACGATCTTCCTCATTTTCGGTATCCTGATCAGTCAGTAATGCCACATTGGCAATATAAGCCTCCAGTGTTGAAGGCTCGCCGTTGGTCTCAGCTTCCTCGGTAAAAACTTTTATTGCATTCAACAACTCTTCAAGGTTTTCATAACGGCTGACCTCTTCGGGGAATTTCCCCTCTTTAAGTTCTCTTATAATTCCAGAAGCGAGGGCAATTTCCCCCGCTTTTGCAAAAGCATCCGTAGTGCCGGAATTAAGCCGGAGGGTATTAATGAGGTCAACATACATCGATAACTTTTTGACTGTCCCTGAATTAAAGTACTCCGGATATTTTCCGGCTTCAGGGAGAATACTCCAGGGCGTGACATTAAAAGCTGAAGCCAATTCGAATGTTTTTTGAATTGTAGTATCTCCGATACCTCGTTTTGGATAGTTTACCGACCTCTTGAGAGCTTCCTCATCTTCTGGGTTTATTATCATCCTGAAGTACGCCAATATGTCTTTTATCTCTTTACGTTCGTAGAATGATAATCCTCCATATATTTTATATGGTATGTTTTTTCTGCGGAGAGTCTCTTCAAAGATCCTCGACTGGGCATTTGTCCGGTAAAGAATTGCAAAATCTAACCAGTTGAGCTGGAGCGAAAATCTCTTATCAAAAATATCCGAAGAAACATTAAACCCCTCTTCAGAATCGGTCATCGCCTGCATAACCTGTATCTTTTCCCCGGGTTCATTCATTGAAAAAACCTTTTTCTGAATCTGACCCTCATTGTTTGCAATAATGGTGTTTGCTGCATTCACGATTGTCTGGGTCGACCTGTAATTTTGCTCAAGCTTAAAGAGCTGGTAATCACCGTAGTCGTTTTTGAATTCAAGAATATTTTCAATTCGGGCACCCCTGAATGAGTATATACTCTGAGCGTCATCGCCAACCACACAGATATTCTGATGCGAAGCAGCAAGTTTTTTTACTATCAGGTATTGAGAAAAGTTGGTATCCTGATACTCATCAACAAGCACATAATTGAACCTTTCCTGGTATGCTGCAAGAACATCCGGGAAATCTCTGAAGAGTATGTTTGTATTTAGTAACAGGTCATCAAAATCCATCGCATTAGCCTTGAAACAGCGTGAGGTATAAGTCCTGTAAACATCGGCAAGTAAAGGCATCCGGCTCGATTTGTCATTTTCCTGCATCAAGGAATCAGCAGCATACATGCTGGAGGTTACGAGGCTGTTTTTTGCGGTTGATATCCTTGAAGCTATAACACCGGGTTTGTAAATATTATCATTGAGATTAAACTCTTTTATAATAGTTCTGATGAGACTTTTAGAATCGGTTGAATCGTAGATAGTATAATTCGATTTGTACCCGAGTCTTTCACCTTCCATCCTCAGTATCTTTGCAAAGATGGAGTGAAAGGTACCCATCCAGAGATATCGGGCTATTTCGGGGCTGATAATCCCGGTGATCCTCTCTCTCATCGCTTTTGCAGCCTTGTTCGTAAAGGTCAATGCAAGAATTTTACCGGCCGGGACGCCCTTCTGAAGAAGATGAACAATGCGATAAGTAAGGACCCTTGTTTTACCGGAACCAGCACCTGCTATTACAAGAGCAGGTCCTTCAGTATTGATAACTGCTTGTCTCTGAGACTTATTCAGATCGTTCAGATAGTTGGTTGTCATGTGTTTGTTTGAATCACAGCGTACCGGGTCCGGCAAATTTAGCAATAACAAGGTCAATGAAACAGCAAACTGAAAAGTAAAAACAGATTATTTATCAACAGCAGCGAGGCTTTCTCAAAAGTATTATCAACCACCCCGTCATGAACCTTCGGTCATGACACCCCTCCTTTAAAAAGGAGGGGAAAGTTTGGATATACAATATTATAACTTTCTCCTCCTCTTCAGAGGAGGAGTACCCCGAAGGGGGGAGGTGGTGTGCTTTTGAGACAACCTCCAGAAAATTCCGTAGATTTTATTATAATTGTAACAGATATTCTCTGGCAGACTGTAAGATCTGAAACACCACAAGAGAAGAAAATGTAAGATTCAATGTAATCATAAATTTAAATCAGAAATATTATGAAAAGATTTGGTCAGATAATAGGAGTAAAACCTGAACACTTTGAACGTTACAAAAAATATCATGCGGCTGTATGGCCTGAGATTCTTGATATGATTAAAAAATGTAACATGCATAACTATTCAATTTTCCATAAAGACGGGATGCTGTATGCATATTTTGAATATACCGGAAATGATTTTGCTGCCGATATGGCAAAGATGGCTGCAGATCCAAAGACACAGGAGTGGTGGGCAATTATGGAGCCAATGCAGGATCCGGTTGCTACCCGCAAAAAAGGTGAATGGTGGGCAAATATGGAAGAGGTATTTCACATGGATTGATCCTGAAATCTGCCCTTATTTTATTATACTTGCAGAAGAATATACCAAAGTGATTCTGTTAGCGTTTTTGATTCTAAGATCTGATTACCTGTGCGTTACTTTTTTTTGATCATAGTAGTACTGTTACCCGTTATTTCTGAAGCTCAGCTTTCTGCTCCGGGGATGAGCGCTGTCAGGTATACTTCATATCCCTCTGCTCCGGCAGTTAAAGATCCCATATTTATATATTGTAATGCTTCGGGAACACAAAAAGGATCACTCTACGCACGTAGCCCTGGAGGAACTGGCCCATTCAATTTTTCGTGGTACAGATGGAGCGATATCACAAAAAGCTTCAGCATTCTTCTCAAAACCGAAACCGGAGTATTAACATCCTCCTCAAATAATCTTGATGAGGGGGGGTACAAGGTTATTATAAGTGGAGGGTTTGAGGCAAGTCTTGTCGGATGGATATTTATCGACAAACCTTTTTCATCAGCAGAACTTCAGAACCGGACATGTGACTATGTTGCATTAAAAGGGAAAGCAGCAATTGACACTTTCTTTTATAAAAATATCTCTAACGGGCTTCCGGTTAAATTACCGAACAGGGTCTGGTTCTTATGGTCATCGGATCCAACCTCTTCGATACCCTTTCCCGATTTGTATATTAACCCTCAGACCTTTAATCCGCCATTGGTTGATGTCACATATAATCTGCAGGTGAGCGATAGTTTTGGCTGTGTCAGCTACTCATCATTCCCTTATGAGTCTATTCATGTTAAGGCAGATTTCTCGGTCGATCCCGATAAAGGAGAAGCTCCACTCGAGGTGGCTTTCACTGATAAGTCGATTAGAGGAATTAAATATAAATGGGAATTTGGCAATGATACCATCCTGGAACTCAATGACCCTGGCCCACAAATCTTAATCTTTTATAAATATTATAAACCAGGAGAGTATTCGGTGAAACTGACAATTAAAAGTGAACGCGGTTGTATCGATTCCATGAGGTTCGATAAAATTGTGGTTGATCCTTCGGAGCTTAAAATACCAAATGTTTTTACTCCCGATGGTGACGGACTCAATGACAACTTCATGGTTGAGTCAAAATCGCTAAGGTATATTAGTGTTGAGGTTTTCAGCCGGAGCGGGATGAAGGTTTATAACTTTTATGGTGAGGGAGAAAGACTCAGGGAATGGCAGGGCTGGGATGGAAATGTAAATAACTCATCCATTAAAGCCAGTCCGGGAGTATACTTCTATATCATCCGGGCATACGGATGGGATGATGTTGATTATAATAGCAAGGAACAGAAGGGGTTTGTGTACCTGTACCGGTAATAAAAGTCTTATTTTCCATTCCTGCAAGTCTGGCTTAAATAGTAATCTTTCTTTTTCTTGCTTCAACAGTCCATTGCGCTGTCACCTTATGGTCATTAACAACAGATACGAAATCATGACGGTCAACTGTCGGACAAATATGCCATGGGATACCATAGATAGGTTCGCCGACTTTGTAATTATCAGCCTTAGTTGTTCGGATGACCATATGTTCTTCATTATGACTTATTACAGTATAGTTTTCCAGTCCAAGGATTTTAATTCTTGGTTGAGGCATCTCTGAAGCAACTGCTTTATGTCCAAGGTCGAGACATAACAATTCTTTTCCGGGCTTGCTTATAATCCGCGTAAGCAGAACAGCAGCATGTAAAAAGTCCATGTCAATGAAAGAACTGCTGTAGCCATAGTCCCACAAAAGAAGTGTTCCGGGACTGGATTCCACACCTTTTCGCAAAGCATGTATCGGGAAGGTAGGAGTTCCGCCTGCTACAATTTTAACTGGACCGATACCTTCCCCTTCAAGTTCATCTATTAGACTTATTACCTGGGCAAAAGCGTCATTACAAATTTTTTGACGCAGTGAAAAAACATGTTCATGAATATGACCATCATATACATGAAGTCCTTCAGCGATCAGCATTGGCGAATCGATGATTCTTTTGAAAAGCTTTGCTGCCTTTTCCCCGGGGGATATGCCTGTACGGTTCATCCCATTGTTGATATCGAGCCATACATGTGTTTCGATGCCGGTTCTCCTGGCGTTATCTGATAATTGTATTATAACTTCTTCATTATCAGCAATACACGATATTTTTGAATTTTTGAATTCTTGTTTTAATTTAAAAAACCTTTCAAGATTAGGACCAACAGGTTGCATTGCCAGTAAAATATCAGTTACCCCGCACTTTGCAACCATCTCTGTTTCAGAAATAGTAGCAGATTTGAACTTATAAATGCCATGTTTCATTTGCAATCTGATGATCTCAGACATTTTATGAGTCTTGACATGTGGTCTTAACAGATCAACACTTCCGGCAATCTCAATCATTTTCTGAATATTGAGTTCGATACGGTCAGGATAAACCAGCAGAGAGGGTGAGCAAACTTCACTTACATTGTCGACCAGATACCAATCGGTGTTTTGAGAAGCAGTTTTTTCCATTTTTGTTTCTAATAGAGTTCAAACATGGCTTCAACCTCAACAGGTATGTTTGAAGGAAGTATCATACCGACAGCACTTCTTACCCCGATACCGTTCTCTTCCCCAAAAACCTCAGCCATAAGCTCACTGAATCCGTTGATAACAGCCGGCTGTTGCTCAAAGCCAGGGGCACAGTTGACCATTCCCAGCACTTTTATTACCCGTTTGATTTTTTTTAATTCTCCAAAATGAGTCTTAATCGTTGATAACATTGTAAGTCCAACCTGCCTTGCAGCCAGTTTTCCTTCTTCTTTATCAAGATCTGCACCCAGTCTACCTGTCATCAGGGTGCCGTCAGATCTGATTGGTCCCTGACCGGAAACATATAGGAATTTATCAACGACCAGTACAGGCTTATATACTCCGGCAGGTTTAGGTGCCGGTGGTAATATGAGGCCTAACTCAACAATACGTAAATCAGGATCTTGTTTCATTTTTCATTTTTCATTTATAATATTAATAGTAAAGATAAGTTGAATTTATATTCTATCAATTTGAATTGTATGTAAAATGGTTAACCTAGCACGAGTTACAACCGAGCGGAAGTTGTTTTCGTCATTCACCGGTAGATTTCCTCCTTTTACAGAATTTAACCGGAAATTAACTAATAAAACTTTGTAAACTAAAAAAGTTTTCTCATTTTTACAACGTTTATTTCAAAAATGTAATGGATATCAGAGACAGAATAATCGAAGGAGCAGCAGAACTATTCAAGACTTACGGAATAAAATCGGTGACCATGGATTCTCTGGCCAACCATCTCGGTATGTCGAAAAGAACTATTTATGAAGTCTTTTCTGATAAGGATGAACTGTTGGTTGGAGTACTGAAGTGGATGGCTGAAAAGCAAAGGGAATTAGTAAAAAGGGTACTGGACGATTCAGAAAATGCACTAATAGCAATATTTAAATTGCTGGAAACTAACATGAATCATTTTCAGGAAATGAGTCCTGCTTTTCAGGCTGACATGAAGAAATATCATTATGAAGTTTTGATGAAGAAAACGGATAAATGTGAAATGCCCGATTACAGGAATAATATACAATTGATTGAAAGAGGGATTAAGGAAAAGCTGTTCAGAAAAGATATAAATCCTGATTTGATTAACCGTTGCCTTTATTCACTAGTCAGGTCAATAATGGATCAGGATCTATATCCTTTTGAGCAGTTTACCCGGCGCGAAGTTGTAAAAAATATTTTCATCAATTACCTGAGAGGTATTTCCACAAAGGGAGGTGTTGAATTGATTAACAGGCTTGAAGCTAAATTTTAAATAGATAAATATTAATTCATATTAACACGCTTAGATAATAATTTAGAGAAATGAAAAACAAAGAACTTCTGACAGTCTTACGGTTATTCTTCTTAACAGGCGGAATTATTCTGGCACAGGAGAACAGCAGTGAGTTAACCCTTTCCTTAAAAGAGGCACAGGATTATGCCATTCAGCATAATAAGATGGTGATTTCCGCAAAGATGGATGTTGAGGCATCAAAAATTGCCCTTTGGGAGACTATTTCAAATGGATTACCCCAGATTAGTGCATCCGGATCATTTACTGATAACCTTAAATTGATGACCACTCTCTTACCAGGGGACTTTTTTGGAAGACCAGGCGAAAAGGTACCGGTTACTTTTGGTTCACAGTTTAATTCAGGTGCCAGCATTCAGGCAAGTTTGCTGCTATTCAATGCCCCGTTTTATATTGGTATTGAGACCACAAAACTTGCTCAGAAGTTAAGTGAAGAGAGCCTTGCAAAATCAGAACTCGATACAAAGGAATCTGTAAGTACTGCTTACTTCCTGATACTGGTTTCAGAAAAATCTCTTCAGATACTCGATGGGAATATTGCAAATCTGAACGAAACACTTAAGTCCACAAAGGCTATGTATTCAGCAGGTATGGCTGAATCAACTGATGTTGATCAGATGGTATCAAATGTTACAATGGTGGAAAATACCCGAAGCTCGATGCAACGTGCAATAGAACTGAATTACAATCTGTTGAGATTCCAGCTTGGTGTTCCTGCCGAAACCAGGATCACACTTAAGGAGACACTCGAAAATTTGACTTCAGAAATAAATATTGAGGCACTTCTGTCTCAACAATTCGATCATCAACAGAACATGAATTTCAGGTTGGTTGAGGGTCAGGAACAGATGTCAGCACTTGCCCTTAAGTCACAGAAAGCGTCAGTTCTTCCCACGTTAGCAGGTTTTTATAATTATGGCACGAACGGAATGGGCGATAAAATCGAAGATCAGAGATGGTTCCAGAATTCTATGACTGGGCTGCAACTCTCAGTCCCAATATTTGCCAGTGGACAAAGATATAGTAAGATAAAAAAAGCAAAGTTAAGCCTCGAAAAAGCAAGAACAACAAAAGAGATGGTTACCGACCAGCTCCTTCTCCAGGAAAAGCAACTCAGGTACAACCTGGTTAATGCTAACCTTCAGTATAAAAGTCAGAAAGATAATATTGATGTAGCTAAAAGGGTCTATACCAGCATGGAGAATAAATTCAGGCAGGGTATGGCTTCAAGTCTTGAACTGACCCAGGCTAATTCACTTTACCTGCAGGCCGAAAATAACTATGTGTCTGCATTAATGAACCTGCTCCAGACAAAGCTCGCATTGGATAAACTATTGAATAACATGTAATTAAATTAATCAGAAACCATCAAAATAATATATAATGAAGTACTTCAAATCAATTTCGGCAATAGTGATAAGCGGACTGATAATTTCAGCCTGTTCATCAAAAGGCAAGAATACAACAACTACTTCCTCCGATCCGGCAACTGTAACTGAAAAAGCTGCTATACCGGTAAGAATTACGGCTTTATCAAAAACTAAAATCTCAAGAACAATTGACTATACAGCCACTGTCCTCCCTTTCGAGGAAGTAAACATGGCTCCATCAACTCCGGGCAGAATTGATAAAATATTTGTTGAGGTAGGTGACAAGGTAAATAAGGGTGATGATCTTTTCCTGATGGACCGCACCCAGCTGTACCAGTTAAAACTGCAGTTAAGCAGTCTTGAGAAGGATCTCAACAGGATCGATACTCTCCTTAAATCCGGTAGTGCCAAACAACAGCAGTATGACCAGATGAAGACACAGTATGATGTCACAAAAACAAATGTCGACTTCATGGAAGAAAATTCATTGCTCAAAGCTCCTTTTTATGGTGTTGTTACAGGAAAATATTTTGAAAACGGTGAAATATATTCAGGTGCTCCTACAACACAGTCAGGAAGATCTGCTGTTGTTACTGTTATGCAGGTAAACCCTCTTAAAGTTAATGTAAACATCTCAGAGCAATATTATCCTCTTATAAAAAGAGGAATGAAAGGTTTTATTACAGCAGATGTTTACAAAAGTGAGACTTTCACAGGTACTGTTTATCGCATATCTCCGACCATTAGTTCAGCAACAAGATCGTTTATTACTGAACTTGAACTTCCAAACAGAAATGACCTTCTGAAACCCGGTATGTTCGTAAGAGTGTCTATGGACCTCGGCGAGGTTGAAACTTTTGTTGTTCCTGCAAATACTGTTCTTGTACAGGAGGGGACAAACATAAGATATGTCTTTATTGAAAAAAACAATATTGCTTACAGAATTGAAGTTGAGTTAGGTAAGCGATTTGATGACCAGCTTGAGATCATATCAGAAAACCTTAAAGAAGGAGACCGGCTTGTGAATGAGGGACAGTCACGGCTCATTAACGGTGATAAAATTGAGACAGTAAAGTAATTGTAAGAATTTCAATAATAATAAAATGAGTATATATAGTGCATCAGTAAAAAGACCCGTTACAACCATCCTGGTTTTTGTTGCAGTGATGGTTATCGGTCTCTATTCACTTGTTCAGCTGCCTGTGGATCTTTATCCTGAAGTGGAGCTCCCTTTCGTAGCAGTCCTTACGACATATTCGGGTGCCAGTGCTTCTGACATTGAATCAAATGTTACCAGGCCACTTGAAAATACCCTTAACTCAATCAGTAAGCTTAAAGAGATAACATCCACCTCCAGCGATGGAACGTCAGTAATATTCATGAATTTTGAATATGGAACGAACCTCGATGAAGCGTCCAACGATATCAGGAATAACCTCGGTTTTATGGAAGCGTTTCTCCCGGAAGATTGTGAGAAACCAACTATAATAAAATTCAATTCAAGTATGATGCCTATAATCTTCTATGCTATTACAGCTAAGGAGAGTTACAGGGGTCTCGAAAAGATACTTGATGAAAAAATTGTAAACCCGCTTAACAGAATCGAAGGAGTTGGCGCAGTAAGTCTTTCAGGTGTACCGGGTCGAAAAGTTTATATTGATGTTGACCCCCGGAAAATGGAGGCATATAATCTTACCATTGAACAGATCGGGAATATACTTCGCGCTGAAAACATAAATATGCCGGCAGGTTACATTGAAATGGGTCAGACCGATTATCCTCTGCGTATCCAGGGCGAATTTCCTGAAAGTGATGTTGTTAAGAATATTGTTGTGAGCAGTTTTAACAGCAATAATGTCTACCTGAAAGATGTGGCAGAGGTACGCGATACAATACGTGAAACAAAACTTGACACCAAGATCAACGGTACTCAGGGTATGAGCATGTATATCCAGAAGCAGTCGGGTGGTAATACTGTGAAAGTGACAAAAGAGGTTGAGAAAGCTCTGGTTACATTACAGAAAGATCTCCCCTCTGATGTAAAGATCGAGAAATTATTCGACAGCGCCACTTTTATAAATGATTCGATAAGCAACCTGACAGAGACACTCATGTACGCTGCCATCTTTGTCATTTTGGTTGTTCTCTTTTTCCTGGGGAGATGGAGGGCGACTTTTATTATTATTCTTACGATTCCTATCTCTCTTATTGTGGCGTTTATTTACCTGTTTATTACAGGTGAATCAATAAACATTATCTCGCTAACCTCACTTTCAATTTCTATAGGGATGGTAGTGGACGATGCAATAGTTGTTCTGGAAAATATCACAAAACATATTGAAAGAGGAAGCCGGCCGAGGGAAGCTGCTATTTATGCGACCAATGAGGTCTGGCTGGCAGTTATTGTTACAACATTAACAGTAGTAGCTGTATTCTTTCCCCTAACGTTTGTTAAAGGACTTACAGGAGTGTTGTTCAAACAGCTTGGCATGCTGGTAACTATTACAATAGTAACATCTGTATTTGCAGCTATTACGCTGACACCTACTTTGAGTGTTCTTCTGCTAAAATGGTATCCTATTAAAAAGGATGCATCAATTTGGACTTATGACGGAAGTATCAGAAAAGGACTTGACTGGTTTAACCGTTTTTATGAAAAAACTCTGCGATGGGCACTTCACCATAAGACTTTGGTATCAATTATTGCAATTGTAGTTTTTGTGGGATCAATGAGTCTGTTTGCTTTGATAGATACAGAATTTTTCCCTCAGGCCGATGAATCAAGAATGTCTGCAACGATAGAACTTCAGACAGGAACCAGGGTTGACGAGACCATAAAAACAGCCGATAAAATTGACAAACTTATAAAGGAAAAATACCCTGAAGTCCAGCTGGTTTCAACATCAACCGGTGCTGACGACCAGGGTGGATTTGCATCAATATTTTCAGCCGGTGGAACCCACTCCATACGTTACAGTCTGAGTCTGGTCCCTATCGAGGAACGTTCAAAATCAGTCTGGGACATTGTTGAAGAGATGAGAGCTGATTTTGCCGGGATGCCGGAAATCATTGACTTCACCCTGAGTACATCAGATAATATGGGCAGTTTTGGAGGAAACACCGTGGATGTTGAAATTTACGGATACAATATTTCCGAAACCAATACTGTGGCAGATGAACTTAAAGGTAAAATTGAAAAGATCCAGGGTACAAAGGACGTTACTATCAGCCGTGACAAATCGAAACCTGAACTGCAGATCATATTCGACCAGAATAAGATGATTGCCAACGGACTCAACACTGCTATGGCATCAACTGCGATTAAGAACAGGGTTGATGGTATGACTGCAACAAGGCTTCGTCAGTTCGGAGATGAGTATGATGTTGTGGTAAGGTTTAAGGAAAGTGCCAGGAATACACTTACTGAGATTGAAAATATTGGTATTCCAAACCCGACCGGACAGATCATAAGACTTGGAGAAATTGCACAAGTGAAAGAGTACTGGTCACCACCGAATATTGAACGTAAACGCAAAGAAAGGATTGTAAGAGTTTCATTTACTCCTTATAAAAGATCTCTTACAGATATCCAGATCGATGTGCAAAAAGCAATCGATGAAACCGCACTTCCATCAGGTATAATGGTGCAAATTTCAGGTGCAATAAAAGAACAGATGGATGCATTTATGGATATCGCATTTCTTATATTAATAAGTCTGATACTTGTCTACCTGGTCATGGCTTCACAGTTTGAATCACTGAAAATGCCTTTCATTATAATGTTTTCAATTCCCTTTGCCTTTTCAGGAGTAGCAATAGCTCTGTTCCTTACCAATACCTCATTGAGTGTCATTTCAGGTATAGGGGCGGTTATGCTGATTGGAATTGTTGTCAAGAACGCCATTGTTCTGGTTGACTTTATCAACCTCATGCGTGAACGCGGGAATGAGCTTTACGAAGCAATAGCCATATCCGGGAGATCGCGGCTCAGACCGGTCATAATGACTTCTGCTACAACCATACTTGGTATGTTGCCTCTTGCAATAAGTAAAGGGTCAGGTTCAGAATTATGGAGCCCGATGGGTGTAGCTGTTATCGGTGGACTTGTATTCTCAACTGTTGTGACACTTGTAATAGTACCTGTTGTTTATGCAATATTTTCAAAACATGGTGAAAGAAACAAGAACATTGCAGTCTATTCAGAATTTGATTTTATGAATGGTAACAGTAATGGTAAATAATATTTTGTAACCTGATAAATATATAATTATGAAAGCAATAATGATAATATACAACCAGGCTCATACCGAAAAGGTAGAGTACTTGCTCGATAAGCTTGGAATAAAAGGATATTCACTCTGGGAAAATGTACAGGGCAGGGGCAGCAACACCGGTGTTCCTCACCTGGGAACTCATGCCTGGCCTGAGATTAATAAAAGTGTCCTTACTGTCATTGATGATGAACTGGTTGATACAGTCCTTGACAAGGTAAAGAGGATTGATGTCATCAATGAAGAGGTAGGAATCAGAGCTTTCGTATGGGATATAATGAAGATGGTTTAATCGTCATCACGAAAATAAAAAGGATTCCATTACGAACCCTGTTTTATTTTCATGAAAATCAATTCTCTATTCCTCTTCTTCTTCCTCCGAATATGCTTTGATTACAGCTTCCTGGACATCGCCGGGTACCTGGGCATATTCTGCAAACTTCATGGAATACATTGCACGGCCACCTGTTATTGAACTCAGTGCAGTAGAATATTTATTCATCTCAGCGAGAGGAACTTTTGCTTTGATAACCTCAAAACGTTTTTCACTTGCCATACCGAGAACCATACCACGTCTGCCCTGCAGGTCGCTAATAACATCACCCATACGGTCGGACGGGACCATTATTTCAACATCATACACCGGTTCCATAATTTTCGGTCCGGCATTTTTAAATGCCTGGCTGAAAGCATTTCTTCCGGCAAGGCGGAAAGAAATTTCATTTGAGTCAACCGGGTGCATCTTGCCATCATATACATAAACCCTTATATCGCGGGCATATGATCCTGTGAGTGGTCCAATCTCCATCTTCTCCATTATCCCTTTCAGGATTGCAGGCAAAAAGCGTGCATCAATTGCCCCTCCCACAATACTGTTTACATAAACAAGTTTTCCACCCCAGGGAAGTTCAATCTCCTCTTTGTCGCGGACTGATATCTTTATCTCTTTACCACCAATCTTTTGCATGGCTGCTTCTTTGGAGCCCTCTTCATAAGGTTCGATAATCATATGAACCTCACCAAACTGGCCTGCGCCTCCTGATTGCTTCCTATGCCGGTAGTCAGCCTGCGCTGACTTTGTAATTGTCTCACGATAAGGTATTTTCGGAGGATTGAAGTTAGTGTGGATCTTATAAATATTATCAAGATGCCACTTCATAATATTAAGATGGTATTCTCCCTGACCATGAACTATGATCTGTTTTAATTCTTTTGAGTATTCGATTATGATGGTTGGGTCCTCAAGATGAATTTTATTCAGAGCTTCACCAAGTTTCTCATCATCACTTTCGCTCTGAGCTTTGATTGCTGTACGGTATTTAGGTTCGGGGAATTTAACACCTTCATATTTCCAGTCATTACCCGGAACATTAAGGGTATGACCGGTTTTGGTGTTTTTAAGTTTTACAAACGCACCGATATCACCTGTGTGGAGTTCAGGGACCCGTGTTCTGTTTTTTCCTGCACTTATATAAAGTTGTGCCAGCCGCTCTTTTGTACTGTTATTACTATTGACAACATCGAGATTTTCCGTAACCTTTCCTGAATATACTCTAAAGTAATGTATCTCTCCGATATGTTCTTCGATTGATGATTTAAATACATAAACGGATGCAGGTCCGGCGGGATTTGGTTTAACTTCGTTTCCCTTGCTGTTGACAGGAGCAGGCATATCTGAAATTGAAGGTGTTTTATTAACTATGAATTCCAGAAGACGGTCAACACCGATATTGTTTTTTGATGACAGGCATAATACCGGGAACATTCCTCTTGTAACAATTCCTTTGGCAATTCCTTTTTTTATTTCATCTTCAGTCAGGGTATCATTAGAGAAGAACAGTTCCATGAGTGATTCATCACTTTCAGCTGCTTTTTCAACGAGTGCACTATGCAATTCAGCAGTTTTGGCTGCATGCTCAACCGGAATATCAACTAATTCTGCCTTTCCACCGTCTTTCGAATAGCGGAGCATTTTCATTTTAAGAACGTCAATAATAGAATTGAATCCAACTCCTTCATTAACAGGATACTGAATAAGAATGATATTGTTACTTAATCTTTCCTTCAGCATCTCAATTGACTTCTCAAAGTTGGCTTTTTCGTGATCGAGGCCATTTATTACAAGGATAAGCGGCTTATGATTTTTTTCGGCGTGTCTGAAATGTATCTCGGTTCCAACCTCAACACCATTCTGGACGTTGATCGTCATAACGGCAGCATCGGAAGCAAATAATGAAGAAATAACACCACCGCTGAAATCATCGAGACCGGGAGTATCGAAAATGTTTATTTTATGATTCTGAAATTCGGTATAAAGTACTGTTGAAAAGATTGAGTTTCCGTTTTCATGCTCAATTGGACGATAGTCGGAGACTGTATTATTTCCTTCGATAGTACCTCTTCTTTCGATGATGCCGCCATTAAAAAGCATTGCCTCTGCAAGGGTAGTTTTTCCTGACCCCGAGTTACCCAGAAGGGCAATGTTTTTAATCTGGTCCGCCTGGAATGTTTTCATATTTTTCTGGATATTATATGTTATACTTATTTCCTATATACTCTGATGAGAAGGGAACAAAAATAATAATTTTTTAAAAACAGCAGAAGAAAGAGATGAGAATTACAAATTTTTTATTTCCTTTGCAGCAGTTTTTTGAAATACAGGAGTACCGGTTTTTCTTTCACAGTAAGTTTACAAAACGTTTTTCGCTAGGGAAAGATCGGGAAGGAACCTGTTGATAACTTACATTTTTAAGTAAGATATATTGTTTTAAACGTGCTTTAAGGCCTGATTATTGGGAATAATCAGGTATCTGAATCATGTCTGTTATTTTGTTTTTAAAAAAATGACATACTGTTTGTGAATTAAGAAATAAAAACAATACCTTTGCAAACCATTTTTTTGAGTAAAATTTAATGCTAAAATAATTGGAAATATGCCGACAATTCAGCAATTAGTAAGAAAAGGCAGGAAGAAACTGGTAGATAAAAGTAAAGCACCCGCTCTGGATTCATGTCCTCAGAGAAGGGGTGTTTGTGTTCGTGTTTACACCACAACGCCAAAGAAACCTAATTCAGCTATGAGGAAGGTGGCCAGGGTAAGGCTTACCAACCAGAAAGAAGTAAACGCTTATATTCCGGGAGAAGGTCATAATCTGCAGGAACACTCTATCGTACTGATCAGAGGTGGCAGGGTTAAAGATCTTCCGGGTGTGCGTTATCACCTTGTTCGTGGTGCTCTCGACACCTCCGGGGTTGATGGTCGTACTCAGAGAAGATCAAAATATGGTGCTAAAAGGCCTAAGAAGTAACAGTTAAAGGAATAAGATAATGAGAAAGTCAAAACCAAAGAAGAGGATTCTGTTACCGGATCCCAAATATAAAGATTCGTATGTAACGAGGTTTGTGAATAATCTTATGTTCAATGGTAAAAAGAACCTGGCTTTTAAAATTTTCTACGACTCACTTGAAATAGTCGGAGATAAATTTAAAGGCGAAGGCAAGTCACCGCTCGAAATATTCAAGCAGGCTCTTGACAATGTTACCCCTCAGGTTGAAGTAAAAGCCCGCAGGGTTGGTGGTGCAACTTTCCAGGTGCCTATGGAGATCAGGACTGACAGAAAGGTAAGCATCAGCATGAAGAACATGATCTCTTTTGCAAGGAAAAGAACCGGTCATTCAATGGCTGAAAGACTTGCAGCAGAGCTTATGGCGGCTTATAAACTTGAAGGTGGAGCATATAAGAAGAAAGAAGATACTCACAGGATGGCCGAAGCAAACAAAGCTTTCGCTCATTTCCGGTTTTAGTTGATTATAAGAGGCAGTAGGATATAAGTATAGATGGATAAAAACCTGAAATATACCAGAAACATTGGAATCATGGCTCACATCGATGCCGGGAAGACCACTACAACAGAGCGTATTCTGTTTTATACAGGTCGTACCCATCGCATGGGCGAGGTACATGATGGCAATGCCCAGATGGACTGGATGGTTCAGGAACAGGAGAGAGGAATTACAATAACCTCTGCCGCTACAACTACTTACTGGAAATACAGGGGAGAAGATTATAAGATTAATATTATTGATACTCCCGGCCACGTCGATTTTACAGTTGAAGTTGAAAGATCACTAAGGGTTCTTGATGGTGCTGTTGCTGTCTTCTGTGCAGTAGGAGGTGTTGAACCTCAGTCAGAAACTGTTTGGAGACAGGCAAATAAATATGTTGTACCAAGAATTGCCTTTATTAATAAGATGGACCGTGCGGGAGCCGATTTTTACAGCGTTGTTCAGCAGATCCAGGAAAAACTCGGAGCTAATCCCGTCCCAGTTCAGATACCAATTGGTGCAGAGGAGAATTTCAAAGGTTTTGTTGACCTGGTGAATATGAAAGCAGTCGTTTATTATAACGACGAAGCAACTGGTATCCGTTTTGAGACCGAGAAGATTCCTCAGGATATGAAAGAGGAAGCTGATGAGTGGAGAGGAAAACTGATTGAAGCTGTTGCTGGGGTTGATGATACTCTTCTTGCCAGATATCTTGAAGATCATGAGTCAATTACCGGAGAAGAAATTCTCGTTGCTCTCAGAAAAACAGCTATTGATGGACTTGCAATCCCGGTAATCTGCGGAGCTGCTTTCAAAAATAAAGGAGTACAGAGTCTTCTCGATGCTGTAATCGCTTTCCTGCCTTCCCCTGTTGATAAAGGAGCTGTAACCGGAATTGACCCAAGAAATGATGAAGAAATTACACGTGAGCCGGACGATGAAGCACCATTGGCCGCTCTCGCATTTAAAATAGCAACTGATCCGTTTGTGGGTCGTCTGGCTTTCTTACGCGTTTATTCAGGTGTTCTCCATGCTGGAGATACAGTTTTGAATATCCGCACAGGGAAAAGGGAACGTATTAACCGTCTGTTCCAGATGCATGCCAACAAACAGAATCCTAAAGAAAGTATTTCGGCCGGCGATATATGTGCGGGTATTGGATTTAAAGATCTCAAGACCGGTGATACATTATGCGCAATTAATAAACCGATATTGCTTGAATCAATGGATTTTCCGGAGCCGGTTATTGGTGTGGCAATCGAGCCTAAAACTCAGGCCGATATTGATAAATTATCAATGGCACTCAATAAACTTGCCGAAGAAGATCCGACATTCCAGGTCAGAACGGATCCCGATAGCGGGCAGACAATTATCCATGGTATGGGTGAACTGCATCTGGAAATTCTCATTGACCGTCTGAAGAGGGAGTTTAAAATTGAATGTAATCAGGGTGCACCCCAGGTTGCATACAAGGAGGCCATTACAACAACTGCTGAATTCCGTGAAGTATTTAAGAAGCAGACCGGAGGCAGGGGTAAATTTGCTGATATGACTTTTGATTTAATGCCGGCAGATGAAAATGTAAGAGGTCTTCAATTTGTAAATGAGGTTAAAGGCGGACATATTCCGAAGGAGTATATTCCATCAATTGAAAAAGGATTCCGCGAAGCAATGGTAAACGGACCACTCGCAGGTTTCCCTCTCGATAGCCTTAAAGTAGTACTCAAAGACGGTTCGTACCATCCGGTTGACTCTGATGCTCTGGCATTTGAAATTGCTGCCAAACAGGCTTTCAGGAAATTTGCGGGGAAATGCAATCCCGTAATTCTGGAACCAATTATGTCTACAGAAGTTGTAACTCCTGAAGAATATGTTGGCGATGTTATAGGCGATTTTAACAGAAGAAGAGGCAGGGTGGAAGGTATGGAATCGAAAGCAGGCTCAAGAGTCGTTAAAGCAAAAGTACCTCTGGCCGAAAAATTCGGTTATGTTACAGTACTTCGGACCCTTACCTCGGGAAGAGCAACTTCAACAATGGAGTTCTCTCATTATGAAAAGGTACCTGCGGAAATATCAAACAGAATTGTAGAAATTACAAAAGGAAAAATTCTTTAAAGAGATGAGTCAGAAAATTCGTATTAAACTGAAATCTTACGATCATAATCTGGTGGATAAATCTGCCGAGAAGATCGTAAAAACAGTAAAATCTACTGGTGCAGTGGTTAGCGGTCCTATTCCGCTTCCAACCCACAAAAAGATTTATACAGTGCTTCGTTCCCCGTTTGTAAACAAAAAAGCAAGAGAGCAGTTTCAGCTCTGTTCTTACAAAAGATTGCTCGACATTTACAGCTCAACACCAAAGACAATCGATGCTCTGATGAAACTTGAGCTTCCAAGCGGAGTTGAAGTAGAAATTAAAGTGTGAAACCAGTAAAGTTATAAAGAGATGCAGGGATTAATTGGTAAAAAGGTAGGAATGACCTCCATTTTTGATGAAAATGGAAAGAATGTTCCATGTACGGTTCTGCAAGCCGGTCCATGTGTTGTTACCCAGATTAAAACAGTGGATAAGGACGGTTACTTTGCTGTACAGCTTGGATTCGACGATAAAAAGGAAAAGCACACTACTAAAGCCGAAATGGGCCATTTCAAAAAAATCAATACAACTCCAAAGAGGAAACTCATCGAGTTTACAGGCTTTGATGAAGGTCAGGTTAAAGAAGGTGAAGTGCTTACATCTGAACTTTTCAGACCCGATAACTGGGTTGATGTCAGAGGCTGGTCAAAAGGTAAAGGATTCCAGGGTGTTGTTAAACGTCATGGATTCGCTGGCGTTGGCGGACAAACCCACGGACAGCATAACAGGGGCAGAGCACCCGGTTCATTAGGTGCTTCATCATTCCCTTCAAGAGTATTCCCCGGCATGAGAATGGCAGGTCGTACAGGAGGAAATAAAGTGATGTCACAAAGTTTGAAAGTTGTAAAACTTATGGCCGAGAGTGATATAATAATTGTTAGAGGATCTGTTCCGGGTCCAAAAGGTGGTTACGTAATAATTACAAAATAATGGAATTAGCGATTCTTAATATTAGTGGTAAAGAAACCGGAAGGAAAGTTAATCTTGACGATTCAATTTTCGGTATTGAACCTAACGACCATGCTATTTATCTGGATACAAAACAGTACCTGGCCAATCAAAGGCAGGGTACCCATAGCTCCAAAGATCGTGGCGAGATAGCTGGTAGTACCAGGAAGATTAAAAGGCAGAAAGGAACCGGAACTGCACGCGCAGGAAGCATTAAGAACCCTCTGTTCCGCGGTGGTGGTCGTATGTTCGGACCAAAACCAAGGTTCTATGGCTTCAAGCTTAATAAGAAGGTCAAACAATTAGCCAGAAAATCAGCACTTTCATATAAGGCATCAACAAATAATATTATTGTACTGGAAGATTTCTCATTTGAGGCTCCTAAAACAAAGGAAATCATCAAAATGGGAAATAACCTGAATATTGCGAATAAAAAATCAGTATTTGTTTTACCAGAACAAAATAATAATATATATTTGTCAACCCGAAATGTACATGGGGTTGATGTCGTAATTGCCAGTGAACTAAGCACTTACAAAATAATGAAGGCTTCAACTTTGATACTTGTGGAGAGCGCAGTTGACGTTTTACAGGCAACATTTGAATACTAGAAAACTTTGAGTGATGAATATTTTGCTTAAACCGATTGTAACGGAAAAGATGACAAGCCAGGGCGATAAATTTAACCGCTATGGTTTTCTCGTTGCCAGAAACGCAAATAAGTTACAGATAAAGAAAGCCGTTGAGGAACTGTACAGTGTTACAGTAGATTCGGTAAATACGATGCGCTATGGCGGGAAAATAAAATCCCGTAATACCAAATCGGGACTTCTTACAGGAAAAACATCAGCTACAAAGAAAGCTGTTGTTACGCTAGCAGAAGGAAACAAAATTGATTTCTATAGCAATATTTAATTACCTATATGGCAGTCAGAAAGATCAAACCTGTAACACCAGGTCAGCGACACAAGATAGCAGGCACTTTTGAAACACTCACAAGTGCTACGCCGGAGAAATCCTTACTTCGTCCGCTTAGAAAATCAGGAGGAAGGAATGTTAACGGCAAACAGACTATGAGATACATCGGAGGCGGTCATAAAAAGATGTACAGAATTATTGATTTCCTCAGGGAAAAAGATGGAATACCTGCAACAGTCAAAACAATCGAATACGATCCGAATCGTTCTTCGAGAATTGCACTTGTTGTTTATAAAGATGGTGAGAAAAGATATATAGTAGCACCTGTCGGGCTTCAGGTCGGTCAGACATTAATGTCTGGAAAAGAGGCTGCCCCGGAAATCGGAAATACTATGTTTCTTAGTGATATCCCAATGGGTACTATCATTCATAATATTGAACTTAAACCGGGTAAAGGCGGAGCAATCGCACGAAGTGCCGGAACTTATGCCCAGCTGTCAGCCCGTGATGGGAAATATGCTACGATCAAACTTCCTTCGGGAGAAACAAGATTGATCCTTTCAACATGCCGTGCAACTATCGGTACAGTCTCTAATCCCGACCATAACCTCGAAAGATCAGGCAAGGCAGGCCGCTCACGCTGGCAGGGACGACGTCCGAGAGTAAGAGGCGTGGTTATGAACCCTGTCGATCACCCGATGGGTGGTGGTGAAGGTAGAGCTTCCGGCGGACACCCAAGGTCGCGCAAAGGAATTCCTGCAAAAGGTTTCAAGACCAGAGACAAGAAGAAATACTCTGCAAAATTTATTATTGAAAGAAGAAAAAAATAACTGATATATTATGAGTAGATCAATTAAAAAAGGCCCTTTCATTGATTTCAAACTCGGGAAGAGAATTCTTGAAATGAATGACGGACAAAAGAAATCAGTGCTCAAGACATGGTCAAGAAGATCAGTGATCTCACCTGATTTTGTCGGACATACTATAGCAGTTCATAACGGGAACAAGTTTATCCCCGTTTACATTACCGAGAATATGGTAGGCCATAAGTTAGGAGAATTTTCACCTACACGTACTTTCAGGGGTCACTCTGGTAATAAATAAGTAATGTAAACATCGAAAAACATTTAGAAATGGGTGCAAGAAAAAGAAATACAGCTGACCAGAAAAAAGAAGCCGCCAAGAACAGATATCAGGCGATTCTCAAAAACTGTCCTACGTCTCCGCGAAAGATGAGATTGGTTACCGATCTGATAAGCGGAATGGAAGTAAACAAAGCACTTAATGTTCTCAAGTTCAGTTCGCAGGAGGCATCACGCAGATTGGAGAAACTACTCCTCTCCGCAATTGCCAACTGGCAGTCGAAAAATGAAGGTGTAAGAGTGGAAGAAAGCAATCTCTTTGTAAAACTGATTCATGTCGACGGAGGCCGTTCATTGAAAAGACTGCAGACAGCACCACAGGGAAGAGCCTACAGGGTAAGAAAAAGATCAAACCATGTAACTCTCGTGCTTGACACTATGATTAAGGAAGTTGAAAAAGCATCAAATTAGAATAGATGGGACAAAAAGTAAATCCGATAGGTAACAGATTAGGTATAATTAAAGGATGGGATTCAAACTGGTACGGTGGAAAAGATTTTTCCGGTAAACTGGTTGAAGATACTAAAATCAGGGAATACCTGAATGCCAGGCTCGCAAAAGCCAGTATCTCCAAGATTATTATTGAAAGAACACTGAAGCTTATTACTGTAACAGTTAATACCGCACGTCCGGGTATCATTATCGGTAAGGGCGGACAGGAAGTTGACAAGCTGAAGGAAGAACTCAAGAAAATTACGAAGAAAGAGGTTCAGATAAACATCTTTGAAGTTAAACGTCCTGAATTGGATGCTAACATAGTCGGAAATAATATTGCCCGCCAGCTGGAAGGTAAAATTTCGTACCGTCGTGCAATCAAAATGTCAATTGCCTCCACTATGCGTATGGGAGCAGAAGGAATAAAAGTTATGATCTCTGGTCGTCTTGGTGGTGCTGAAATGGCCAGAAGCGAATCTTACAAGGAGGGACGTATTCCACTTCATACTTTACGTGCTGACATTGATTATGCTTTGGCTGAAGCACATACAAAAGTTGGACTTCTTGGTGTTAAAGTATGGATTTGCAACGGAGAAGTTTATGGTAAGAGAGATCTCAGTCCGAATATCGGTGCAAGAAATGCTAAGAGCAAGAGCCTGAAAAGGAAAGCAAAAAAGTAAGACATTTAGTAGTATATAATTTTATAACAATATTTGAGCAATGTTACAACCGAAAAGGACCAAATTCAGGAGAGCTCAGAAGGGAAGAATGAAAGGAAATGCACAAAGAGGCAACCAGCTGGCATTCGGGTCATTTGGTATCAAAGCACTTCAGGAGAGCTGGATCACCGGAAGGCAGATCGAAGCAGCTCGCCAGGCCGTAACACGTCATATGAAACGTGAAGGTCAATTATGGATACGGATTTTCCCCGATAAACCTATTACAAAGAAACCTGCAGAGGTACGTATGGGTAAAGGAAAAGGAGCACCCGAAGGTTTTGTTGTACCCGTAACTCCGGGTAGGATTCTGCTTGAAGCTGAAGGAGTACCTTATGAAGTTGCAAAAGAAGCTCTCCGTCTGGGAGCTCAGAAACTTCCAATAACAACAAAATTTATTGTAAGACGCGATTACATACAGGAATAAAACTTTGACAGAGATGAAAACTTCAGAAATAAAGGAATTAAGCAGCTCAGATCTTCTCGAGAGAATCGACACGGAGAGGACAATGCTCGTTCGTATGAAGCTTAACCATGCAATCACTCCTCTTGATAACCCGCAAAAGGTTAAAGAAGTGAAACTTACGATTGCACGTCTGCTAACCGAAATGCGTACAAGAGAGTTGAATAAGAAATCTAATAGCTAGATCAGCAATGGGAAGGAATCTTAGAAAAGAACGTATAGGTGTAGTTGTCAGTACTAAAATGGACAAATCCATCGTCGTTGTCATTAAAAGGAAAGTAAAACATCCTATTTATGGCAAGTTTATTAACAGAACAAAAAAACTGATGGCGCACGATGAAGCAAATTCATGCAATATTGGCGATACTGTACGTATCTCGGAGACCAGGCCTCTGAGCAAGAATAAAACCTGGAGATTAATTGAAATAATCGAAAGAGCTAAGTAATCATGATACAACAGGAAAGCAGATTAACCGTAGCCGACAACTCAGGAGCCAAAGAAGTTTTATGCATCAGGGTACTCGGTGGTAGCAAAAAAAGATATGCTACCGTAGGTGATAAAATTGTTGTGAGTGTGAAATCCGCACTTCCTTCAGGTGAAGCAAAAAAAGGTACAGTAAGCAAGGCAGTTGTCGTCAGAACAAAAAAAGAGATCCGTCGTGCCGATGGTTCCTATATCAGATTCGACGATAACGCAGTTGTTCTTCTTAACAATGTGAACGAAGTACGTGGTACACGTATCTTCGGCCCGGTTGCCAGGGAACTGCGTGACAAGTACATGAAGATTGTTTCATTAGCACCTGAAGTGTTGTAACATATTTAAATACACAACGATGCAGAAGAAATTACATATTAAAAAGGGAGACACGGTTATGGTAATAACCGGTGAATCAAAAGGTCAGAAAGGCCGTGTTCTGGAAGTAGACAGGGATAAAAACAGAGCTCTTGTTGAAGGTGTAAATCTGGTATCGAAACATACCAAACCCAATGCCAAAGCTCCACAGGGAGGTATAATAAAGAAAGAAGCACCGGTCCATATTTCAAATCTGATGCTTATTGATCCTGCTTCCGGTAAACCTACCCGTATTGGTAAAAAACTTAATGAAAAAGATAAATTAGTGCGTTATTCAAAAAAATCAGGAGAGGAGATCAAGTAATGTACATACCTGCGCTAAAAACCAAGTATAAAGACGAGATCGTCACTGCATTAATGAAGGAATTCGGATACAAAACTGTAATGCAGGTCCCAAGGTTGGAAAAGATAGTTATCAACCAGGGGGTAGGACAGGCTATTGCCGATAAGAAATTGCTTGAATTCGGTGTTAAAGAGATGTCGGATATTGCAGGACAGAAAGCTGTTCAGACTAACTCAACAAAAGATATCTCAAACTTTAAACTGAGAAAAAACATGCCTATCGGCATAATGGTAACATTACGCAAAGAGAGGATGTATGAATTTCTCGAGAGACTGATATCTGTTGCACTTCCGCGTATCCGCGACTTTAAAGGAATCAGTTCCAAACTCGACGGACGTGGTAATTACACCCTGGGAATTACCGAGCAGATCATTTTCCCTGAAATCGACCTTGATAAGATTGCTAAAATCATGGGGCTTCAGGTGACATTCGTAACCTCGGCAGATACCGATGAGGAAGCATTAGCTCTGCTTAAGCACTTTGGTTTACCATTTAAAAATATTAAAAACTAGTAATATGGCTAAGGAATCGATGATAGCCCGCGAAGTTAAACGCGCAAGACTGACTCAGAAATACGCTGCAAAAAGAGCCCAGCTGAAAGCCGATGGCGATTATATCGGATTAAGCCGCCTGCCCAGAAATTCAAACCCTAACAGAATGCATAACCGTTGTAAAATAACGGGCCGTCCAAGAGGTTATATGAGACAATTTGGGATAAGCAGGATTACTTTCAGGGAAATGGCATCATTCGGTCTTATTCCGGGTATAAAAAAAGCCAGTTGGTAAATTGATAATAAATTTAAAATATATTAAAAAATAGAAGATGACTGATCCAATTGCAGATTTAATGACCAGAATAAGGAACGCCATAATGGCCGATCATAAGGTTGTGGAGGCACCAGCATCCAATCTTAAGAAAGAGGTTGCCAGAATTCTGTTTGAAAAAGGTTATATCCTCAGCTATAAGGTTATTGATGGTGAAGGACCGCAGGGAGTATTAAAAATTGCTCTTAAATATAATTCCAAGAGCAAAAAACCTGCAATAAAAGAAATACAGAGAGTCAGCCGCCCGGGCCTCCGTCAATACATTGGAGTTGACGAAATGCCAAGGGTGCTTAACGGACTGGGTATTGCAATTATTTCAACCTCTAAAGGCTTAATGACCGACAAAGAGGCAAAAAAAGAGAAAATTGGTGGTGAAGTATTATGTTATGTTTACTAATTAGGAGGATAGCTTAATGTCACGAATAGGAAAATTACCTGTAAACCTGCCTAAAGGCGTTACTGTAAATGTCAGTGACACTAATGTGGTTAGTGTGAAAGGCCCCTTGGGTGAGTTGACCCAGGTGGTCGACAAAGACCTGAAGGTGGAAGTGGTGGGGAACGAAATCATATTATCGAGACCATCAGAATCAAAAAATCATAAGTCGTTGCATGGTCTTTACCGGGCACTACTCCACAATATGGTTGTTGGTGTTTCTGAAGGATACAGGAAGTATCTTGAACTTGTCGGAGTTGGTTACCGGGCAGAAGCAAAAGGACAAATCCTTGAGATGAGCCTTGGCTTTTCACACGAAATAAATATTATGCTTCCGAATGAGGTTAAGGTAGAAACCAAAACTGAAAGAAGGAGTAATCCTATTATTACTCTGTCATCCATCGACAAGCAACTTATCGGGCATGTTGCTGCAAAGATCAGATCTCTCCGCCCACCCGAACCTTACAAAGGAAAAGGGATCAAGTTTGTTGGAGAACAGCTTAGAAGGAAGGCTGGGAAATCTGCTAGTGTTTAGGGTGTGTAATAAAACATGGATAGATAGTTGAAAAATAAAAAAAATATTAAGGGATAAATAATAGGTAAGACTATTACACACCCTTAATCTGGTAAAAGTAAAAAATCATGGCCTTAACCAAGTTGGAAAGAAGAACAAGGATCAAAATGAGGATCCGGAAAAAAATAAATGGTACTGCAGAAGCTCCAAGGCTTGCAGTTTACCGTAGCAATAAACAGATTTATGTTCAGGTTGTTGACGACCTGAATGGTGTTACTCTTCTGTCGGCCTGCTCTAAAGAAAAAGAGATTGCAGCCAAAACAGGGATAAAGAAAATTGAACAGGCTAAACTTGTAGGAAAGCTTCTTGCTACCAAATGCAAAGAAAAGGGTATTGAGAAAGTCGTTTTCGACAGAAGCGGATATAAATATCATGG
The DNA here is from genome assembly GCA_030692905.1 of Bacteroidales bacterium. Classification (GTDB taxonomy): domain Bacteria; phylum Bacteroidota; class Bacteroidia; order Bacteroidales; family VadinHA17; genus LD21. The sequence continues at coordinate 30,861 of JAUYBT010000085.1, forward strand.
CAGAGTAAAATCATTGGCTGATGCAGCCCGCGAAGGCGGATTAAAATTCTAATGAATTATGGGAAACGGTATAAGAAAAGTTAAAACCAGCGATCTCGAACTTAAGGATAGACTTGTTAGCATCCAGAGAGTAACCAAAGTTACCAAAGGGGGACGTACATTCAGTTTTTCAGCTATTGTTGTAGTTGGAAATGAGGACGGTATAGTCGGACATGGTCTCGGTAAAGCAAGTGAGGTAACCACAGCTATTGCAAAAGGTATTGAAGATGCCAAAAAAAATCTGATAAAAGTACCTGTTATCAATGGAACAATACCTCACGAACAGGTTGCTAAATTCGGCGGTGCAAAAGTATTCATCAAACCTGCATCTGAAGGTACTGGTGTTAAGGCAGGGGGAGCTATGCGTGCTGTTCTTGAGAGCGTCGGTGTGAAAAATGTACTCGCAAAGTCAAAAGGTTCATCAAACCCTCACAACCTTGTGAAAGCAACTTTTGCAGCTCTTCTCGAAATGAGAGACGCCTTCTCAGTTGCTGAACACAGGGGTGTTACAATGGAAAAAGTTTTTAACGGTTAGAAGAGAACATTAAAATGGCAAAAATTCGTATCACCCAGGTGAAAAGTAAAAACGGAAAACCCGAAAGGCAGAAAAGAACTATTGAAGCTCTCGGTATTCGTAAATTAAACCATAGTGTTGAACATGAAGCTACTCCCCAGATATTAGGAATGGTGGTAAAAGTAAGACACCTGGTTAAAGTTGAAAACATTTAAGGTATTAAACATATTTATAATTCAAAGTTATGGATTTGAGTAACTTAAGACCTGCTAAAGGATCAATTAAAAAAAGTAAGCGTCTTGGCCGCGGACAAGGCTCCGGAAAAGGAGGCACATCGACAAGGGGGCATAAAGGCGCTAAATCCAGATCAGGTTATAGCAAGAAAATCGGATTTGAAGGCGGCCAGATGCCTCTTCAGAGACGTGTTCCAAAATTTGGTTTTAAAAATATCAACCGCAAAGAGTTTAAAGGTATCAATATCAGTACCCTTCAAAGCCTTGCGGAACAGAATAATTTGGAAATAATCGATTTTGAAGTACTTGTAATGGCCGGACTGGTTTCTAAAAATGCTTCGGTTAAAATCCTGGGTAAGGGAACTCTTGAAAGAAAACTTGAAGTTCATGCTCATGCCTTTAGTAAATCTGCTGTAGAAGCAATTGAAGCCAAGATGGGAACCGCTGTAAAACTGTAATTTAATGAGACTGATTCAGACTATAAAAAATATCTTTAAGATAGAAGATCTTCGCGCAAGGCTAATCTATACTTTTGGAATTATTTTATTATACAGATTGGGTAAATATGTTACCCTCCCGGGTATTGATCCATCAATGCTTTCGGGACTTAAAAACCAGACCTCTTCAGGTATAATGGGTCTGCTCGATATGTTCTCTGGAGGAGCTTTTTCACAGGCTTCAATTTTTGCACTCGGGATCATGCCTTACATCTCTGCTTCCATTGTAGTACAGTTACTAGGTATTGTTTTCCCTTATTTCCAGAAATTGCAGAAAGAGGGCGAGAGCGGAAGACGCAAAATGAATCAGTACACAAGGTATCTCACAGTTTTAATTCTTATTCTTCAGGCACCAACCTACCTTCTCAACCTTAATAATATCCTTGTTCCCGAAGCATTCGTTTCAACAGGGTTTTTCTTCAAGTTTTCATCTGTTGTAATTCTGACAGCCGGAACAATGTTTGTTATGTGGCTGGGAGAAAAGATAACTGATAAGGGTATCGGGAACGGAATTTCCCTTATAATAATGATAGGTATCGTTGCCCGTATGCCTGCAAACTTCATTTTTGAAGCAGGAACAAGGATGAACGGCGCAGGCGGTGCCATTGCCCTTATAGTTGAGATATTATTTTTGTTTATTGTTGTTCTTGGTACAATCCTTCTTGTTCAGGGGACGCGGCGGGTTCCTGTTCAGTATGCCAGAAGGATCATTGGAAATAAACAATATGGCGGGGTGCGTCAGTATATACCACTTAAGGTAAATGCTGCCGGAGTAATGCCGATCATTTTTGCCCAGGCAATTATGATGCTTCCTATTATTATCGCCGGCTACGCTAGTTCTGGTTCAGGCTTTGTTGTTGCCTTCTCGAATATGTACGGATTCTGGTATAACCTGGTAACTGCAATATTAATTATTGTCTTTACCTATTTCTACACTGCAATTACCATTAATCCTGTGCAAATGGCAGAAGATATGAAGAAAAACGGAGGGTTTATTCCTGGAATTAAACCCGGAAGGAAAACAGTGGAATTTCTCGATACAATCATGTCGAGGATCACATTACCCGGTTCAATTTTCCTGGCAATTGTTGCCATCTTGCCCTCTGTAGCAGTGAAAGCACAAGTAACGCCACAATTTGCACAATTTTATGGAGGCACATCACTTCTCATTCTTGTAGGGGTTGTTCTTGACACGCTTCAACAGATTGAAAGTCACTTGCTTATGCGTCATTACGATGGGTTGATGAAGTCAGGTCGTATTAAAGGAAGATCAGGCTCTGTTACATCGATATAATTAGTTTAGCGTTCTTTGATGTTGTATTTAAAGACTGATGAAGAGGTCGGGTTGTTAAAAGAGAGCAATATGCTGGTGTCGCGAACACTTGCGGAGATTGCTTCAATAATCAGACCCGGGATCACTACTCTTTATCTCGATAAATTAGCCGAATCGTTTATCCGCGATAATGGTGCGACTCCGGCTTTCAAGGGATATGGTGGTTTTCCGAATGCACTCTGCACATCTGTAAACGATGAAGTGGTTCACGGTATCCCATCGGACTATATCCTTAAAGAGGGCGATATAATATCAATCGATTGCGGAGTGATATTAAACGGGTGGTATGGTGACAGTGCATATACTTTCCCCGTCGGTGAGATAAAGGAAGAGGTAAGGCGCCTGCTCGATTATACCAGGGCCGCACTTGAGGAAGGGGTTAAAGAAGCTGTTGCCGGAAACAGGGTTGGAGATATCTCTTTCGCAGTACAAACCAAAGCAGAAAACGGAGGTTATTCTGTTGTCAGAGAACTCGTAGGACATGGAATTGGCAGGAAATTGCATGAACAACCTGAAGTACCTAATTACGGTAAGCAGGGAACCGGACCAAAGATGGAAAAAGGACTTGTTATTTGCATCGAACCTATGATTAATGCCGGGAAAAAAGAGACATTGCAAATGAAAGACGGGTGGACCATTAAGACAGTTGACGGTAAGCCTTCGGCACATTTTGAATATGCTGTTGTTGTTGATAAGGGGAATGCAGATGTATTAACAACTTTTGAATTTATAGAAAAAGTTTTAAATAAAATGTAATCGTATGGCTAAACAACCATCAATTGAGCAGGACGGTACTATCATCGAAGCCCTTTCTAATGCAATGTTCAGGGTGGAACTCGAAAATGGTCACGTTATTACTGCACATATCTCGGGGAAGATGAGAATGCATTATATAAAGATCTTGCCGGGCGATAAAGTAAAGGTGGAAATGTCACCATATGATTTAACAAAAGGAAGAATAACATTCAGGTATAAATAAGAAATATTAAGGTAATGAAAGTAAGAGCATCTGTAAAAAAGCGCAGTTCTGATTGTAAGATAGTCAAACGAAAAGGTCGCATTTACGTTATTAATAAGAAAAATCCCAAGTTCAAACAGAGACAGGGATAATTTTAACTAATTTTGCACATCATTTAAGAAAAGTTTTATATGGCACGTATTGTTGGTGTAGATTTACCAAGAAATAAAAGAGGCGAAGTTGGACTGACTTACATCTACGGAGTAGGCAGAAGCATTGCTCAAAAAGTACTCGATGAGGCTGGCGTTGACAGGAATGCTAAGGTCGAAGAGTGGAATGATGAACAGATCAATTCCATCCGGAGGATTCTGAACGATAATTATAAGCTTGAAGGTGAACTCCGCTCTGAGACACAAATGAACATAAAGAGGCTTATGGATATTGGCTGCTACCGGGGTGTTCGTCACAGAATAGGTCTTCCTGTAAGAGGACAGAGCACTAAGAATAACGCCAGAACCCGGAAAGGGAGAAAGAAAACTGTTGCAAACAAGAAAAAAGCTACTAAATAAATAGATTATGGCAAAGAAGACTGGAGCATTAAAGAAGAGGGTCGTTAAGGTTGAACCTTCAGGTCATGCACATGTTCATTCATCATTTAATAATATTATTGTTACTCTGACAAATAATTCAGGTCAGGTAATTTCATGGGCATCAGCAGGGAAGATGGGATTCAAAGGTTCCAAGAAAAATACACCTTATGCTGCTCAAATGGCATCTGAGGAATGTGGCAAAGTGGCTTATGATCTTGGATTAAGAAAAGTGAAGGTGTTTGTTAAAGGTCCGGGTGCCGGTCGTGAATCAGCAATCAGGTCAATAAGCAATACCGGAATCGAAGTTACTGAAATCGTTGACGTAACACCAATGCCTCATAACGGTTGCCGTGCTCCCGGAAGAAGAAGAGTATAAGAAATTATAGAATTGATTATTTGTAAGTTATAAATTTATAGCACAATGGCAAGATATACTGGCCCAAAAACAAGAATAGCAAGAAAATTCGGCGAACCTATTTTCGGTCCCGATAAACACCTGGAAAGGAAAAATTTCCCTCCGGGGCAGCATGGAATGAACAAAAAGAGGAAAAAGACTTCAGAATATGGTGTTCAACTCAGGGAAAAGCAGAAAGCAAAATATACATATGGTATGCTCGAGCGTCAGTTTCGCAATACTTTTGAGAAAGCCTCAAGAAGTAAAGGCGTTACAGGCGAAGTGCTGTTGCAACTGCTTGAAGCTCGACTCGATAACGTAGTTTACCGTCTGGGTGTTGCTCCGACAAGAGCAAGCGCACGTCAGCTCGTTTCACACAGGCACATAACCGTTAACGGAACCGTAGTAAACATTCCTTCATGCCAGCTAAAACCAGGTGATATTATCGGCGTTCGCGAGAAATCAAAATCTCTTGAGTCAATCGCTGATTCACTTACAACAAGGAAGTATACAAAACTTTCATGGCTAGAGTGGGATGACACACAAATGGCAGGTAAATTTATGAACGTGCCTGAACGTACTGATATTCCTGAAAACATTAAGGAACAACTGATAGTTGAATTGTATTCTAAATAATAATCTAAGATAAATTCTATGGCCATTTTATCATTCCAGAAGCCTGATAAAGTAATAATGCTGGAAGCGGACAACAATCACGGAAAATTCGAATTCCGTCCGCTTGAACCTGGCTATGGTATTACTGTCGGCAATGCACTGAGAAGAATCCTTCTCTCTTCGCTTGAGGGTTTTGCCATCACAACGGTTAAGATTGAGGGCATAGACCATGAGTTCTCTACCATAACCGGTGTAATAGAGGACGTAACCGAGATTATACTGAACCTGAAACAGGTGCGCTTTAAGAGGACAGTTGACGATGTTGATCATGAAAAAATCACAATTAAAGTCAGTGGTCAGGAGATTTTTAAAGCTGGTAACCTTAATAATGCTCTGAGCAGCTTTGAGGTGTTAAATACCGAACTGGTTATCTTCAGAATGGAACCGGATGTTAAAATGCAAATAGAACTTACTGTTAATAAAGGCAGAGGTTATGTCCCGGCAGAAGAAAACCAACCGGTTGACAGTGAGTTTGGACTTATCGCTATTGATGCTATTTTTACTCCTATCAGGAACGTAAAATATACGGTTGAAAATTATCGTGTTGAGCAAAAAACTGACTATGAGAAACTTCTTTTTGAGATCGAAACCGACGGATCAATTCACCCGAAAGATGCTCTTAAAGAAGCGGCAAAAATTCTTATTTATCACTTTATGCTCTTCTCCGATGAGAAGATTACCCTCGATTCGGATGATAAAATGGCAAATGAGGAGTTTGATGAGGAAATATTGCATATGAGACAGTTGCTGAAGACAAAACTGATCGACCTTGACCTTTCTGTAAGAGCACTTAACTGTCTTAAAGCTGCAGAAGTTGAAACACTTGGTGACCTGGTGAAGTTTAATAAGAATGACCTTCTTAAATTCAGAAACTTTGGCAAGAAATCACTTACTGAGCTTGATGAGTTGCTAGAATCCATGAGCCTTTCTTTTGGAATGGATGTAAGCAAGTATAAGTTAGAGAAAGATTAATTTGAAAACTGGTTAAGGAAATAGAGAAATGCGACATTCAAGAGTTATTAACCATTTAGGAAGAACAAGTTCACACAGGAAAGCGATGCTTGCGAACATGGCTACATCACTTATCCTTCATAAAAGGATTACTACCACAACAGCCAAAGCGAAAGCACTTCGTACCTTTGTTGAACCTCTTATTACTAAATCGAAAGAAGATTCAACACACTCAAGGAGAGTGGTATTCAGTTATTTGAAAGATAAGACTGCAGTTACTGAATTGTTCAGAGAGGTATCCCCAAAAATAGCTGAGCGCCCGGGTGGATATACACGTATATTGAAAATCGGCAACAGAATAGGTGATAATGCAGATATGTGCATTCTCGAACTTGTTGATTACAACGAAGCTATGCTCGGTGGAGAAGTTGCAAAAACTAAAACAACAAGAAGAAGAAGAACACCTAAGAAAAAAGATGAGGCAGTAGTTGAGACAAAAGCTCCTAAAAATGTTAAAGGGAAAGCTGTAAAGACTGAAGAACCCATAGCAAAGGTTGAAAAAACCATCGGGGAATCAGTTCCAGAAAAATAAAAAAATGTTTAAATAAATATTTAAAAGGAAAGGGATAGGTCAGTAAAGACTTAATCCCTTTTTTTGTATATTGCATAATTGTTTAATATTAAAATAAAAATCTATGGGTCAGATAGTTAGTGTACATGCTCGTGAGATTCTCGATTCCCGCGGCAATCCAACAATTGAAGTTGATGTAATGACAGCCAGTGGTTATTTTGGCAGAGCAGCGGTGCCATCAGGTGCATCGACCGGAGAAAACGAAGCACTTGAACTCAGGGACGGTGACAAAAATCGTTATCTGGGTAAAGGTGTTCTGAAAGCTGTTCATAATGTTAATAATGTTATTGCCGAAGAGGTAATCGGAATGGATGTTACCGACCAGGCCGGAATTGATAAAAAAATGATCGACCTCGATGATACAAAAACAAAAAGTAACCTGGGAGCCAACGCAATCCTCGGAGTCTCTCTGGCAGTTGCCAAAGCTGCTGCTTCCTACCATGGGTTACCCTTGTTCCGTTATATAGGAGGGGTAAATGCAGTTACACTTCCTGTTCCGATGATGAATATCATTAACGGAGGATCTCATTCAGATGCTCCGATTGCTTTCCAGGAATTTATGATCAGGCCGGTAGGAGCTCCATCATTCAGAGAAGGATTACGTATGGGAGCAGAAGTATTCCATTCATTGAAAAAGGTTCTTAAAGAGCGTGGATTAAGCACAGCTGTTGGTGATGAAGGTGGTTTTGCTCCTAAACTTGACGGAACTGAAGATGCTCTTGAAACAATTCTTAAGGCAATAAGCGCAGCAGGTTACAAGCAGGGCTCTGATATTACTATCGCTCTCGATCCTGCAGCATCAGAATTCTATAAGGATGGGTTGTATAATTATTCGAAATTTGAAGGGCCAAAAGGGGAAAGAAAAACTTCTAAAGAACAAGTGGATTATTTTGAACAACTGATCAATAAATACCCGATAGATTCTATTGAGGATGGAATGGCAGAAAATGACTGGGATGGCTGGAAGATGCTCACAGACAGGATTGGAAAACGCTGCCAGATAGTTGGTGATGATGTATTCGTTACCAATGTGGATTATTTGAAAAAAGGTATTGAGATGGGTTGTGCAAACTCAATCCTTATTAAGGTTAACCAGATCGGTACCCTTACCGAGACTCTGAATGCAATAGAGATGGCTCACAGGGCAGGCTATACAACTGTTACATCGCACCGTTCAGGCGAAACCGAAGATACCACTATTGCAGATATAGCAGTTGCTACAAATTCAGGCCAGATCAAAACCGGATCAGCAAGCAGAACAGACAGGATAGCCAAGTACAATCAGTTGCTCAGAATTGAAGAGACACTCGGAAACCTGGCTGTTTACGGTTATAAAAAATAATCTTAAATTACCCATCTAATCTCGCTTTCCGACGTTATTAACAAATGTTGATAACTTTTGTTTAAATCGGGTTTATAACAACGGAGATAATTTTATTGTTTTTCAATATTCTTAGTATAAATTTGATTCATCAGGTGAGCGATAAAAGACTGCTCAAAAGATGTGGAAACGGAAAAGGTTACTTAAATGAAGCAAGATCCGTTTCGGTCAGACCCTCGGGTCTGCGCATCAAGAGAGCCGAAACCCGGACTAAAAGGACTTCGCGTCCCGGATGTTCAGTAAGTCAACGAAAACCGGAAACGTTCTTTCAGCGATTGAGTCACAGGGCTTCAGAATATGAAGGGCTTCGGCCCCGGGTTAACTGAAACTGATGTCATATCCTTCGGGAAATGCGCAACAGAGCCTGAAAGACACTTCGTCCCGGAAGTCCGCCTTAAAACGGACAAAAGGACAGCCGGAAGGTTCTGCTGTAACAGGCAAAACCCGAAAGCCATGGGTTGCATAAACAGATCTTGTATCCGATTAAGCAGCCGGTCAGAATAACAGTAATCTGACATCGTTAGCAGCCTCGGCTGAAAACGGTGAGTGGGAACTAATCCTAGCGAATAGTTCCCATTATTGTTTTTATATTATCCCATCTTTCCTGTTTTTAACCAATTTCTACAACTCATATTGGCTTATTGAATATCTTTGACTTTCACTTTAATATTTACAATGGCTTATTCAGGACTAACCGGTTTTATTAGCGCGCTGGAGAAAAAAGATGAGCTCCTGCGGATAAAAACATTTACAGATCCAATTCTTGAGATCACAGAAATAACAGACCGCGTAACCAAATCCGGAGGGAAAGCATTACTGTTTGAAAATACAGGAACTGAATTCCCCGTTTTGATAAATGCTTTCGGATCCGATGAACGGATGGCAATGGCAATCGGAAGAGAGGATCTCGATGAGGTCGGTGTGGAAATTGAAAGTATCTTTAAAAATATTTCAGATAATAAGGTAACTATTTTCAAAAAGCTATCTGCCCTGCCGGCACTTTTTAAATTGGCAGGTTATCTTCCTTCCCGGATGATGGGGAAAGGCACGTGCCAACAGGTGATACACAGGATACCAGATCTGGGGATACTTCCGGTTCTTAAATGCTGGCCATATGACGGAGGCCGTTTTATAACACTTCCTATGGTGCATACCAAACATCCGGAATCCGGAAAAACAAATGTAGGAATGTACAGGATGCAGGTGCTCGATAAAAGCACAACTGCCATGCATTGGCAGCGTCATAAAACTGGTGCGAACCATTTTGAAGCCTGGAAAAAAACCAATAAAAAAATGCCGGTCTCTGTAGCTTTGGGAGGAGATCCGGTTTATACATATTCTGCAACAGCTCCATTGCCTGAAAATATCAATGAATACATTCTGGCAGGCTTCCTTAGAAAGAAAAAGGTCAGAATGGTAAAGTGTCTCACCAACGAACTTTATGTGCCATGTGATGCCGACATTATTTTGGAAGGCTATGTCGATCCTGCAGAGGAGCCTGTATGGGAGGGCCCGTTTGGTGATCATACCGGATTCTATTCTCTTGCTGACTGGTATCCTAAATTTCATGTTACCTGTATAACTCACTCAAAAAAAGCAGTTTACCCTGCAACGATAGTTGGCATTCCTCCCCAGGAAGATGCATGGCTTGCAAAGGCTACAGAAAAAATATTTCTTACTCCGGTTAAAATGACAATACAACCTGAAATTGAAGATTTTCATATGCCTGATGCCGGTATCGCCCATAACCTTTTAATAGTGAAGATCAAAAAGACCTATCCGGGGCAGGGGATGAAAGTTATCAGTTCCTTGTTCGGAGCAGGTCAGATGATGTTTACAAAATACCTGATTGTAGTCAGTGGCGATATTAATATCAGGAATTATAAGAAACTGCTGGTGCATGTTTTTGCAAATGTTGATTTCGGTAAGGATCTGTTGTTCAGCCGGGGGCCACTCGATGTTCTTGACCACTCCTCTGACTCCTTTTCATTCGGAGGGAAAGCAGGAGTTGACGCAACTGTAAAGCATATTGAAGAAGATACAGGCAGAAACAATTTCAGACAATACAATAAATCTGCCGTTTTTAATAGTATAAACAACATTTTTGACAGGGATATCATAAAAAATTTTAATCTGAATCTTTTTAAAGATGATATTCCGATATTGATAGTAACAGTTAACCGCTCTGAGGATCAGGATATGATTGACAAGGTTAAAAGCATGTTCAAAACAAACGATCCGGCAGGGATTTTCAGTCTGATCGTTGCAGTCGATCATACAGTTGATCCTGGTGACTTGCATATGGTGGCCTGGCAGGTACTTGGAAACTCTGATCCTCAACGCGATAATGAATATATTTCCCCCGCATCCGTTTTTATCGATGGAACAATAAAAGCTTACAGGAAAGGAGGATTCCCCCGGAAATGGCCGAATATAGTTTGTTCCAATATTGAAACGATTTCAGCAATCGATCAAAAATGGGAATCGCTCGGAATAGGACCGTTCATCAATTCTCCCTCTATAAAAAACCTGGGATTATGCCGCAATGGAACAGATGAAATCGTCTGGTAACAGAATCTAAATATTTTTTTTAATCTTATCGATGAGTGCTGCCGGCTGGAAAGGTTTACTGATATAATCATCGATACCCGCTGACAGGCATTCCTCCTTATCTCCAATCATGGCGTTTGCTGTAATTGCGATTATCGGAACATGCGAATTGGTAGTGGATTCAAGAGCCCTGATCTTTTCAGAAGCTACCAGTCCGTTCATCACAGGCATCTGGATATCCATCAGGATAAGATCGTAGTTGGTAGTCCCATACTTATCAAGAGCCTCTTTCCCGTTCGAAGCAGTATCAATACTATTAACCAGGGGACCGAGTGTAAGAAGTGTGATCTTTTGGTTTATGAGATTATCTTCAACAAGAAGTATTTTGATGTCTTTCAGCTCCTTATGAGTTTTATCTTTCTGTATAAGCTCCTCGATCTTAAGAGAAGCAGTTTTCGGCTTTGGCCCGGAAACAGGATTGGCAAATGGAAGAAGGATGTTCAATATTGTATAATTATTTCCAACCTCCTGGCTAAAGGTCCCCTTACCTGATGAAATCAGCCTGGCTGCCAGACTGCGTTCAATACCTGTTTTATCAATAAGAACAATACTTCTATCGGTTTGTATCCTCAATCCAATGAAGCTTTCATTTCCTGATTCTTTCTCTTTTTTGAGATTTATTGTGACCTTGGTAACTCTATCAGAAATCTGATTTTCAATTGTAGTAAACAGGTCAAGAAAGATCTGCATTAGAATTATCGGGTCGCCAAAACATTCAAAATCACTGAATTCTTTCTTGTTTAAGATAAAATCTATGTTGGCTTTTTCCTTAAGACTGTAAAGTTCAATAATGTTTTGAATAGTAAATAACAAGTTAAACCTGATAGCCTTCCGGTGTTCATAACTCAAATTACCGGCCGACTTCATTGTTAATTCATTAACAGTAGTAACCATATTATTCGTTGAAGCGATGAAAGTCTCAAGTAACTCTTTTTGCTTTTTCTCGAGACCTGATTCCATAAGCATATCAACGATAGTAACAAGGTTGTTCAGGGGTTCTCTTATCTTATGGAAGAAATCGGTAATGAAATCATCTTTTCTTTCGTTCAGAGAAGAAAAAACATTAAGGGATTCCTTTATTTTATTATTTAGAACAGTAGCTTTTCTGACAACAATTATGCCGATACACGCACCTGCAATTATCAGGCATCCTGCAAGAAGTTTCTGGTCAAAGGTGAGAAGAAGGACGGCTGCTATCAAACAAAACAGACCAATAATCGGATAAGTTTCAACGATCTTTCTTCTTTTATCGAATAATTCCTCTGAAGACTTATTTAAACCATTATTGTTGTTTGACTTTCCGGTTTCACTAACCATAAATCACTATTTTGCAGTTTTGTAAATTTAAACAAAATATGTAATAAATAATCATTAACTGAAATTAATATCCTTTGAAGGAAATCGCTAAATTTGTCCTTCCGGTACGATATTTGAACTTAAAGTGGTAAAACTTTAATTATTATGGAGAGAGTATTAAAAATATTTTTTTTAATAAGTTTAATTGCATCAGGAACTCCTCGTTTTCCTTTGTGCGGACAGGAGAAAGAAGGAATGGTAAAATATACTCCCGATTTCAGGTTCAATGATGGTATTTATCTGAATTTTGAACAGGTAAAACTGAATAGCCCTATACCTAAGGCGAAGTTACTCACTTCTATTGATTATAACGATAGAGAGTTCTTTAAAAAAATCCTGGCAATGGATAAAATCTATTTCTATGACAATATGGGAGTGAGGCAGGAAATTGCGAAAAATACCATCTGGGGTTATTCACGTAACGGTGTGTTGAGCATTCAGATTCAGGAAAATTTCAACAGGATAACCTTCGTTGGCAGCATCTGTCATTTTGTTGCGGATATTACAACTTATGATAACCGATATTATAACTCTCCGTACGGGAACTATAATCCCTATTATTCACCTTACGGATATAGTAATTATTATAACCCTTATAACCCTTATAACTCATATTATTCACCTTACAGGCAATCAAATATGACCCGTAACGAATTAAAACAGTATTTAATTGATTTTGAGAGCGGTAAGATCCTGGAATATGATATTGAGAATACTAAATTACTTCTGATGAAGGATAATGAACTTTATGAAGAGTATGTTCAGCTTTCCAGAAAAAAGAAGAAAGAACAAATGTTTGTTTATATACGGAAATTCAACGATAAAAATCCCTTGTACATACCTGTACAATAATATTAGAGGCATGAAAGCAACTTTTATAGCCATTGGACTGCTTTTTTCTGCGGGTTTATTACCTGCCGATCTGAAAAGACTTGCAAAATAATAAGGATGCAGCATTGGGGAAATAAATGCGTCTTTTAAATAAATACTGAAACGTCATGGAAGAGAACAAAGTATTATCAGAAACAGAAAGAAACTGGGCAATGTTATGTCACCTGTCAGCTTTTGCCGGTTTCTTTTTCCCTTTTGGAGGTATTATAGGCCCGCTTATATGCTGGCTGTCGAGAAAAGATGAATCGGTCTGGGTGAACGTGAACGGAAAAAATTCACTTAACTTCCAGTTATCTATGTTACTATATATTGTTCTTGTTATCCCTTTATGTTTAATAATTATAGGAATACCAATAATTTTTTTGCTGGTAACTCTTAAGGTAATATGTATAATTATTGCAAGCGTTAAAGCAGCGAAGGGCGAACTCTTCAGATACCCTCTGCTGATACCCTTCATTCAGTAATATTTCTGGTCGAGAGATTCAATAGCGAAGCGCAAGAGCTGCCTTCACTAACGTTCTGGCAGGCAAAGCAGGTCGAAGTCCAAGACCTTAAGACAGCCGAAGGGAGCAAGACAGCCAGAAGGGCGTTAAGACAACAAGACAACTTCTTTTTACATTCTCCTTATCTTTTATACTTTTGTCTTTATACTTTTGTCTGTTATCTTTTATTAGCAGACTATGTCCTCAAAACCATCCATCCCAAAAGGAACAAGGGATTTCTCCACTGAAGAGATGCTGAAACGCGAATATATTTTTGAGACCATTAAAAAGGTATTCAGGTTATATGGTTATCAGCCGATTGAGACTCCTGCTATGGAAAACCTCACAACTCTACTCGGAAAGTACGGTGAAGAGGGCGACAAACTTCTGTTCAGGATAATTAATTCCGGTGATTTTTTGTCGTCAGTCAACGATGAAGAGCTTCTTAAGCGGGAACCAGTCAAACTCTCTTCAAAGATTTGCGAAAAAGGGTTGCGATATGATCTTACTGTACCATTCGCACGGTATGTTGTTCAACATCGTAATGAAATTGTCTTTCCATTTAAAAGATACCAGATACAACCGGTATGGAGAGCAGACAAACCTCAGAAAGGAAGGTATCGTGAGTTCTTTCAATGCGATGTTGATGTAATCGGAAGCGACTCATTATTAAATGAGTATGAGTTGATTAAGATCATTGATGATATCTTCAAAAGACTAAAGATTGCAACTGTCATTAAAATCAACAACCGGAAGGTTCTTTCAGGAATTGCAGGTTATATTGGTGAAGCGGATAGAATTACTGATATCACTGTTGCAATTGATAAGCTCGATAAGATTGGTATCGAGGCTGTTAATGCGGAGCTAAGTAGTAAAGGCTTATCCGCTGCAGCTATTACTAATCTGCAACCTGTGTTGCAGCCCAGCGGTAATACCGATGCTAAACTGGATAAACTTGGTAAGTTGCTGTCACAGTCTGAAACAGGCATGAAAGGAATATCTGAATTGCGGACACTCTTTGCATATATTAAGAATAGTTCTTTAACCTGTGATGTTGAGCTGGATCTTACTCTTGCACGCGGACTAAACTATTATACCGGTGCAATTATTGAAGTTAAGTCAAAAGATGTGAGTATCGGAAGTATTTGTGGCGGTGGCCGTTACGATAATCTTGCAGGAGTTTTTGGAATGGAAGGGGTATCGGGTGTCGGCATATCTTTTGGAGCCGACAGGATATATGATGTTCTTAACCAGTTAAATCTTTTTAATGATATCAAAGTATCTTCAACAGAAGTGCTGTTAGTAAACTTTGGCGAGAACGAAACACAGTACGCTCTTAAAATTCTCGATCTTTTACGCAGCCTTGGTGTAAGTACTGAATTATTTCCCGATGCTGTAAAACTCAAGAAACAGATGTCGTATGCCGATTCAAAAAAGATACCTTATATCATTATTGCTGGTGAAGATGAGATAAAAAATAATAGTATCACCATTAAGAACATGTCCTCTGGAGAGCAAAGGAAAATGCCTTTGAAAGACCTTGATTTATTCGTTAAAGGAGAGATTAAGAAGACAAAATGAACCGGATGATATTCACAGACTTTTAAAAAGATTAACTAATGAATTTTAAAATATCCCCCGAAAATCTTAAACTTGAAAAGGTCGGGGAAATTCTGAATAAAAATATAAAGCTCTCTCTGTCAAAGGAATCTATCGATCTTATTACACATTGCAGGAGCTATCTCGATCGTAAACTTGAGAATAATACATCTCCCATATATGGGATCACCACCGGTTTTGGTTCACTTCATAATAAAACCATAAGTCCCGATCAACTCAATAAGCTCCAGGAAAACCTTGTTATGTCGCATGCCTGTGGTACCGGGCCTGTTGTAAGAGAATATATTGTCAGGCTGATGCTGCTTTTAAAAATTCATGCCCTGAGCCTTGGAAAATCAGGCGTTCAGGTGGAGACCGTGCAGCGGCTTATCGATTTCTTTAATGAAAGTATTAGTCCGGTTGTTTACGAGCAGGGATCACTTGGAGCTTCAGGTGATCTGGCACCACTGGCTCACCTCGTTCTTCCATTGCTGGGGATGGGAGAGGTGATGTATAAGGGAAAGAGATATAAAGCCGGCATTATTCTGAAAAAATTTGGATGGTCTCCTGTTGAATTGAAGTCAAAGGAAGGACTTGCCCTTCTCAACGGTACTCAATTCATGAGTGCTTATGGTGTATATATTATTGCAATGGCTGAACGGCTTTCGGCATTTGCAGATATTACTTCAGCTATCTCTCTCGAGGCTTATGACGGACGACTTGATCCCTTTTTCGAGAGCATTCATTTGATCAGACCACATAAGGGCCAGATTAGTACTGCAAAAACATTCAGAAAAATATTAAAGGGGAGCCAGTTGATTTCACGCACAAAAGCTCATGTGCAGGACCCTTACTCTTTCCGGTGCATTCCCCAGGTTCATGGAGCAAGCAAAGATGCAATAAGCTATGCAAAATCAGTAATTCTGACAGAGATCAACTCCGTAACTGATAACCCGACAATATTTCCCGACGAAGATCTGATCGTTTCAGGAGGGAATTTCCATGGACAGCCTCTTGCACTTATTTTCGACTACCTGGCTATTGCTCTTGCCGAGTTGGGAAGTATTTCAGAAAGAAGGATCTACAGGTTAATAGCCGGACAACGGGATCTTCCTGAATTTCTTGTTGCAAATCACGGACTGAATAGCGGATTTATGATACCGCAATATACTGCAGCCTCCATTGTCAGTCAGAATAAGCAACTTTGCACACCTTCATCGGTAGATTCCATCCCATCATCGAATGAGCAGGAAGATCATGTAAGCATGGGAGCCAACGGAGCTACAAAGTTGTTGCGCGTAGCCGAGAACCTTGAAAGGATTATTGCAATCGAATTATTCACTGCTATTCAGGCACTGGAATTCAGAAGGCCTCTCAAATCTTCTCAATTTATTGAAGAGGTGGTAATATCATACCGGAAAACTATTCCTTTTACTAAGGATGATAAGGTAATGTACGGTGAAATTGCAAAATCAATAGATTTTGTCAGGAACTTTGAGATTAAGTTATAAATTGTGTCTTGGAATTACCCTCTGTTGTTGCTTAACACCCTGCAACTCATTAAGAAGTTGAACTTTATACTGATTTTCAGCCTGATAAAACCTTATCACTTTTGCCGGAGGCAGCACCTCTTTAAGTTTCTTATGAAATGTAACTGCGAGGGATGACTCCTGAACAATGCAAGCAATAAGCTTATCGCCTGTTTCAGTTAGCTGATTATCACTTAAGGCATTTTCATTCTGATTAAAGTTTCTTATAAGTGTAACCTTTTCCTGCTGTATTAAATTTTTCTGTTTCTGATATTCGTTGTAGACCGGCCAGAATTTTTCTGCCTCCTGCGAAGTAAGATTCAGTCTCTTCGTAAAGAATCCGATCTTATAGGCATTCAGTTTATCGAGATTGGGGTTCTGGGCTGTTAACCTTATTACAGGAAACATTACCATTATCAGTAAAACAATTGTTCCTCTTTTCATGGCTTCGAACTTATAGTTGTTCATAAATATCACTAATTTCAATATTTTCAAGTAAAAGATAATCAATTATATCTGTTTTATTTACATCAGGTACTTCTTCAGACAGAAACAGGGATGCTGCATTTTCTTCAAGCATAATAATTTCAATATCATTTATATACGGCTCAGGATACTCTTCAAACATTACTTCAGATTCCTGTGAGTTTATTCTGCCGGGATTTAACATCTTTACAGTTGCATAACCAAGAAGAATAAAACCTGTAACAGAAGCTGCTATCAGAAAATAAGGTCTGAATCGGTTGTATAATCCAATCTTTCTGACCTCCTGGTTATAACCGGATATGGTAGAAATTATTTTACTGTTTACCTCCTCAAAGTAGTTTTCCGGTACTTTGAACGGATTTTTTCCCGGTATTTCATTTAGTTTTTTTATCATACTAAAATTGATTTTAAAGGTATGATGGAACTCGTCCCGACATGTCGGGACTCGGTTCATCTTTCATTTAGATAGTTAAGAATCAGAAAGGTTTAATCTCCTCCTAATATTTTTTCAATTTTTTTTACTGCATGATGATAAGATGCTTTTAGAGCCCCTTCTGAAGTCTTCAGTACCTTACTCATCTCTTCGTAGGTCATCTCGTCGAAATATTTAAGGTTAAAAACAATGCGCTGTTTTTCCGGAAGTTGCAAAAGCGCATTTTGTAATTTTACCTGGGCTTCATCACCATCGAACCATGTACTGCCTTCCTGCGAATTTGCAAAACAGCTTCCAAGATCGTCGAGAGATACAGCGGCATTTCTTTTTCTTTTATTTATTAATGTCAGCGCTTCGTTTGTTGCAATGGTATAAAGCCATGTATAAAGAGAGCTTTCACTTCTGAAATCCCCAATGCTCCTCCATGCATTGATAAATGTGTTCTGAAGGGCATCATCAGCATCTTCGTGAAGTATTACAAGCCGGCGTATATGCCAGTACAACCTTGAACTATATTTTTCAACAACAAGCCGGAATCCTTTATTCAGATCGGTCTTAAGTAATTCAGAAATGTTATCGTCTGGCTTAATACTACGCAATTGCAATTCAGATTTTCTTCTTTGATAGAAAAAACATTCAAAGGTTTAAAGATAGAAAATGAATTTTATAGTAGGGACATGCCATGGCATGTCCCTACGTTGGGGTTGGTAAAATCATATTGAATAATCCCCGGAATTATAATAAATTTACAACCAAACGAATTAATCTATATCTGATGGCTCTTCAATGCGGAATTATAGGGATAACTAATGTTGGCAAAACGACTATTTTTAATTGTATCTCCAATACAAAAGGGGAAACCAATGCTTTTGCCTTCAGTGCAACAAAATCAAACATGGGGGTTGTGCAGGTTCCCGACCCGAGACTATATGAGCTTGAAAAACATCAGGTTACCGACAGGATCGTTCATACTACTGTAGAAATTGTTGATATCCCGGGATTGGCAAAAGGTTCAAATAAGGGGGAGGGAGTAGGGAACAAATTCCTTGGGGATATCAGAAATACCGATGCGCTTATTCATGTACTCAGATGCTTCGATAATGATGCATTACCTCATATCGACGGTTCGGTCGACCCTGTGCGTGACCTTGAAACTATCGACCTTGAACTGCAGGTGAAAGATTTGGAATCAGTCGAAAAAAAGATAGAGCGACTTGAAAGAGCTTCAAGGGCCGGAGACAAAGATGCAAAACGTGGCCTGGAAGTTCTTAATAACTACAGGGAGCATTTTGAAGGTTTCAACAATGCAAGAACCCTTGAAGTGAAGGAAGATTACAGAAAATATGTTGATGATCTCTTTCTTCTTACCATGAAGCCTGTAATGTATGTTTGTAACGTAGATGAAAAGTCAGCTGTTACAGGAAATAAGTATGTTGAAAGGGTTAAAGAATTTCTCAAGGACAAAAACGTTGAGATCCTGGTAATTGCAGGTGCTATTGAAGCGGAAATAGCTGAACTCGAAAATAATGAAGACCGTCTGGCGTTTCTTAAAGATGCAGGTCTGAATGAGCCCGGTGTTGATAAACTTGTGAGAGCAGCCTACAAAATGTTGAATCTGCAGACTTTCTTCACTGCTGGACCAAAGGAGATCAGGGCCTGGACCATTAAAAAAGGTATGACGGCTCCCCAGGCATCAGGAGTCATTCACAGTGACCTTGAAAGAGGGTTTATCAGAGCGGAAGTGATGAAATATCACGATTTTATTTCTCTTGGGTCAGAGCATGCCTGTAAAGAAGCTGGTAAGTTCAATATTGAAGGAAAAAATTATATAGTTGAGGATGGCGACATTCTGCATATAAGGTTTAACGTATAAAGTCTTTATGACCAGGCGTTTCCTGATATTATTGGTTGTACCAACTTTTTTTGCACTTAGGTGCTATCCACAAAATATAAGTAATGATGACAGGTTGCGTGATATAGTCAGACAGTATGGACAGGTTGAAGTAACGATTCCCTTCACTGACAATAAGTCTATTGATATTCTTACCCGTAACGTTTCAATTTTAACTGTCAGAAATAAATTTGTTCATATTAGTCTGTCGCCACTGACAGTCGAATGGTTTATCCTGCAAAAATACGATTATTCAATATCAGAAAAGGCCGACAGTAAGGGTGTAATCTCTGCTCTTAATATAAATCAGGCTATGGAATGGGATAAATATCCGACATATTCCCAGTACGATTCCATAATGCAAAGTTTCAAAACTCTTTACCCGGCTTTGTGCCACCTCGATACAATTGGTACGAGCATAAATGGCAAGTTGGTTCTTGCTCTTAAAATTTCAGACTATGCAGCCAATGATGAAGACGAACCTGAAGTTTTTTACTCATCAACAATGCATGGTGATGAAACCGGAGGCTTTATTCTGATGCTCCGGCTGGCAGATTATCTCCTTAAAAACTATAATCTTAATCCTAGGGTGAAGGACCTGGTCGATAATTTAGAGATTTGGATAAATCCTTTGGCAAATCCGGATGGAACATATAAGGGAGGCAATACAATATCCTTATCATCAACACGATATAATGCCAACGGAGTTGACCTTAACCGCAATTTCCCCGATCCGCTCGACCCTTCTATAGTACCGGAAAAGGAGACTGTTGACATGATAAAATTTATGCGGAAGCACAGGTTTGTTATTTCAGCCAATTTTCATTCAGGAGCCGAAGTTGTTAATTACCCATGGGACAGGTGGTTATCAAAGATACATGCTGATGATTCATGGTTTAACAGTATTAGCAGATCCTATGCCGATACGGTGCATATCTATTCCGGACCGGCATATATGAATGACCTTGACAACGGGGTTACCCGTGGCGCTGTATGGTACCGTATTGAAGGCGGAAGACAGGATTTCGTTACCTACGAATTACAGGGGCGCGAAGTAACCATTGAGCTTGATGATCAATATATTACTCCGGCAGCACAACTAACTTTGTTATGGCTGTATAATTGGCGCTCATTAATCGGGTATCTCGAAAATGGATTATATGGTATTCATGGGCTGGTACGCAATGCCAGCACATCTGCTCCGGTACCTGCAAAAGTCTTTATATCAGGTCATGATAAAGACAGTTCCCAAGTCTATTCCGATATTCTTACAGGCAGTTTTGTAAGACTTCTTGCCCCCGGCTCCTGGAATCTGACCTTCACAGCTAATGGTTACCTCGATACCACAATTAGTAATATAGTCGTATTTTCAGGACAAAAAACTGATATAATTGTAAACATGGTTCCAATTATCAATAGTATTGATACTACAAATCCGGAAGCTCCGATTCTTTACCCCAATCCGGCAACAACTGAATTAAGTGCAGTTCTTCCGGAAAGGATAATGGGTAATATCAGCATCAGGATTTTTAACCAGGCGGGCACTATATTCTCGGATTATATTACGGAAGCTATTAAGGGAATTCCTGTTAAAATTGATGTAAATAGATTATCGGCCGGCGTATATTCAGTCGTCTTTAAAAATACTGATACGAAAATCTCCTACCGTGCCAGGTTCATAGTTATTAAATAATCTTCTTCATTTGCTTCTGTGATTAAAACAAGTATTTTTACACGTTACTTTTAATTTTAAGAGGAATTTGTTTTATTCATGCTTAAGGAAATCCGTGTTTGATAAATATGAAGAATTGGAAGGTAGTAAAGAAAAGATCCTCAGCAATCATTTTACTGATATCTGTTTTTGTTAAATTATCCGGTCAGGGAGCTTATCTCCCTCCCGACAAACCACGTCTTGTAATCGGGATTGTGGTCGAACAGATGAAATACGATCAGCTTGAGAAGTTCAGGGACAGGTTGGGGGAGAATGGGATAAAAAGACTTATAAATGAAGGGACATATTTTAAGAATGCTTCATTTGAATATATGCTTACACAGTCTGCTCCTGGTCATGCAACAATCTCAACAGGCACAGAACCTTCATTTCATGGCATAACATCGGATAACTGGTATCTGCCGCTCAGGAACGAACTTATTTACTGTACAAAGGATATTGAAGTAAATCCTGTCGGAGGTAGTTTTGAAGCTGGTCTGCATTCGCCTGTAAACCTTCAGGCATCTACATTTTCCGACGAACTTGAGATGGCGACAAACAAGAATGCAAAAGTTTTTGGAGTTGGAATGAAAGAGAATTCTGCTATCTTCTCTGCCGGCCATGCAGCTGATGGGGCTTATTGGTTTGATAATATCACCGGGACCTGGATGACGAGCACATATTATATCGATGCTCTTCCGGTGTGGGTTAACGATTATAATGCAATGAAGTTTTCAGAATCATTTCTTAACAGCACCTGGAGTTTGTTAAGACCTTCAGAGGATTATGCTGACTGTCTCCCCGATTCAAACAATTTCGAAGCTGGTTTTAATGGGGTAAATTATTTTCCATATGATCTTAAGAAGATGAGATCAAAGGGTATTTTTAATTCCAGGAATGATTTCTCCTTACTGAGGGAGACACCCTTTGGCAATTCTTTTACAACCAGTTTCGCCATCAGACTTATTGAAAACGAGAAATTAGGAAAAGATGATGTAACAGATTATCTTTCAATATGTTATTCATCTACTGACAATATCGGTCACAGATTTGGTCCATCATCGGTGGAGATGGGAGACGCAATTTTACGACTCGACGATGAGATAAAGAATCTTCTGACATATTTAAATGACAGTATCGGCAAGAAGAATATCCTGATATATTTTACTGCGGCTCATGGTATATCGGAAATTCCGGCTGTTCTGGAAAGCAACAGGATACCTGCAGGATATTTTAAGCAGAACCAGGCTTTGCAGTTGCTAAGGAGCTATCTTAATGCAGTTTACGGAGAGGGTGACTGGGTGAAAGGTTATTCTGAAAGACAGGTTTTTCTTAACAGAACACTAATCGAGGATGCAAGGCTTCCGCTTGAGGAGGTACAAAAGAAAGTAGCGCGTTTTCTTGTTCAGTTTACCGGTGTTGCGGCTGCATATCCATATTCAGCTTTTGAGGCAAACGATTTCGGAAATGGGAACCTTAAACGGATCATTAATAACTTTAATCCACAGAGATCGGGAGATGTTATTGTTACCCTTAATCCCGGCTGGGTTGAAAAAGAGGGGGATTATGTCGCAAATCATAACTCACCTTATGAATATGATTCCCATGTTCCATTGATATGGTATGGGTGGACAGTGAACAGATCGACTGTAACCCGTCAGGTGAATATGACTGATATTGCTGCTACACTCTCATCTTTATGTAAAGTGCCATACCCTAATGCCTGCACAGGGGAGCCTCTGTCTGAGTTAATCAGATAGTCGAATATTTTTATAAATTATTCTATTTTTTCATAATTCTTTTTTGTCCACACTATTGCATAATTATCGTATTTTGAATAGTACAGATCAAAAGATTCATTTATTCTATCTGTGTGAACCTTTCCCTTGATTTCTCCGGATTCCTTCACCATAAAAGGTTCAATTGTAATGTTTTTTTGAATACTTATACCCTCCTTATCACAGATTTTATAAAGGGCCTCTTTCGCACACCAGTGAATATACAGGTGATATTTATGGTCATCATATTCCTTTGTAACTTTTTCCTTTCTGTTAAGGAACTTGAATGCGATAGCTGCTATATTCGTTCTCATGTATTCAAGGTCTATCCCAACCTTCTCATTTGTGCTTAAAAGGATTGCAGTAAGTTTATGTGAATGGGATATACTGATAAACCTTGAACCATCTTTAAGGAATGGCTTGTTATTCTTATTATAAACGATCTTTGTATCTTTTCCGATAAGTTCCGAAAGCAATGCTCTTACACTTAAAAATTCAAGCTTTCTTGAGTTGCTGCTGAATCCTTTATATTTCTTTTTCTCATCATTATCCAGCACAACGAGGTTCATCAGAGTATCCAGATCCTCCTCTATCTTCCACACCCCAAGGATGGAGAACTCATTTAGATAATGTTTTGTAATACAACCCATTGATAGGTGCTAAGTGTTAATTTTTCCACTTCAGAGTTTCAATCAGATGGATAATATCTTCTCTGAAAAATTCAATTACAGGTGCCAGCGAATCTGCATTTGGCTCAGCGGAAAAATACAGAGAACCTCTAAGATAATGATTAACGCTGTCTGTAACATAAAACTGGACAGCGGAAGCCGTATTTCCTTTCAGGTCATATAAAATTCCATAGACTTTGTTTTCCAGATTATTAAACGCCTGTTCATTAATTGCATCGGCCTTCGTAATATGGTTCTTAACATTCATCTTATAGGTCTGTTCCATAAGGCTTTCAAAATCATTTTTAACAACCTTATATGTGAGATATATTTTGGCTCTGTAAGCCGGGAATTCAATATTAAACCACCCCGGTTCAGTCCTTTTTTCAACCTGAAATGACAGATGTCCGTATGCCGGATATTCGAATGAAAATGGCATTTCACCGCTCTTTGCCGGCTGATCATTAAAAAGTAAATATTGCCTTTGAGGAAGATCGATCCTGAAATGGCCTTTAGGTTTTGGAACAGCAACTTCCCTGCAACTGTATGAAGCACTTATGAATACCAGGAGTGTTAATAGACTAGTCTTTCTTAATATCACCATCATCTCTGTTTATTTCAACACGGATCTCCTTTATCTTTCTCCTGTCGGCAGATTCTATCCTGAAAACAAAATTTCCGTGTTTTATTATCTGATTTTTTTGCGGTATTTCGCCGGTCAGTTCAAGAATCAGACCTGCAAGTGTTTCAGATTCTCCTCTGACCTCTTCAAAAAGATCTTCTTCAATCTCAATGATCTTACAAAAGTCATTCAGTAAGATCTTACCTTCAAAAATATATGTTTTTTCATCCAGCTTACGGAATAGAAACTGATCCTCATCGCTTTCATCGGTTATTTCACCTACAATTTCTTCAAGTATATCTTCAAGCGTAACAATCCCTGAGGTTCCTCCATATTCATCTATCACCACCGCCATATGTATCTTCCTGGATTGAAACTCCTTAAGAAGATCATTTATCTTTTTTGTTTCAGGAACGAAATAGGGTGGACGGAGCAGAGCCTGCCATTTAAAACTACCGGGGTTATTTGTATATGGAAGAACATCTTTAGCATATAATATACCCTTTACAGTATCGAACGAACCGGAATAAACAGGAATTCTTGAAAACCCGGAGCTGATTATCACAGGAACTATTTTGTCGAATCCCGATTTGATGTCAATTGCTGTCACATCAATCCTTGGACACATTATTGCGCTGACATTGGTATTCCCGAAATGGACTATTCCTTTAAGTATTTTTTCATCCTCATTAAAATCATCCGATGTCAGTTCAAGTGCATCGGAAAGATCATCCATGCTGATGTTCGACCGCCGGGTTCCTGTTCTTTTTTTCACGAATGATGAAGAGAAGATCAGCAAATATGTTACAGGTTGAAAAATCTTTTCAAGCACAGTAAGCGGATAGGCCATAAACAGAGCTACTGCAACATGATTCCTTGAAGCATAAACCTTTGGCATGACCTCTCCGAAAAAAAGAAGCAGGAAAGTTATAACAACTACATTAATAATAAAACCAATGAGAGGTTCAGAGCTGAAGTCAAACATTCTTGAACTGAGATAGGCAGCCAGTAATACAATGGCAATATTAATTGTGTTGTTGGCAACGAGTACTGTACTCAACAGTTTTTCGGGGTTATTGTACAGTTTCAGGGCAATCTGCGACTGTTTGCCTTTATTTGTTTTAAACTTTTCAATGTCTTCAGGGCGGAATGAAAAATACGCAACTTCGGAACCCGACGTAAGAGCTGATCCAATAAGCAGGATAATGAGAATTAAAAGCCCTATAATTATTTTAAAATCAGGAGCATTGAAAGCAATGCCTGAAAGAAGTGATATATAGGAAAGTGGATATTCCGGTTCCAATTGAGTTTCTTTTAATACAACTAGCTAAAAAGGCAGATCATCTTCATTCTGACTGGCGCCTGGTCCGTTTTTTTGCAAGCTTTCCATACCAGAATCATCGCTGCCTGCAATGCCCTTATCAGTCCAGCTTTTGATATTGTTCTCATTCGAGGCCTGATATTCAGGAGATGGCTCATTTACTACCGGGCCTGAGGATCCTTTGTCATGGACATCATTTCTCACCGTCTCTGTTTGTGCAGCCGTATTGACCGGTCTCTGCTTTTTCTCAAGTAGAAGCAAAGTATCTGCCAGAATTTCAGTTATATACTTATTAATTCCATCCTTGTCAACATACGACCGTGTTTTAATTTTCCCGACTATATATACCTGTGAACCCTTTTTAACAGTCTTTTCAGCAACTTCGGCCAGTGCGCGCCATAAAACAATATTATGCCACTCTGTTGAAGTTATTGTTTCTCCCTGCTGATTGGTATAGGTTTCGCTTGTGGCAAGAGGAAATGTCACTTTAACAACACCCTTATCAAAATACCGGATTACCGGATCTTTTCCGACATTACCGACAAGTATAACTTTATTGATTGACATATAGTTATGTATTTATTAATAATTCAAATACCGGATTGTAAAGTTAAGAAAAAAACCACTTTGTACAACCATAATCATCATTAATTGACTAAAATCCATTCTTTCAATATTTTATGATTTATCTTTTTATCCTGAATTATTTTCTCCTTTTACTTACCATTTATCTATTTCATTGTAATTAAGGCATTAATAATATCTTAAAAAAAAATTTATTCTGTAAGTGTTTCAATTTAAACAAATAATATATTTATATTTGCACAGTTGAAAAAATGCATACTCAAAATAATTTGTTGAATTTTAAACTTCACGAAAAATGACTAAAGCAGACATCGTTAATGAAATTGCCAAGAACACTGGTATTGAAAAGGTAACAGTACAGAAAACTGTTGAAGCCTTAATGGAAACTGTTAAAGATTCCATGGTAAAAGGTAGTAACGTTTATCTAAGGGGTTTTGGAAGCTTCATCGTTAAGAAAAGAGCCAAGAAAACAGCAAGGAATATTTCCAAGAATACAACCATTATCATTCCTGCTCATAATATCCCAGCATTCAAGCCGGCAAAATCTTTCATAACCAAAGTTAAATCTCACGTTAAGAAGTAATCCTCTATGCCCAGCGGTAAAAAAAGAAAAAGACATAAGATGGCCACTCACAAACGCAAAAAGCGTTTGAGGAAGAACAGACATAAGAAGAAGTAGCAGATCAGCAAGTGGTCGTTAAACGAATATATTAAACCTAAAGATCTGACGGTCTTTAGGTTTATTGTATAAGTATGTCGGATGTTGCTGATAACATATTACCTCAGATTAATATAGTGAAGTGGTAAACAAGGATTTAATCATTGATGTTGGTGATTCCGAGGTTTCTTTAGCGTTGTTGGAAGACAAGCAGTTAATTGAGTTAAACAAGGAAAAGCGAAATATTAAGTTTTCAGTCGGGGATATTTACCTGGGTAAGGTAAAGAAAATCATACCCGGACTGAATGCTGCATTTATTAATGTGGGGTATGAACGCGATGCGTTCCTTCATTATCTTGATCTGGGTGCCCAGTTCAGAACACAGCATAAATACTATATCACAGCTATTCAGAAACAGGGTAAGGTACCTCCTGTCCATAAAAACAAGCCTGAACCCGATATTGATAAAGATGGCAAGATAACAGATGTCTTGACTATCGGGCAGACTGTCATTGTTCAGATAACAAAGGAACCTATTTCTACAAAAGGTCCACGACTTGCCTCCGAAATATCACTTGCCGGAAGGAACCTTGTGCTGATGCCATACTCTGATAAGGTTTCCATCTCTTCAAAAATTGAGAGCGTTGAGGAAAAAAATCGTCTCAAAACTCTTGTCCAGAGCATAAAGCCCCGTAACTATGGTGTTATTGTGAGGACTGTAGCTGAAGGTAAAAAAGTTGCAACACTCGATGCGGAACTCAGGGAACTTGTCCAAAAATGGGAAGCAGCTTTTACTATAATTAAGAAGGAGGTAAAAGCACCAAGATTGTTCATCGGGGAGATGAACAGGACTTCTACAATCCTCAGGGATATGCTTAATGTTACTTTTAACAGTATACATATCAACGATCCCGCGCTAGCTGACGATATACGATTGTATATCAGAGAAATCGCACCTGAGAAGGAAAAAATAGTCAAATTTTACAAAAGCACACTTCCCATATTTGACCATTTCGGTATCAATAAGCAGATAAAAGCCCTCTTCGGAAAGACTGTATCTTTCAAGCATAGCGCATATCTTATTATTGAACATACTGAAGCGCTTCATGTTATTGATGTCAACAGCGGAAACAGATCAAGGTCGGGTAATGACCAGGAATCAAATGCTCTTGAGGTTAACATGGAAGCTGCTACTGAAATAGCCAGACAATTGAGGCTCAGAGATATGGGTGGGATTATTGTTGTCGACTTTATCGATATGCAATCTGCAGAAAACAAACAACAACTTTACGATAAAATGAAGGATATGATGGCAAACGACAGGACCAAGCATAATATCCTTCCTCTTACAAAATTTGGTCTGATGCAGATCACCCGGCAAAGAGTCAGACCTGAAATGAACATAGTAACCGACGAAAAATGCCCGTCATGCCAGGGAACCGGCGAAACAAAACCAACGATACTATTTACTGATGAGCTCGAAAGTGGACTCTCTTTTATTGTAGATAAGATTAAAACGCGGAAACTTATTCTTAATGTTCATCCATTTGTGGCATCTTATCTTAAAAAAGGTTTCTTCCCTGTTTTCCGCAAATGGAACTTTAAATATAAAATCAACCTTAAGATTCAGGCAGTCACGGCATATCATATGCTCGAATATCATTTTTACGACCGCTATGATAATGAAATAGACTTGGAGTAAGTCCTTTTCTCGACATAGTACTATCCGTCACAAGTATCAATCATATTTTCAAGTGATTTATTACTTTTGCACTAAATATTAAACCAGCATCATGTTAAGAAAACTTACTCTTTTTGTATCTCTGTTTCTTGTTGCAGTTAACGCATCATCTCAGATTTATGACCCTGTTTCATGGGATTTTAGTTTTGAGAAGAAAGGAGAAAAGCAGTATGAGCTGATATTTACTGCATCTATTGATGAGAATTCCCATATCTATTCTATGGATATCCCTGACGGAGGGCCGATCCCTACATCTTTCAGATTCGATACAGTGTCCGTTTTTAAACTAATTGGAAAAGCATATGAAGTTACAAAACCGGTTGAATTACTTGATGAGGCTTTTGGTTTTAGGATCAAGACATTTAGTACTAAAGCTGAGTTTCGTCAGAAAATAACTGCTGTTGGAGCATCCTTTACAGTAACTGGTGCTGTAAATTTTATGGCATGTAACAATGCAACATGTTCTCCTCCAAAAGATGTTGAATTTGCTATTAAGATTGCAGATCAGCTTGCCGGCCAGGTAATTACAGCTGACAATAACCCCGGATCTGAATCCGATCCATCCAGATCAAACAGAGGGTTGCTGAAATTCTTTCTTATTTCTTTGCTTGCCGGATTTGCCGGGGTTCTTACTCCCTGTGTCTTCCCGATGATCCCAATGACTGTCGCTTTTTTCTCGCAGGGATCAGTAAACAGGGGCAAAGCTGTTTTTAAAGCGTTGATTTTTGGAATTTCCATCGTTCTTATCTATTCATCACTGGGGATTATAGTCTCACTGACTAGTGCAGGGGCAGGATTTGCAAACGCTTTGAGTACTCACTGGATACCCAATACATTATTCTTTGCATTATTTATAATATTTGCCACATCATTTTTTGGAGCATTTGAGATTATACTTCCGAATAAATGGGTTACAGGAGCCGACTCAAAGGTTGATAAAGGAGGTATGCTGGCTGCATTTTTCATGGGATTAACAACAGTGATTGTCTCATTTTCATGTACAGGCCCTATTATTGGCGCTCTTCTGGTAGAAGCTGCAAGCGGCGATGTATTGAGACCTACAATCGGTATGGTTGGTTTTGGAGTTGCTTTTGCACTCCCATTTACAGTTTTTGCGCTCTTCCCGTCCATTATGAGCCGGATACCAAAATCGGGCGGTTGGCTAAACTCGATAAAAGTGGTTCTTGGGTTTATTCTGCTTGCCTTCAGTATGAAATTCCTGATGACTATTGACAGCGTTTATTCACTTGGAATATTATCAAGGGATCTATTTATTGCTGTATGGATTGTTCTTTTTTCCCTCCTGGGCTTTTATCTTATGGGAAAGATCAAATTTTCTCACGATAGTGATCTTCCGTATATTGGCACTTTCAGATTATTCCTGATAATCACTGTATTTTCTTTTGTTGTTTACCTGATCCCGGGTCTTTTCGGAGCTCCATTAAAAGGATTGGCATCTTTTTTACCGTCTCCCACGACTTCCGAGCTTAATCTTCCAAATCCCTCAATTCAACCGGTTAACACAAGTGTACTTTGTTCAGAGCCCAGGAACAGCGATATTTTTGATATGCCCTTAGGCCTTAAAGGCTATTTTGATTATAAACAGGGTCTTGCCTGCGCAAAAGAACAGGGGAAACCTATATTGATAGACTTTAAGGGACATGCGTGTGCCAACTGTAAACTTATGGAAGCTAAGGTATGGTCCGATCCGGAGGTACTCAAAAGACTCAGGGATAACTTTGTAATAATAGCACTGTATGTTGACGATAGGACTCAATTGCCTGAAAATGAGTGGATAGTCTCTACCATTGATGGAAAGCAGAAGAAGACGATCGGAAAAATAAATGAAGATCTGGAGATATCGAAATTTAAAACCAATGCATTACCACTTTATGTTATAACTGATTATGAGGGTAATCCATTGAATAAACCGATGCCCACCAACCTGAATGTTGCAGAGTATAAAAAGTGGCTCGACGAAGGGGTGGAGCAATTTAACTCAGCCAAATCCCACTAATAACCCAATATCCCTCTCTCTGAATCCACACGAACTCACCCCCCATCCCCCTCTCTGCTCTGCAAAGAGGGGGAGTAAGGCACTCTAATATAGCCAGTTCCCCCTCTTTACGAAGTAGAGAGGGGGAAAAAAAGGGGGTGAGTTCATGAAGTACAATCAGAATTTTCCGAATTTAAATGTTGCAGTATAGCTCATGCCTCTGATAGACTGAGAGTTGGCTGTCGGAGTGCCTGACAAACCTACATCAAATGCTGTTGGAAAACGGTAAGAAGCCCCTATAGCAAAACGGAAGAACCGGGTCAGGTTCAGTTCAAGTTCTGCAGCAGGCTCAATAATAAGGAATGCTTCAGAATCTTCAATAAAGTTATTGTTCATGTTCCCCTCTTTCGAGACATAGGATATCCCACCTGCCCCGAAAAGTACAGGAAAGGAAAGGTGAACAGGAAACCTGGGAAGTAATACAGGTTCAATGTAAAGGCCTCCGTATCCTCCTGCGAGAAACACCTCCCTGTCAAGTAAGGTTTCATAATGGAATTCGTTCATGAATCCTGTTGCTCCGAATCCAACACCGATGAAATGGCTGGCCAGCCATCCGAATCTTCCCCCGAATAAAACAGTATGTTTATTATCTATAACCGAATAACCTGCTGTAAACGCACCATACACGCCACCTGCTCTGTCACGACCCAGTAATGTTTTGATCTCCTTATTTTTATAATATTGAAACTCAGGATCCT
This sequence comes from Bacteroidales bacterium, assembly GCA_030692905.1. GTDB lineage: Bacteria > Bacteroidota > Bacteroidia > Bacteroidales > VadinHA17 > LD21. The sequence continues at coordinate 62,172 of JAUYBT010000085.1, forward strand.
GTGAGAATGCTGCTGAACAGATCAGGATAAATAATGCTGATAAAATGACTTGTTTTTGCATCTTGGTATTTTTTAAAATCAATAATTAGAAAACATACGAAACTGAGATACCAATATCTGCCGGCATAACCTTAACAAATGATGGTATTGTTAATTCGACATATGGTTTAATATTAAGGCTAATATTCAGCGGAATATCACGGAACCTGTATTCAGCAGCTAACCATCCGTCTGCACCGAATACCGGGCAGAAACGTTCTCCCAGAAAACTGTATCTTTCTCCAAGGAATCCAAGGTGATCAGCATATATGAAGCCAACATGACCTCCATACCCCCAGGCAAAGAAAAGATCAGGTGATATTTCACTTAATGATGTTTCATAGATGATCCTCAGGCCGGTAAGTTGTATCCCGTTATTATTAAAACTGAGCATCGCATTATATCCAATCTCTGCATTACCTGACTCATTCGTGATCTGATAGAAAATACCACCCCTGAAGCCAGTCCGGAGTCCGGCCTGTTTCGTTGCGATCTGTCCCGAAAGAAATGCAGGGGAAATAACGAGAGCTCCGATAAACAGTATGATATACTTACTTTTCATCTTAAATTGAATATTAGTTGATATTTTTTTTGATAAAGACATGAGAATAATATCAAAGTTGCATCGGGATGAAAATTACTTAAGATAAATATTGCCACGTGTGGCATCTATTTTTACTTTAGTTGTTCCCGGATTTCTGCCAACGGTTCCATAAGTCATAAACTCCTTTTTTTCTTCATTCAGGGCTTTCTGTTCAGTATTAATATTCTTATCAGGCAAAACCAGAAAGGCATTTATATGTCTGATATCCAAATTGTATGATGAACCCGGATCAAAGCCAAGCGAAATATCAGAATAGCCTGAATTTATATTTATTGCTTCAAATCCCTTTTCAATAAGGTCGGCATTCACACTTCCGTATCTGGTTGTTAGGTTAAGCTCTTTTTTAAGATTGTTCACTTTATAATCGGTGAAATATGAATTGCCCTGCAACGTTTCAATATTATCGATGAAAAATTTATCCCTGCGTGATTCAGAGCGGATAATTCCGGCTTTTTTTATTTCATACCTTGATGAGATTGAGTTTATTGATATATCTCCCGTCTCACCGATCGAAATTTCGGAAAAAGAGGCATCAATGTTCCCGGAAGTCATTGAATTGATTGTTGCATCGCAGAATGCCATGGTTAAAGATGATCCTTTACCAAGGGAGTTAGCTTTAAAAGACCCGTTGGATACTGAAATTGAAAAAGTCCCGGTATTGTCTTCCATATACACATCCCCGTATTTATTTTCAATCTTAAGATCCAGATATTCAGGTATACTAATGTAATAATTGATCTCCACACGCGAATCGTAAGATATCAGTTTGCTCGTTATCCCTTTAAAGCTTTCGAATAATATATTAATATTCTGGGTGAAGTCGGTTTTAGCTCTTACCAGGTATGGTGTCTCTGTGATGTTAACTGAAATTCCATCAAACATCTTCTTAAGCTTTGCCTGGTCCGGAGCAAATGCTTTCACCTCGGCCCTTATATAAGCTGAATCTTTGTTCCAGGGAGTTATCTGGATGGTTCCGTATTTATTGAAAACCTCAAGAGAAGTTTCTTTTCCTACAGGGACTGTCTTTATATAACTCCGCATTTCTGAAACACTCTGTGCCAACAATGAGTTGAATATGAGTAATATCAAATTAATAGTTATGATAATTTTATAGTTCATAGCTTTTGTTTTTTTCAGGATTATTTTCATTTTCCTTCAATATAATCAGCATATCCTCAAGAAGACGGATCTTTATCCTGTAATTCTGGATCAATGCTTCGACAACCTCCTGGTTAGCAACATTATCTTTCAGATCCTTTTTAATTTCTGAACAGATACTATCGAGCTGTGAAATATCAGTATCAAGCTCTTTTTCAATTTCAGGATTTACGGTTAGCAAGGGAGTTGCTTCACGGTATAGTGAGTTTACAAGGTTGCTATAATAAATCTCGGTCTCTTTCAGCTGAGGATTGTCCGGTGTCAGTCCGGCCTCGCTGCTTTTTTCCCTGTTGGTATCGGACCACCTGTTTCCCGGTTTGAAGAAAACAACTGCAGTACCAAGAATAACAATAGCCATTGCCGCGATGGAAAGCCAATGACTTATTGGTGATTTGTCCTTTTTTAATCCCTTCTTTATCTTTTTCCATACACCTGAAGATGGATTGTATCTGTCCAAATCCTCCCTGTTCTTCCTTATTTGTTCTTCAAGCTTGTCCATATGTTTAATTTGTTGAAAGTATATTCCTTAACTTATCTTTTGCTCTTGAGTATTGTGATTTTGAAGTAGATTCGGATATTCCGAGTATCTGTGAGATTTCAGAGTGGTCGTAACCTTCAAGCAGATAAAGAGTTAATATAATCTTATAACCACCGGGAAGCATTTCAATACCCTTAAATATTTTTCCGGTATCGTAGGTAACCTCAGCTTCTTCTTCATAAATGCATGCAGGAAGGGTATCACAGAGGGTCAGATCAATTTTCTTCTTCTTCAGTTGGTTTATACATTTATTGACTAGTATTTTTTTAAGCCATGCACCGAATGTTGATTCAAACCTGAAAGATCCGATATTCCTGAAGCATTCAACAAATGCCTCCTGTAGCATATCCTCAGCATCTTCGCGGTTATTCAATATCCTGTATGCCAGGTTGTACATAGCTTTTGAATATTGGTTATAAAGCCTGAACTGAGCTTTGCTATTGCCCTTTCTGCACTCCTCAATAAGCGGAGCATGTATATAAACGTTCAAATTATCCACCTGATAAGCTTACCTGGTTATAAAGACATAAGGATATTATAAGGGTTGCACCATTTTGTCAAATCGCATTAATTTTTTTTCTTATGGGGTTCGCAATGAAAATAATTAAAAGGATGAAGACACTGATTAATGAAGAAATGCGCATAAGGTAGTCACCATATTTTACATAAGGTGTCATTCTGGTTTCGGGATAAATTTCTCCTTTTATTACAGTCTGGGTCCACCATTCAGTCTCTTTAGTTCTATTGCCTCTGATATCAATTATGCAGGATATACCTGTGTTGGCTGCTCTTGCAATCGATCGCCGGGTTTCAATTGCCCTCAATGAAGCATAGGAAAGATGCTGTTTATAGCCATTTGTATTTTTCCACCAGCCATCATTTGTAATTATGAATAATGCAGTGGCACCATTCTTTATATAATCGGTTACGTAACTTCCAAAAACAGATTCATAACAGATTATTGGAGCTATTTTATACAAAAGGACATGATGTTCAAAGCAAGTTCTTTCTTTCTGGGCACCATATCCCCATTTTGTACCGCCCAGATAGGGAAGGATTTTACCTATGAATCTTCCCGGACCATTGGAAAACTGCATTTCGATACCGGATACGAGTTTCGATTTATGATATACCTCATTGGTTTTCCCGGTGTCAATTTTAAAAGCAGAATTAAAATGGTCATAATAGAAACCTGAAGCATCTGTTTTTCTTGCACTAATGGTAGGAGCATCATATGATGGCGGATATAGTCTGTAGCTTACTAATCCGGTAACAATCGATGCCCGGGGATATATTATTGCGAGGTCTTTAATCATCTTAACATATTTATCAGTATCAAGGTCATCTAAGTTGACAGGATCATCAACAGTGGTTTCCGGTGTAAT
>JAUYBT010000089.1 GCA_030692905.1 Bacteroidales bacterium
AGCCCGCTTCCTTTAACTGTCCGAGTCAAGGCATCACCTCCACGATAGAAACGTTCAAAAACTTTATCAATTTCTTCTTTCCTGATACCAATACCAAAGTCTTTAACTGTGATAATCAGATATTGATTTTCCACAAATGCCTGAACAAATATATTTTTAGCTTCACCGGAATATTTGATTGCATTATCTATCAGATTGGTAATCGCTTGCGTAATAGCTGTTCTATCGACCTTAATAGATGGCAGGGGCTTATCTATTTTAACCTGAATAACGAAATCTTTATGTCGCACCCGGTCTTGAAAGGTTGATACAATCTCTTGCAATAGAGGGCAGATATCAACCATCTCAAAATCAAATTTTTTTCTGCCTTCTTCTATTTTTGCAAAATCCAATATGTTGTCTATGAGTAAGGAAAGTCTTTCACTTTGTTCCACAAGAACATCATAATACTGCACGCGACGCTCTTCTGAAGGTACCCGGCCCGATTGAAGCATCTCTGATAACTGCCGGATTGAAGATAAAGGACTTTTGAATTCATGGGAAATAGTTGAAACAAAATCAGATTTCATTTTTGAAAGTTCAAGTTCATGAGAAACAGTTCGAATGGTCAGGGTCAAACCAAATATCAGAATACCCGCAAGGAGAAAAAACATATAGAAATAAATCCCCCGTCGTGAAATTAAAAATGTCTCAAAAAGATCGGGGTCCTGTTGATAGAACTCGACAAACCATGGAGGAAAGCCCCCTTCAAAATTTGTTCTGACAGTGATCGAACCTGAAGGTGAGTTCTCAGACTTCAAAATGGTTCTATCATCCCTTCCTTTTACAATCCATCCGGTTTTTCCGGAATAAACATTACTCTGCAATACCTGCCGGAGAAGGTTATCTCTCAGATAGTCGGCATTGAGCAAGAGCCCACGGATTTCATTCACCTGGCTTCCATTTCCTGTGTATTCGCCCAACAAAGAAACAAGATATGTGTGCTCTCCGCTCTCAAGTGTAAATCGCCAGGCTGAACTTCGGGGTTCTTCCGGATTCAGAGAAACTTTTGCCTTCAAATCTGCTGCAGCATTTTCCTGGAATGTGAGTAATCTCTCGGTGATTTTTCTTTGATTATTTTCCTCTGCTTTCAATATTGTAAAAGCACTTTGGAATGGCTGCAATGGTGCAGCTAATGGTGCCTGTGAAAAGATATCATCAATCGATTCTTTAATATCCTGCGAAAAAAAGTCATATTGAGCTTTTTCCAGCGTCCATTCCCTGTTAAGAAGATCTTTGTATAAATTTAAGTATGTTTTTATGGCACTTAAAGTATCATTGATTGCCATAGATAAAGAGCTGATTTCTAATCGGGCTGCCAATCCCAATGGAACGCCACCTGCAGTTTGTACATGGTTGTAATCCCGGGCAATTACCTCGTATGTTTTTTTAGCATCTCTGAAGAGAGTTGATTTTTTTTGAACTCTGGCAATTGCGCTTAGCAGTTCTCCTTTCATTTGAGGGTCGGAAACTTGTTCAAATTCCTGTTGGTAACTGGCAATGGCTTTTTGATATTTTTTCTGTTGAAATTCCAATTGTTGTCCTGTTGGTACTTTTCTCACTGAGGTGGGAGTTCGGGACGAAGCAGAGAATGATTGTGTGCTGCCGTTGGGAAGAAACAAAAGCTTTGCTATTGGGAAGTGAATTTTTTCGAAATTTTCATAAAAAAAGACCTCCTCCACTAAAGGGTTCTGTTTTTTTAAGCTATCCATTGAACGAATTAATCCGGGTTGATCGATTTCCTGATTTTCGGCGATGATGTATAAAAAAGCCTGTTCTGCTTTAAAAATATTTTCTTCAACCGACCTGGTAATCAGTTCTAAAATTTTACGGTGTTCGTTTAACCTCTCTTTTTCCAGTAATGCCTGATCATTCTGAATACCACGGAAAGCCAGATATCCCAAAAGCAAGCAAGGGATTCCGATTCCAAGAAAAAAGAGGAGAGGTATCCTTTTATGCTTATGCATTGATATTTTCATTGAATGTTTTCAGAACATTTTTGAGGCTATGCTCAGCGTAAATATATTAAATGGTTTTCTAAAAGCCTAATAAAAAAAGGGACACAACAACCAAACATAGTGCCCCCTGAGAATGCCGATAGTTTCATTTGATCCTTCTCCCGCAGAAGGAACACTTAATTATCTTCTGTACTGTTTCGGGTAGGGAGACCCCTCTGCCGCTTCGCTGCTTTTATGTTCATTTCTTTTGC
>JAUYBT010000014.1 GCA_030692905.1 Bacteroidales bacterium
TCGATTAATTATCAACCCCTAAAATTATATTTGTTGATATGTGTCCGTTTTAATGAAATTCCAATATTATAAAAAATAAAATGTTAATTTCGTAAACAAAATTGTTAATAATGCCTGATTTTTACAAACTGATTAGTGACAGAAAATCAATTCTATTGTTGGATAGATCAATCATCCTTAATCTTTTAAGCGATACGATCTCTTTCGGAATTGCCCTTATCTTATTATTACGAAGTATTAATTTTTGTAGATTTTTGCAGGTAAAAATGATTTCAGGAATTCGGTCTAAGTTATTATTTGATAAATCTATCTTAGAAGCATTTACATTAATTTCCATTCCTTAAAAAGTTATGTTTAAATTGAATCACAATTTAATCAATTTTGTTTAACTTTGTCACATCCTTGAAGAGGACAGGGAATTAAAATAACAATTGGGGGTAGAAGAGAGACGACTGTGTCGTCACCTTGCACAAGAGATTTGTGAGGCTCTGAGAACCTCGATGCTTAGGCACCTCATATAACGGGGGGGTTAATCAAACTACCCGACGGACGTCACCCCAGAGCCGAGCTTGCTCACTCTGGGGTCCTTTTTTATATAAAATCTCCAAGCCATCAAAAGTTTTAATAGATGTGTTTAATTCAGTTACAGACACACATTCTAATACATCTCTGTCACATTATGTATTGGCGTTTCCTACTTGACATTTGCAGCAACTACTCTGTGCATTTAGAATCTATAGTTCCCGTTGATGCTCTGAAGAACGAAAAATTCTTCTTAATAGATTACATTAACCCTACTTGTTTACGGCCGATTTCCCTTGGAACAAAGACATCATCAGGGGCTTTTTCATACTGTAATGAATCATCTTCATTGATTTTAGCAACAGTATCATTACCAACCAAAATCTGTTTCTTGTTCTTATATAGTGTACATTCGCCAACATGTACTAATTTTAATTTTGAAACCGATTCAGGTTTAATAGCGACATTAATTCCTTCTCCAGCCAATTTAACACTTGGATAAAGAACTCCATCTAATCCTAACTCTGTTATTATTTCTGAATAACATGCGGATATCAAATAATCACAATCTCTATCAGGAGATACAGTTTTTGCAAATTGTTCTCCAAGAAATTCAACAATTTCATTTGTGGATTCCTTTTTATCAGGATGTTGTTTAATAAACACTTCAAAATCTTCTTGTAACTTTTTAGACAATTCGGTCGGTCTTTCAAATTTCTTGAAATGCATTAAAGAAAGTAATTTTATGTCCTCTTGGACTTCCCAAACACTAAAAGTAATTGTTTGCTCCCCGACTGATTCGAGATCACGAGCAAATTCGCTAATCTCATAAATAATTGTAATTCTTGCAGTGTCAGGTTCTTTTTTGCCCCTAATTTCAGGAACAATTGAACCATAAAACATTGTTTTATTTGGGGTGCTTGCCCTCATATAGGTTTTATTATATTCAGATGGCTTATATGAGACCTTTGATATGTTATCAAATTCATGTGGCTTTTCATTAATCCTGCCTCGTAAGATTCTTTTACCTGGATGTAAGTTAGAGACAATTACTCCGAAGCTTCCCAGCTGCTTTATTAACCTCTTTACTTCTTCTGCTGGATAACTTGATAGGTCCAATTTTGAGAGCCTTTCAATAATTTCTTTGTGTGTCATTGATACTATTTATTTTGATTGAATTGTTCTTTTATAATCTCACCAAGTTCTCTCATCAAGGCGATAAAATTATTTAACTCATCATGAGTTAGAATATATTTCATACCAACCATTTTTTTGAACTCAGGCAATTTAGTTATGAAGTCGTTATCGATTACCCCCAAATTATGTTCGTATAAATGTCTGACCTGAAAAAGCTTAAGTAATTGCCTGAAATTGGAGTGCTTTGATGAGATTAGATTATTGAGTTTTTGGTCAAGTAGAAGTATATTCTGAAAAAGATTTTTAGGATCAGAGGGATAAATGTCTGGATTTCTTAATCTTAATTCTTTGCCGAGTCCATCAAATACGGCGATTGATGAAGATAAAATAAATCCATAGGTCTGGTCAATGATGTCTCTTGGAACTTCAGGTTTTGAAAAAACCGCTAACTGCTTTTGTGTTATTTCCAATGACTTTTCAAATATTACAAATGCATTTAATTCCCGACAATCAGGGCACTTAGAGAATACTCCATAAATTGCAAATTCTAATCCGCAACTATCACAAGTAACAACTGTTTCAAGTTCTTTTTCAGTATAATATTTGGTTGGGAAATCAAAACCAGACTCTTTAGTAGTTACTTTTATCTTGATCAAACTATTTCTTGTGCTTCTTTCTAGTTCCTTGAAGCTATCCTTTAACTTATCTAATGAAGGTTTAATAAACTGCTGATAAACTTTTTTGTATGCAATACTTTCAACATATTCTATTTGATCTTGGGTTAAAAAAGTATCAGATTTACCTTCATAATCACAATAAGGGCAATGGCAATAATCAGTTGGCAATCCTGTTCCTGGTTTTATTTTGAAATATCTTTTACATTCAAGACATTCTCTACCTATCATTCCATTTTTATCAGTAGGGAAGTTTACTGAAATTGTAATTTTATTATTCATTAGTTTTGTTCATTCAATTATAACATCTTACCAATCTTAGCGATTTGAGAATTACGTTTATTTACCCAACTGTCGTGAAGTGTACCCCATTTAGTATTTGAAGCCCCAAGTCTATCTGCTTGTGACAAAGGGGAATAACGTTGTAAAATTTACTATTTATTTATAATGTACCCTGTTCTTAGGGTAGGATTTAATCAAAGTTAAGTTGTTTTTAAAATTTACAAAAGAAATAATACATTTTTTCCAAAACATAATTTGAATAGAATGGTGGTAACGATTATAATGCGTTTAAATTTAAACGAATTTTCTCCATCCTTTTCGCAAAAAAATCGATAAATCCTCCAAAACCTGGCTCAAAACTGGCGCATAAAAAAACACCAGCCTAAAAGCTTTTTTTGTGTTAATGCAAATGCCTTTTTGAAAAAGCCCTGCCAGATCCTTGCTTGAGATATTTTTCAAAATCGTATGCTTTGTATTTATCTGTAAAAGCAATATATGTAATTATCTCGACAGGCAGAATATTTTTTGTGGCAATGACCTGTCCCAAATTATGTCGGCTAACCCTGTCTTCAAGATTATTAGAGCATCCTGTATATAATGTTCCGTTATTACATTTTAATATGTAGACATACCAGAATTGTTGTGAAAGTGGGCTTTGTCCGCCGTAGCACGCCATACTGCAGGTATAAGTTATACAACGAGAAGAAGTAAAGATATAAAAAAAACAGCTGTTTCTGTAGGGAGAGAATATTATAAAAGGAAAGTGTGCTTTACCCGCCGAAGCCCGCAAGACAAAAATATTCACGGAATATTCTAGAAAAGCAGGATTAATAATAAAGCCTGCTGTGGCTTCCTCCTTCATTGCATTTCGGAGGACAAAGAAAGCTATGGCGGGCGAAAGTTCTTGTGGGCTTTGCCCGCCGAAGCCCGCTGCATAGAACCTAAAGAATATTACTAAATATGAATAAACACAAAAAGCGAAGCCCTCCTACGCTAAAGCTTCGGAGGGCGAAGGTGGGCCCAGCTGGGCTCGAACCAGCGACCCCCTGATTATGAGTCAGGTGCTACTAACCAGCTGAGCTATGGGCCCTACGTAAAAACGGATTGCAATATTAGGTATTTGCAAGTAATTATGCAAGAACCTGATAAAAAAGAAAATTTTTCACCCTTCTTTCTTGAGATATTCCATCAATACATTTACTGCCTCATCCATATCCTGACCAAACGTGAGGATCCCCGCTCTGTCGCCTGCCATAATAATGATCCTTTTCTCATAAACATCGGAATCTTTAAAAAGCCTCAGAATATCCTTTGCCAGGCCAATTGTTCCGTAATCCATTGCCGGATTGGTAGTGGGGACTTTATAGATGAGCTCATTCCAGAGTTCTATGCTGTGAACATGAATAATTGCATTTGATCCGGGATCAGCTGAATATATTGCAGCATGTGTCAAAGATTCCGATGAGGCTTTCAGCGGTCCTACACACTGAACGGCATTATCTTCAATATTAAAGGAATTGACCTTAACATAATGACCCGGCTCAAGTTCCGTGATTTCTCCTGTTGCAGACCCTGTAATTACAAACTGGTTGCCACCTCTGATCCTCATGCTTATGTTTCCAAAGCCAACACCATTCTCATAGGCTCCAATCAGGTCCATGTTATACAGAATTTCCCTCCAGTAATTAATTATTTCATACTGTTCGTCAGAGATGACGGGCCCCGACTGGTTCCAGTGACAATTGAATTTAACGACCCCTTGCATATTAGTTGAATTTATCTGAAAATATTTCTTTAATATCCTTTTCTGTAGCCCTGCATATTCCCTTTTCGATTGATTGCCAATCTTCATTTTTAAAAGTTCTTCCCGGCCCCAGATTAATTAATCATCAAAAATACAAAATATTAAAGAATATTTTATCGTAAGAAGATATGTTGGACAATATGGGTTTAGACATTGAAATTACATTTTTCGAATTATAGACCAAATTATTCGAAGATTTTGATTTTTTTTTTTAATGTATTATCTTTGTAAAGAAGAAGAAAGAATTCAATATAACGGAGTATATGGTTAACAAAGAGGAGTTTAGAAGGAAAGTTATCGTTTCAGCAGGACAGATATTCAGCCGTTACGGGTTTAAGAAGACCACAATGGATGAGATTGCTAAAGCTCTGAAGATGGGTAAAAGTTCCATTTATTACTATTTTGAAAGTAAGGAAGAGATTTTTGAGGCAGTTGTTCTCCACGAAGCTAATATACTTAGAAATGAGCTTACTACAGCCATTAAATCGGTCGAATCGCCTATTGATAAAATGAGAAACTATGTTTTTGTAAGGATGAAATCGTTCGAAAAACTTTCGAATTATTATAATGCCATCTTTGATAAAAACCTTGATCATTTTGATTTTATCGAGACTATCCGTGAAAAATATGACCGGGAGGAGCTTGCTATTCTCCGACTCATTCTTTATCATGGAGCGAGGAAAAACATCTTTAATGTAGCGAATAGTGAATACACTGCACTTGCAATTCAGACAACCCTTAAAGGACTTGAGGTCCCTCTTTTCTGGAAAAAGAAAGAGGTCAATATTGAGAACAGGCTTAATGCTATTCTGGATGTCCTGTTCAACGGGATAGTAAAAAAATAGGTATTATCGTTTGATTACAGCTCGTTTTTTTCTGGTAATACTCCAATATAATCCACCGATACCCATTAATATAAAAGGGATACTTAACCATTGTCCCATGTTGATTTTCATCGTTGACTCAAAGGCAACCTGATCCTCTTTCAGGAATTCAATAAAGAAACGGGCAGTAAAGACAAGTATGCATAATAAGCTTATCAGTAACCCCTGGATATGTTCTCCTTTTTTCGACCAGTACAACCGGTAAAGCAGGACAAAGATGGCCAGATAGGCCAGAGCTTCATATATCTGTGTAGGATGTTTCGGAGCAACCTCGTTGTTTCTTAAAAAAACAAATCCCCAGGGAACAGTAGTCTCAACACCATAAATTTCGGAATTCATAAGATTACCCATCCTGATAAAAAAGCCGGAAATTGCTACGACAATTGCGATGCGGTCGAGTACCCAGAAATAATCTTTCTTTTCTTTTCTGGTGAAGAGCCAGATAGCAATCAGGATCCCAATTGCTGCTCCGTGGCTGGCAAGGCCTCCATGCCATGTCATCAGGATCTCAAGCGGGTGCTGAAGATAATAACCCGGTTCATAGAAAAGGCAATGGCCGAGCCTGGCTCCTGCAATAACTCCAACGGCCATATAAATTGTAAGACGGTCAAGAACAACCCCTCCCAGATTTTCATTTTTGAAAATCCTGTTCATAATTATATACCCGAAGAAAAAAGAAGAAGCAAACAACAGACCATACCATCTCACTGTAAAAGCGCCAATCCGGAATATTTCCGGATTCACATCCCAGGGAACGATAAGTAAATGCATAATTAACAGGTTAACATTATCGCCAAAGGTAGAAAATATTATTATTGATCATAACCAAAAACACCCGATTACAGAAAGGGTTTTAGTTCAATAACGAAATGAATCTTTAAAAAATGATGTAAGTTTGTAATTCATAAGTAACCGGATGAATTTTATGAACAGGAGGATACTTTCCCGTTTTTTTCTTATAGCAGCACTCTTTATTCTGATCGGCGCCTGTGCAAAAATCAGCTCACCTTCAGGCGGTCCCAGGGATAAACTCCCCCCGGTTGTAATTAAAAGCATTCCGGTTAACGGTGCAAAAAACTACATGGGTAAGAGCCTCGCAATTACATTTAACGAATATGTGGTTCTCGATAATATAAACGAAAAATTTATGGTTTCGCCTCCTATGAAAAAGAAACCAAAGGTCTTCATTAAAGGGAAAAGCGTTATCGCTGAGTTTGAAGAGAAGCTGAAAGACAGCACAACATATACTTTTTATTTTCAGGATGCAATCAAAGATCTTAATGAAGGGAACATACTTGAAAATTTTCAGTTTGTTTTTTCAACAGGCCCTGTAATTGATTCTCTTTCTGTTACGGGAAATGTTTACAGTTCATTTAATATTGAAGTCCCGGAAAAGACTCTGGCACTTTTGTACAGAGAACTGGCTGATACTAATGTCATTAAGCAACTTCCCGATTATATTTCAAGAGTAGATCAGGACGGTTATTTCCGCATTGATAATGTCCGCGCAGGAAAGTACAGACTCTATGCACTTAAGGATGTTGATAACAGCAAAAATTATAATCTTACCGAGGAAGAGTTTGCTTTCATGAATTCCCCTGTTGTAATTACACCGGAAAAGTCTTTCATTCCAGTAGTTAAAGATACAACAGTAAAAAAGACAGTAAGTAAAGTACCAGAACCTGCAGTTATTAAAAAGACAGTAAGTAAAGTACCCGAACCTGTAGTTGTAAATGGTGAATATCAGCTTATACTTTTTGCAGCCAGGAAGAAAGATTATTATCTTACATCATCAGACAGAGACCTTAAATACCAGATGATCTATACACTCTCTTTACCCCCCGACAGTATGAGATTTGAATTTTTAATACCCGGAACGGGCGATGACGCATAT
>JAUYBT010000023.1 GCA_030692905.1 Bacteroidales bacterium
GGTTTTCTTCGAAAAAAACCCATAGATGGCCACCATTACCCGAACGGGAACGTTCAATATATGCAGGTATATCATATTTAATACAAGTTGAATACAGCTTTTGAATAGATTCTTTCCAATTTTCATCGTCAAAATCGGCAGCAATAAAATATGAAGTATTATCTTCTAAAAGCGGATAAATGCCAATTGTTTCGCTTCCCAGAAAATGACGCAGAATTACTTCATTACTAAAAGGCAGATACTCTTTCTTTGAATAATCTTTAAATGATCCTCCACTGGCTGTGTGCTTCCTGTAATCACTCCAGTCAACCTTGTACGCAGGCATATAACCACTTTTACCGTCCTTTTCCCAATGAGTAGCATATACATCCTGCCTACCATAGAATAGAGACTTGAAAAAGGTTATATTGTCAGGGGAGAAATTCATCTGATCGTTAATCTTACCATATTGAATAATAATAATTTTTTCACATCATCGAGTGAAAGAGGATTTGGCTGTTTAGCAAGCTTTGGTTGGAGCGTTTGTTTGTATGGCTTTGGCAATGTGCTTGCAAATCTCTTAATGGTTTCTCTTATAATCTCTAATAATTTCTTATTACTTTGTACTGGTTTATTAGAGCTTATTTCGTTGATTTCCAACACGATTTAGTGTCAGATCCAACATTAGTTATCTTATTTTCTCTTTTATAATGTCTATCTTCATGTCTATGTTTTATAATTTCCTGCTGAATATCTGAGTTTTGGTGATTTCAAGTTTTCATCATTAGTGGTCAAAAGACCAGCATTTAACAAAGTAGAGAGATGACGACTATCTGTACGTTGAGTAAACCCGAAATGTTCAGCATACTCTTTTGTCGATACCTCGGGTTTTGATTTAATCCACTCAAAACCAACAATTTCTTCATTACTAAGATTTTTAATAGCTTCATTCACAGACAGCTGTCAAAACTCTTGCTCATATCTTACACCGTTATCGTTGTCTAGAATAATTCTCTTTTAAAGTCTTTCAATGAAACAGATAGATCAAATAATTCAATTGAAAAACCCTTAGCTTCAATAAGCGGCTTAATGATCTGTTTAAATGATTTTTGATCATTTGTTATGTAGCCTTCTATTTTACGATTAAATAATTGTGCAATTAGTTTGCAATCATCTATGATAACATTTCTGTCAATTTTCTGTAACTGACTTTTGTGTTCGAGTAGAATAGAATGAAATTCTCCTGCTGTCCTTCCGTCAAAGAAGTCAAAAGGAATAATTTTCACCGTTTTTAGCGGCAAATTATTAGGATCATCTTTAACGCTATATTCGGCAATAGTAATGGTTGAAACATATAATTCAACATTGTGTTCAAGAAAATATTGAAAATAGTCAATGGCATTTTGGTGTAAAGATTCATCCTTTTTTAGAAGACGGATGCAAAAAGAAGTGTCAAGTAAAACACTAAGCATAGGCTCCTGCTCTTAATTGGTTAAGCCACGCATCAACATCTGTAATTTTAGATAGGTTTGGTGTAGCTCGTTCGATCAGAAGGTCCAATTCTGTCCTGTTAAAAACCGGATTATACTCAATGTAATTCAGGAGTTTCAGGTCATCAGGTTTTCCATCTAAAAGACTTTGTTTACCGGAAACACGAATACCGTAAAATTTATATAGCCTTTTTTCACCCTCAAGTAGTTGCTCAACAGTTGCGCTAATAGTCAGTCTACCATATTCTTTTGTCTCGATATGAAAATTTGGATTAACACCTCCTTCGGCATCAATTTTTCCGTAAAGAATCAGCTCTGTTTCAATAAAGTTAGCTGCGACGCTAACGTATTTTGTATCCTTATTAATTATCAGGGTTTTAGCTTCTGATAAAGAATTAGTAAAAGTGATCTCATAATTCTTTTCCAGGGCTTTACGTTGAAATTTCTCTATGATTTGAGCTCTTTTGAAATCCAAAAAATCAAGCGTGCCTCTTGAGGCAATCTCACCTGTTAATCCATTAAACAGAAAAATAGCAGATATTGGTAAATGAAAATAATGCTTTGCAGAACCTTCCTCAATTTTGTATGAGATATGAGGTCTTTCAGCTTTTTCGGCTCTCCCTGGATATAGAAAACTCTCTACATCGCTGATAATATCCTTAATTTCAGCAATATCTACATCTTCTGGTTTAAGAGGTTTATTACCAACTTTACCTTCGACCTTTACTTCAATGTAACCTCTTTCTTCCATTCAGTAAATATATAGAAATTATTATTTAAATACTAAACACATATAACATGAACATAAAAGATTAGTTCAATAAATCTTTCAAAACTTTTGCGGACACCCCACTTGGATAATGTACTTCAAACATCTGATTCCGTCGGGAAGTTTTTTCTATTGTAACATAGTATTGCATTTTGTGCAAAGCTAACTGCCTGAAATCACATGTGAAAGATGTACTTTACAGAAGGGTTATTACTCAACTGCTTTCAAAATCTTTTCCTGTATAGCTTTACTTTTTGCAATGTCGGCTTTGTCAGTTGCTTTTTCTTTTTTCTTACTGGTGGCAAATTCTTTAAACTTACTATGTTTTTTTAGTACCTCAATTTTTTCACCGGTTAATTCGTAAGCCAATTGCAATGGTCGTTC
>JAUYBT010000027.1 GCA_030692905.1 Bacteroidales bacterium
GCGGCGGTGAAATTCCGAGATGGGCAATTACTCAGTGTCCTTTAGTTTACGGTGATTTGCTTATTTTGGCTTCACAGGCACCTCAGGCAGGGGTTGTGGCTTATGAAAAGCTCACTGGCAAAGTTAGATGGACAACTCCGCCTCTTGGTCCTGTCGGATATGTTAGTCCGTCAATCATAAAAGTTGGCGAAGATAGCCATGTTGTAATGATAACCGCATCATCTGGTCGTGGAGAAAGCGCCAGCGGTGGTAAAGTGGTTGGAATTGACCCGCTTACCGGGAAAATACTGTGGGAATATACGAACTGGCAATGTTCAATTCCAGTCCCCGGTGCAGTTGACGCCGGTGAAGGTAGAGTGCTGATTACAGGTGGATACCAGGCCGGTGCGGCAATGATAAAAGTTGAGAGGAAAGCAGATGGCAGCTACGGTGTTACAGAACTTTATAAAAATGCCGATTTTGGAGCGCATACCCAGCCTCCGGTTCTATATAACGGCTATTTTTATGCTCAATATACAACCAACGAAAGAAAAGACGGCATGGTTTGTATGAGTATGGACGGCCAGATTAAATGGAAAACCGGGAGGTCTCCGTTATTTGATAAGGGTGGCTCGATTCTCGCCGATGGGTTGCTGCTCAGTACTGATGGTAGCAGTAAGTTGTATCTTATTGAGCCTGATCCGTCAGCATTTAAGCCGATTGCATCAGCAGATTTGCTCAAAGCAGAAACAGGCGATCAAAGATTTCCAACTCAAAACTGGGCACCGCTGGCACTTGTAAACGGCAAGCTCCTGATCCGGGATCAAAGCCGGTTAATGTGTATCAAAGTTGCTCAGTGATTCCTGTAATCAATTGATGAAAAAAGCAGTTTTGTTTTACTGATTCTGATCATGCACAATGGAGTCAGGAAAGTAATTGACGTAACTGACAGAAACGTGATATTTGTCTATCCTGATAAAGAAATATCGATTGGACTTTTAGTGATTGGGGAAAATTAGTTTGATTTTTTTATTAGCTTTAAACATGCGATAATTATTTATTAAATAAACAATCCAACATGAAAATCAAATACAAACCAATTAGCTTCATGTTGCTTTTGACGTTGGTGCAAGTCGTCATCATGAATTCATGCAACTTACAAAAAAGCAAAGAGGATGATACTCGTACCGCCTCATTCGACGAAGGTTGACGCTTTATCAAGGGTAACTCTTCCGGAGCAGAAGCACCTGCTTTTGATGATTCAAAATGGAGAACACTCGATCTACCCCACGACTGGAGCATCGAAGACCTTCCGGGACAGATACCCGACAGTATTATTGGCTCATTCTCGAAAGCAGCAATCGGTAAAATGGGAACTGGCTAAACCATCGGCGGAACTGCCTGGTACAGAAAGCATTTTTCAATCAGCAAAGAAGATCAGGATAAAACTGCTTACCTGATGTTCGATGGTGTATATATGAACTCAGACGTGTGGGTCAATGGAAAGCATGTCGGGAATCATCCTTATGGCTACACCTCATTCTATTACGATATTACCCCTTATCTTAATCCGGCGGGACAATCCAACACAGTGGCCGTTCAGGTTAAAAACGAAGGTCGCACAGCCCGCTGGTATTCCGGATCGGGCATTTACAAACACACCTGGCTTACCCTAGTTTATTCGGTACATATCGGGGTGTGGGGAGTAAACGTAAAAACTCAGTCGGTCAGCGAAAATTCGGCGGAGATAAATGTCGTAACAACGTTGGTGAATTCAGGCAAGGAAAACAGAGCCTTAACTATTAAAGTCGAAATTATTGATCCTTCAGGACAGGTAGTAGGAAATGCTGAAAACAACACCTCGGTTTTACCCGATGCAAAAAATAATATTGAACACCACTTATCTGTCAGAAATCCGCTGCTTTGGTCGGTTGGTAATCCAAAACTGTATGCCGCCAAAGCTACCGTACTCGATAACAATAAAGAATCAGATTGCACCAAAACTTCTTTCGGGATTCGGACAATCAAGGTTGATGCAATAAATGGTTTTACAATTAACGGAAAGTCCGTTAAACTCATTGGTGGCTGTTTCCACCACGATAACGGCCCCCTGGGAGCTGCATCGATCGACCGCTCCGAAGAACGAAAAATGGAAATCTTTAAGAATGCCGGATACAATGCCATACGATGCAGCCACAACCCGCCTTCGCCCTACCTGCTGCATGTATGCGACAGTCTCGGAATCCTGGTAATCGATGAAATCTTTGATAATTGGGAAAGGGAAAAAGTTTCTCCGGACGATTATTCAAAATCTTTTAAGGAATGGTGGTAGAAAGACATTGAATTGATGGTACTTCGCGACCGGAACCATCCTTCAGTGGTCATGTGGAGTATTGGAAACGAAATACGCGAAGCACTCGACACTGCAGCCATACGAATCGCGTGATGGTTGCGACCGAATTTATGCCGCTTTATTCGCTTGATAACTGGAAGATGGTGGAAAAATATCCGTACGTGATTGGCAATTTTGCCTGGGTAGTCATGGATTACCTGGGCGAAGCTGGTGTCGGACTTTCAAGACTCGTTCCAGATGTTCCGGAGAAGCCCGGATCACGGAAAGGAGATGGTTTAGGTGCATTTTTCAGCAGGGATTCATGGCCAATATTTAATGATTACCAGGGCGACATAGATCTGATCGGGAACATGAAACCCAGATATTATCATCAGCTTGTGGTATGGAGAAAAAGCCCTGTTGAAATGCTTGTCCACCGTCCGATTCCTACCGGCATGAAAGAAATTGTAAGTCCATGGGGCTGGCCCGATGAATTGAAAAGCTGGAGCTGGCCGGGGCATGAAAAAGAAAAACTACAGGTGCATGTATATACGCGCAGCAAACTGGTAAAACTTGAGTTGAATGGCAAAGTCATAGGCGAGCAGACTGTTGACGGAGAGAATTCAATTACCGCCACGTTCGAAGTGCCTTACGAACAGGGAAATTTAGTTGCCCGCTGTTCCGACAACGGCAAAGAAACAACTTCGCAAACGCTAAAAACAGTAGATAAGCCCACAGCAATTAGGTTAACTGCCGACAGAAGCGTGATCAGGACCAACCGAAATGATCTGGCATACATTACAACAGAGGTTGTTGATGCCAGTGGAGAAGTAATTCCTTATGCTGATGACGTGAAGGTGAAATTTGAAATCTCTGGACAGGGTAAACTGGCTGGAGTAGGAAATGGAAATCCAAAAGATTTAGCAAGCTTTCAGCATCCTGAAAGAAAAACTTATCAAGGAGTTTGTCTGACTATTGTACGTCCAGAAACTACTCCCGGGATAATCAACATAAAAGCAACGTCTGAGGGATTAAAAGAGTATAATCTGGAAGTTACGGTTAAATAACCTATAAGCCTGGAACATAGCGTTCCGACAAGCAAGGTGTAAAAAGCTCATTTTCTTATGGATTCAAATAAACAAATATCAACATTCCATTAATAAATCCACCTCACCATGACAACAAAATAAACAGTCATTGGTCCCTTTATAAAATGAATTCTTAGAAAATTATGGAACTCGGAGCTCAAACAAGATCAGTAGTTCTGGGGGATACCGCCAGTATGAATTTGATACATGACAGATTGAGCGTTAACTAATAATTTTCTGTAATATCCACAAGATATTTCATGATGCCTTTGCATTGTATGGGAAATTGAGGTAAAGCGATCCCGGCTCAACAGAAAGAAAATTCAAAACAGATATCTATATTTACATATTGTCAAAGGAAACAGCCACTTAAATGAGAAACATACTTTTTTTAAAAGATGATATAAAAATAGATTTACTGCTTTGTTATTAGTTATTGCATCGGCAGTCGATGTATACTTCTCCCAATCCGTTGTCATAATATCTCCAGTCTGTGTTACAGAAGCCTTTGCTTCCAATCTCGTACTTGTTCGTCCACTTTGAACAAATATTGAAGCTCCTTTATCAGATGGGGAAAGTTCTATGATTACAAACTTACCGTCAACACTTTTCGATGACATTGCTGCTGAATTATTGGTATACAGATTTGTTATGGTTCTTCCCTCAACAGAAAATGCTGATTTGGAAAGCTTTGAATTTTCTATGTTTTTATCATATTCGATTGCCACAGTTGTTAACTTCTGCCCATCTGGAAATACCTCTGTTATTGCAGTAACACTTTTTATGTGTTTATTAAAATTTACATTATTTGTACTCCCAAATACAGCCAAGGAACTCACTACTGATAAAAATAACATTAAAGTTGATATTTCTCTTCTCATTTTTATTTCCTCCTTTTGTATTGTAGCGGGATATATCCGCTTAAAAGTGTTTGGTGATATTACCCATATAATTAATTAAGCTATATTTATAAGACATTTTGATCATACATCGTATTCCATTTTTAAATCATAATTTTCAACCACCGGAGATAATCTACCTGTTCACTTTTGTAATAAAAGTTCTTTAAACAGGTTGCAACTTTCGAAGGTTCGGAGTACTGAAAAAGCCCTTCAGTAATTATATATGACGGGCTTAGTATTTAATGGGATACAAATTGGATACAAAAAACAATAGTTTTCCATTTGTATTATCGAATACTCGACTATATTTCTATGTTAGTCCAGAGCCTAACCTATTCTTGTCCTAAAAAGTTTTTTTGGCTGTCTCGAGATGAAGATATTCAGTAAGGTTATAAAAGGTATCTTTCAGAAATAAATTTCAGCTTATTTGAATAATGTCAATAGCTTCCAGAAACTTACATAAGGCCATTATGTACAACCAATCCCGTACCTGATCTATATATTAACTCATTGAGCTTTAATTGATCCTATTATCTGTATTTCAACAGGATAGCCATCTAAAACTAACGGGATTCGCCGAACTAAACCCTGTTTGTCCTGATTTAAACCAACAATGATTGCCGGAGTCTTGTCTTCTCTGAGGCCAATCCCAACAGATATCACGCCTTCTATTTTTAAAATTCTGGCTTCATGTTTCTCTTTAACTTCTTGTATAGTAAGCGACATAGTCACCTGAATCTGATTCTGATTAACTATTATAAAACAGACATTATAAAAATGAATACGTTCAAAATTTTTATTTATTTTCAGACACTAACTCCTAATGCTGTGAACACATTTTCAATCCGGTTAATTATGGTTGTTGAATCACTGCCTGCAAATAATAACCCTGTCAACAGATTATTGCCAGTCAATACTGCGGAACCGCTGTCACCACCCTGGCTCATGGCTCCTGCCATTAATTGATCTCTGAACAATGCCGTTTTCATATCACCATAACTGACAGTAGCGGTAACATCTACCTGGGTAATTTCACCAGTCGTCAAACCTGTAGTCCGTCCGCTTTTCTTAATAGCCATACCTAATTCGCCGCTAACTGTGCCTTGTATCGTTCCGATGTCCAGTATATCACTTATTACATCATTATCATTTACAGGTTTTGCAATAGCTGCATCTACTAGGTTCTCCAATGCTTCAATACTGATGGTTCTGAACCTTGCATTACTATTTACCAGTTTAGCAAGTCCATTTAAAAAACCGGCTATACCGGCAGCTGTGAAACAGTTGCTTGGTATATCAATAAAATTGATTGGAATAAATTGGTACAAATTGGCTATATGGTCAGCAGGATTCGTACCTCCATCATAAGGTCCGGGCTGCAATATAGGATCTCCGATTTGAGCATTATTGCTGTTCGCCAATACATGGTTATTGGAAAGGATAAATACTTCATTATTCTTTTTTACCAGGCAACCGAGCGTTCCGGCAGTGATTGCTATATGGCCAATGCTTACACCACCCGGAGCAGGACGGATCCTTCCGGTATTCGCTAATGCACGTATAACACCTGTTTGAATTATATCAGTAGGAATTCCGTCAAAACTGGATGCAATGATCTCCTTTGATGATAATTTTGAGCTTGGTAATTTTTCTATTACTGAACACATAATAGACAACGTGGAAGTTCTCTTCCCGCCTTCAATTTTATATCCGACTCCTGTAGAAACTACATTTGGATTTTCCAATATGCGCTTGCTTGTATTTTTAAGGATTTCTCTTACTTTGGAAACTTCATGGTTCATAACTGCCTCCTTTTATAATATATTAGTAACGTGTTGTGCGGTTAAGATGCCAACGCATATTTTAAATGATTTATTGGTTTATTGTTCTTTGAATTAATGTATTGCAAGAGAGTAACAGCAGTAATCTTAGATAAGATACGAACAGATAGCCCCATTATTGTTTTTGCATAATTGCGTCTGAGCATGAACTGGTCGCATAATTGGGCAAATAATGTTTCAATCCGTTTTCTCATTCTCTTAAAGATTGCCGGATATGGTTGTTTTTCCTGATTTGCTCTTCTAGGTGTTTGTAAATTAACCTGGCATGATGTAAACAAATCTAGTTGGTAAGTACTTGATAAATAACCCTTATCAGCAATCAGGGTACATGAGGACAATCCAGATCTTTTTACTTCTGACAGATAATGGACATCATGGATACTGGCCTTAGTTAAATCCATGCTATGAAAGATTCCTCTTACAGATGTTACCAAGTGAAGCTTGTATCCGTAATAATAGGATTTACTTACTGCAGAATAACCCTTGTCCGGAGCTGTTTCAAAGCACTCTTTACATATTTTACTTCGTTTTTCTCTTGCAATCTGACAAACAGGAACAGGGATAGAATCTACAAGATAAACATCTTCGCATTCATTAAGCCTGTCAGCTATATAGCGATTAAGCTGTTCAATAAATGGATAGAGATGTTTACGTCGGCGGTTGAAATTACTGCGGTCAATTAGTCTGGGAAAATCATCTTTATGATCACTCCTGAGCTTACCCCAAAAGTAATTTTCACTGTCAATACCTATTGATTCACCAGTAACTGACAATGCAATTATCTCACAATCTGATAGTTTTGGCTTGTTTGGATAGAAGTGGAAATTGTCATCCTGATTTATACGATCTTTAAAAACCGATTTGGTAATGTTAAAGAACTTGTCGAAATTTGTTTTTAAGTTATGCATATCGGAAGTAAATTTGTGGTGAATATTACTTCTAATATACTGTATATCAGTATTATGCATAACTTTTTTCATATTAGTTATTAACTTTTTTAATTAATTTTCAACCGCACAAGACGTTATATTAGTATTAAATTGAATCAAGATTTTTTAAATAATTGACTCATCCCATTCACAATAATAATAAGTCCAATATTTATGAAAATCATTTGCATCAAAGTTAAAACTTATTAAAGCTAAAGTCAATTTTATTTTCTGTAAACAACCTGAATAAAAAAAGCCCCAGGAGCTGATTTCAGAGGGCTGACAATCAGTTGTTTCAAATATTGGGTCGAGTAGGTAAGGGGAATTTCACCCAAAACCTCTCACACTCACACTGAGCTCTGTGCCCTGTGCCCTGTGCTTTTCTTTGACCTCACTGGCATTGAGGATGACTTGTATAGGTAAGGTGAAAGGAGGGGTTGCATGCACAATCGCTTTTTTCCACCCCATTCATGGAATAAATTCTGTTTTGTCATATGATTTCATTTATCTTTAAATCAAAAATGCCAATCAGAAAAACCCTGGCCGGTATCAATATTCGTCCGCTGATCTCGGGCCTGATTATTCTTTTAATGTTCAATTGCATAGCATGCCATGGCGATCACCCTGCCTGGAAAAGAGGCCTGGTCTCAACCGGAATCTCAGATTCTACAAAACACAGCGTTACTCCTGGTGAATACCAGTGTGATAATGCTATGCTGGTTTTACCTAAAAATCCGAGTCCGGGGGAACCATTCCGTATTTTGGCGACCGTAGGGGAAAATATCCGGAAAGCGCAGATCATCGTTAGCGGTCCGTCGGGTAGTTTAGAATCCATAAAAAGTAAAATTGGGGAGGAATTGCCTAATTGGCGGATTGATGATTTCACCGGAAGTTCTGTTGGTAAATATAAGGTCACTTTTATTGCGGATAAAAAGGTGGTCAGTGAACTGGAATTTGAAATTTCTTCCGCAAAGGAGCCTCCCCGGACCGGAGTCGTATGGAAGACCCTTCGTGGATGGGACAGCAGCACGGAGGCTATCTATTCTGCCTGGATAAACGCTTTGTTTCATGGCTGCGACGAGCGCGCTTCCTGGTCTGCACTCCATGAGGTGACCCAAAATCAAAATCAGAATTTCCTTTACAACTACCTTTCCCTGGGGGAAGATGACCCTGATGAAAAAAACAGGGTGATCATGCAGCCCGATTGTGCCGATAATCCATTTTTCCTGAGGGCATATTTTGCCTGGAAAATTGGCCTCCCATTTGGTTACCATGTGTGCGACAGGGGCTATCTCAGGCACAATCCCAAAGCCGGCCAATGGATCACAAATGAATCTTTCAGCCCGAAAATTATTTCGGTACAGGCATTCAATGACTTCCTCCGAAGGATGAAGGATGGTGTCCAATCAGGCACGGCCAGGACTGCCCTGGATGATGAAAATTCCGATTATTACCCCGTTTCACTTGAACAGGGAGCCTTGCGTCCGGGGATTGTTTTTGCAGATCCTTACGGACATACACTGATCCTTGTAGGCCGGGTATCACAAACCAGGGACCATCCGGGTTTACTTCTTTCAGTTGATGCCCAACCCGATGGGACTGTAGGAATCAAGCGGTTTTGGAAAGGTAATTTTCTGTTTAACACCTCCGGAGTGATCGGGGAACCTGGATTTAAGGCTTTTCGTCCCATATCGGTAAATAAGGGTGTGCCACACCTGATGCATAACAAAGAGATGACAGCGACAGCAGGGTTCGTGCCTTTTTCACTTCAACAGAGAAAGATGGAAACCGATGTTTTCTATCACACTATGGAGCGGTTAATCAACCCGAAGCCGCTTGACCCTGAAACTGCGTTGCTCGATCTGATACAGGCGCTGCACGAACAGCTGATGGTACGAGTCACTTCAGTAGCTAATGGTGAAGCTTATTTCAAATCACATCCGGGTGCCGTGATTCCCATGCCTTCCAGTGCTGCCGGAATTTTTCAGGCAGGTGGTCAATGGGAAGACTTTTCAACTCCTAACCGCGATCTGAGGCTTTTGATTGCGATGGATGCGGTGCTTGATTTCCCGGGTCTGGTTGCCACTTCACCAAAGGATTTTAATATCTCAGAACTATTATCTGCAGAGCTGGTCAGAAAAAAGCTTCAGTTGATCCTCGATCAGAAGGTTTCCGAACTTTCGATCAGTTATACCCGGACAGATGGCTCTTTACAAAAACTGACTGTCGGTGAATTACTTCAAAGAAGGGATGCCTTTGAGATGGCCTATAATCCAAATGATGGAATCGAAATCCGGTGGGGTGCACCGGAGAACAGCGATGAAAGGACAACGTGCCACCGTCACACCCCTTCAAATCAACTTAAAACAATGCGCTCGGTGCGCATGTGGTTCCAGAAGCGGCTTCATCCACCAACATAAAAACTTACTTATTCAATTTTTGAATATTTTCTTTTCAGGCAAAGATATACCGGGATACCTGAAAGAATAAGGATCATGCCTATAGCAGCTTCACGTGGCCTGGTTATAATGGTATTGAAAAACAGGCCGATACAAAACAGGATAAATATGGCCGGCACTACAGGATACCCCCATACTTTGTAGGGTCTGTGCACATCGGGCATCCTTCGGCGTAAAATAAATACCCCAAGCGTCGTGGCTCCATAAAATATAAAGACGGCAAAAATAATCATATCAGTTAACTGATCGAAGGTTCCTGACAGAACCAGCACCGATGCCCATATTCCCTGCCACAAAAGGGAGTTGGAGGGAACGTTGGCTTTGTTAATCTTTGCGATACCGGAAAAGAAAAGCTTTTCGCGGGCCATAGCATAATAGGGACGGGCTCCTGTAAGTATACTGGCGTTGGTGCATCCCAGAGTAGTAACAAGTATTACCCTCTCCTCAGTTAGAAAAAAATCTTTAAATTTAATCTTTCATTATAAGTAGTTCTTAATACCCTATTCCGATGGAAAGAAGACAATTTCTGAAAATTGCCGGCGTTGGCACTGCTGCAGGATTAATAAGTGGCAATATGTTTAATATGAGTAACTTAAACAAATCTAACGATCT
>JAUYBT010000030.1 GCA_030692905.1 Bacteroidales bacterium
AAGTTAAAGCCGATAATTTTATATATTTACACCTGATTTAAAGCAATCTAGTTAGATGGACAATATCCGGAATTTCTGCATAATAGCTCATATTGACCATGGCAAGAGTACACTGGCCGACCGGTTACTGGAGAAGACCAATACAATAACCGAAAGAGAATACCAGGCACAGGTACTCGACGACATGGATATTGAAAGGGAAAGAGGCATAACAATAAAGAGTCATGCAATTCAGATGGAATATTTCCATGACGGTAAAAAGTATATCCTGAATCTTATTGATACACCCGGGCATGTTGATTTTTCTTATGAAGTATCGCGGTCAATTGCTGCATGCGAAGGTGCTTTACTTGTTATAGATGCTACTCAGGGAATACAGGCACAAACCATATCGAACCTCTATATGGCTATCGATCACAATCTTGAAATTATTCCGGTGCTAAACAAGATGGACATGGCCAACGCGATGCCTGAAGAGGTTAAGGATCAGATCGTTGACCTTGTAGGTTGCAAAAGGGAAGACATCATTGAGGCAAGCGCAAAGACAGGCATGGGAGTAGAAAAAATTCTTCGTGATATTGTAAATCATATTCCACCTCCGGAAGGAAATCCCGATGCCCCTTTACAGGCTCTGGTATTTGATTCAATCTTCAATTCATTCAGAGGTATTATTGCTTACTTTAAAATAATTAATGGAACAATACGTAAAGGTGACAGGGTAAAATTCTTCAGTACGGAACATGAATATAATGCAGAAGAGATAGGAGTTTTAAAATTTAAACAGGATCCCCGCGATAAATTGGGGGCAGGCGATGTTGGTTATATTATTTCAGGAATAAAAAACTCCGTAGAAGTTAAGGTTGGTGATACTATTACACATGTTAAGAACCCCTGTGATAAAGCAATTTCAGGATTTGAGGATGTTAAACCAATGGTGTTTGCCGGAATTTACCCTATTGATGCTGATGAGTATGAAGACCTGAGAATTTCAATAGAAAAGTTACAGTTGAATGATGCTTCTCTTTCATTCATTCCGGAATCATCAGCAGCACTTGGATTTGGTTTCAGGTGCGGTTTCCTGGGACTACTTCATATGGAAATCATCCAGGAGCGTCTCAACAGGGAGTTCGACATGGATGTGATTACAACGGTACCAAACGTTTCTTATAAAGCATATACCACCAAAGGAGAAGAGATTGATGTTCATAATCCTTCGGGGTTGCCTCCTGTTAACCATCTCGACCGTATTGAGGAGCCCTATATTATTGCACAGGTAATTACATTATCTGAGTATGTAGGCTCAATAATGAATCTTTGTATTGATAAAAGGGGTGTTCTGAAAAATCAGGTTTACCTTACAAGAGACAGGGTTGAAATAACATTCGAAATGCCTCTGGCAGAAATTGTTTTTGATTTCTACGATAAACTTAAGAGCATCTCTAAAGGGTATGCCTCTTTTGATTATTATTATACTACATATCAAAAGGCGGATCTTGTAAGGCTTGATATCCTTTTAAACGGTGAAATGGTGGATGCTCTTTCCACACTTATTTACAGAGGTCATGCATACGAATTTGGCCGGAAGATGTGTGTCAAACTTAAAGAACTTATTCCGCGTCAGCAGTTTGACATTGCCATACAGGCAGCGATAGGAGCGAAAATTATTTCCCGCGAAACAGTAAAGGCAGTCAGAAAGGATGTAACAGCAAAATGTTACGGCGGCGATATTACAAGGAAAAGAAAACTTCTGGAGAAACAGAAGAAAGGGAAGAAACGAATGAGGCTGGTGGGAAACGTTGAAGTTCCTCAACAGGCATTCCTTGCAGTTTTAAAACTTGACTAATCCGATCAACCAACCTAAGTTCTTTACCCTGACCAAATCTAAAAAATTTCAGGGTGTTTTTTCAGCAAATAAGTTTATAGCCTCTTCCGTGTACGTTTAATATTTTTACAGACGGGTCTTTTTTGAGATATTTTCTCAATCTTGTAATATATACATCCATGCTCCTTGCATTAAAATAGTTATCATCAATCCAGATAGTTTTTAATGCAAAGTTTCTCTCCAGTATTTCGTTCCCATGCCGACATAATAGTTCAAGCAGCTCTGATTCCTTTGTTGTGAGTTTTATTAGTTGATCTCCGTAAACAAGCAATTGTTTCAGAGGCTCAAAAGAATAACCTCCAATTACATAGGGTCCCTCTTTTTTATTTACGGAAGTATTGGTGGTTCTTCTCAGGATGGCTTCGATGCGGTAAAGCAGCTCCTCCATTGAAAATGGTTTTGTAATATAATCATCAGCACCTGATTTGAATCCTTCTATTATGTCTTCTTTCTGGTTTTTTGCTGTAAGAAAAATTATGGGTACTTCAGGGTTTGTAAGGCGAATCTCTTTTGCAAGAGTAAGTCCATCCATTTCGGGCATCATAATATCAAGTATGCACAGCCCGAATGACTCTGCAGAGAAGGCTTCAAGAGCCAGACTACCGTTTATGAACAGTGTTGTTTCATAGTTCTTAGCGGTGAGATAATTCCTTAACATGATGCCCAGGTTGCTGTCATCTTCGGCAAGCAGAATTCTAATCTTATTCATTTTAATCCGTTTTGTGGAAGAAAAATAGTAAATCTTGTTCCTTTATTAATCTGGCTATCAGCCTTAATTGTTCCGTTATGTTCTTCTATAATCTTCTTAACATAACTTAAACCGAGGCCAAACCCTTTTACATTATGAACATTACCGGAAGGGACACGAAAGAATTTGTCAAAAATCCTTTTCAGGTTTTCTTTACTTATCCCCATACCTTTATCTTCAATAGTAACCAAAATACCTTTCTTGTTATTACGGGTGGAGATAATTATTTCCGGTTTATCTTTAGAGTATTTAATTGCATTATCAATAAGGTTGGAGATTGAATTCAGAAAATGAATTTCATCAACCATTGCAAGTGACATCGTGGCCTGAAAATCACTCTTTATCAAGCCATCGTGGTTTCCGATCTGAAGAGCGAAATTATCTACTGCTTTATTAATTATCCCATTAACATCCAACTCAACCAGATTGAATTTCATTTTTATTTTTTCAAATATTGCCATCTGGAGAACTTTCTCAACCTGGAACTTAAGTCTCATGCTCTCATCGGAAATAACTTTTGCCAGGTTGTCGATATTTCTATCCTTGTCGGAGATTGTTTTATCGGCCATCATCTGGGAAGCCAGAGATATTGTGGAAATAGGTGTTTTAAGCTCATGAGTCATATTGTTTATGAAATCACTCCTTATTTCTGAAATCCTTTTTTGGCGGAAAATAACAATAAAAGTCCCGGTGGAAAGGATCAGCAGAAGCAAGGTAAACAGCAGGGATAAAAAACCAAGGATTCCGATTTTCTCAAATTTATATTGTTGTTCCTGAAGGCAATATAGTACTATCTGATTCTGACTGGGAACAGGGTCGTTCGGAAAAAGCTGAATGATGAATTTATTTGTCCCTGGCTTATCGGTAAAACCAGGCGTTTTCCATATATTTCCCAAGCGCCCGGACCGGATGGAGAATTCATAATCGAGATAAATTCCGGCATTATTAAGGGCTGTTCTGAGTTGCTGATTCAGATTTTCAGGATCTATTCTTTCTCTGATATCAGGGGTATTGCGAAGTATTTTCTCCATTATATTCTCGAGGAAAACAATTTTATTACTCACCCTTCCGGTTATATCCGAATTAGTTATTTGTGGCGAAGGTTCAGGTGTTTCATCTGTGGAAAAGGGAGAAATATCTTCAGCTGAAATAAATATTTTATGACCTGAACTGGTTATTGCTATTGGTTCACCAGGATTATTAAGTCCATACATTTCAAGAAGTTTGGAGTTGGGCTGATATCCCTGAAGTTTCCTGGCCAGAGGAGAATTAGCGGGAACAATTGCTGTAACTGAATCTGTTGATGCCGGATCGATATCTTCAACGATATTTTTTATTAATTCCTTCTCTTCAAGATCAAGAACGACTGACTCAAGAGCTTTATTAGCAAGGTAACGGAATTGCTGATCGGTTATAGCAATCGCATTTCGAATCCAGTATAACTGTATAAGGATCAGCCCCGAGATAGACAGAAAAAAAAATATGGCCAGTAATACTATGGTTTTCCGCTTCATACAGACACAAAAGTACTTGTATATATTTTATATTACCACTCTTTAACTTTCTTTAACAATCCTGACTGTTTCAGGCGATTATTACAGGAATTGCGAAGACACAAAAAATAAATTATTTTAACATATCATTAAAATATTGTTAATATTCAACTATTTAGAAAAAAATATTTTTTTAATCCGGTTATTTATATTATATTTGCAAAGGATTTGGCATGATATTTGAATCAAAAGATATAGAGGTTTTTTTCATAGGTTAGGTTAGTTTTTAGGGTTATCAAAAAAGTGAGCCGCTTTCATAGCGGCTCTTCTTTTTGTATCATGTCTCAGGAAAACTTTATTGGGTCAGGTATTGTAAATTCTTATCCTTAAAGGTATTTATATCAATATTGAACACTGCATTTACAGATTCAATTTCTCTCAGACTGGCAGTTATCTGATCTGTATGATTTTCATTTTCAGCATCCTGTACCTGAAAAATGTAATCTACATTTTTCAGTTTTTTAAGAAGAAAGCTTTTGCCAGACCGGTTTGAGAACAGATTAAACACTACATCCGGAGACTTACTGGAATCCGAAAACCGGCTAAATGCCAGTTCAGATCCGGTATCATCAGTAATCTTAAGGGGTAATATGTTTTTAAGAGAAATCCGGAATTTCTTATTAATTGAAAGTGAAAGTTTATAGTCAGGTTCTGCTGATACTATTCCAAGAAGTATAAACTCATCATTCTGGTTAATCTTAAGTTGCAATCGTGTTATTCTTTGAATACTCTTCATCTTTCGACGGCTTAACTAATAAAGTTAAGTAAAAAAGAAATACCAAACCTTATACGTTGAATTTATCTTTCAGTCTTTTCCATGCCTGACTGGAAGATTCCTGTTCGGCCTCCTTTTTTGAGGCTCCGTGGCCTTCCCCTAACTCTTCTTTATCAATGAAAAGGATTGTTGAGAAGACAGATTTTTTGAGGTTAAAATCATATTCCTCATTATATGTGAACATGAGGTTGGATTTATGCTTTTGCACCCATTCAAAAATAAGACTTTTATAATCTGTATCTGTATTAACGATCACATTCAGATCGAGGTATTTATTAAGTACATTACTGATAAAGAGCTTTTTGGTTTTTTTGAATCCTTTGTCTATAAAGACTGATCCGATAAGTGCCTCGAGGGCATCACCATAAAGATTTTTTGTCGGGTGAACAGAACTGACATTGCTGATAAGGATTTTATTGATCCCCATTGATACCGCCAGTTGATTAAGTACTTCCCTGTTCACAATCCTTGACCGTATTTTGGTCATAAAGCCTTCGCTGGCATCTGGGAATTTCTCGAAGAGATAATCTGACAGAATTGCATCGAGCACGGCATCTCCCAGATACTCAAGCCTTTCATTATTCACTTTTTTACCATTGGGCAGGGTAAAAGAAGCTGACCGGTGGATAAATGCTATTTCGTATAATTTAAGGTTTCCTGGACTAAAGCCTAAGATCTTTTTTAAACGGGAACCAAATTCCCGGTTATCGAGTACATATGTACCATTTATTCTTTTCCGGAATAATGACACTAAACTTCAGCTTTTTTAATGACGACAGAAGCGTTATGACCCCCAAACCCAAAGGTATTACTGATGGCAACATTAACTTTTCTGTTCTGGGCTTTGTTGAGTGTAAGATTCAGTTTTTGATCAATTGCAGGATCAGGAATCTTGAAGTTGATGGTAGGAGGAATGATGTCGTGAACAACAGACATTATGGCTGCAATTGCTTCAACAGCACCGGCTGCTCCCAAAAGGTGACCTGTCATTGATTTAGTCGAACTGATATTTAGCTTATAGGCATGTTCTCCAAAAACACTTACAATAGCTTTTGTTTCAGAGACATCACCCAGCGGAGTTGCTGTGCCATGTACATTTATATAATCAACATCTTCGTACTTCAGGCAAGCATCATTTACCGCAAGTTTCATTACATTCTGTGCACCAAGTCCCTCAGGATGAGGAGCCGTCAGGTGATAGGCATCAGCAGTTAATCCTGTACCAACTAATTCGGCATACACTTTTGCACCTCTTGCTTTGGCGTGTTCATACTCCTCAACTACCAATGCGCCTGCACCTTCTCCCAGGACAAACCCATCACGGGTCTGATCGAAAGGTCTTGATGCAGATTGAAATTCAGCATTATTTGTAGAGAGGGCCTGTAATGCATTAAAACCACCAATTCCCGGTTCATTGATACTGGCTTCTGAACCTCCGGTAATGAAAATATCTGCTTTTCCCCAGCGTATATAATTGATAGCATCAATAATTGCGTTGGTGGAGGAGGCACATGCTGAAACAGTAGCGAAGTTTGGCCCTCTGAAACCGTATTTTATTGAGATTGATCCGGCAGCAATGTTTCCGATCATCTTGGGGATAAAGAATGGACTGAAGCGGGGTGTCCCATCCCCAAGGACATAACTTTTAATGGCCAGAAAAAAGGTTTCAAGTCCCCCGATACCTGAAGCCCATATAACCCCAACCCTGTCTTTGTTAACTTTTTCCAGATTTAACCCTGAATCAATTATTGCTTCGTCAGTGGCAATGAGTGCATACTGAGAATACAAATCCAGTTTGTAGGCCTCTTTCCTGTCAAAATACTTTGCAGAGTCGTAGTCCTTTAATTCGCAGGCAAATTTGGTTTTGAACTTTTCAGTATCAAAACGTGTAATAATTACTGATCCGCTGACACCATTTTTTAGTCCTTCCCAATATTCGTGCAAATTATTACCTAAAGGAGTTAATACTCCCAGACCTGTCACTACAACTCTTCTCATAAATGGGTTATTAAAAATGCAAATTATTTTGCATTCTCTTCAATGTACTTGATAGCATCTCCGACTGTGCCAATGGTTTCTGCCTGATCGTCGGGAATACCGATATTGAATTCTTTCTCAAACTCCATGATTAACTCAACAGTATCAAGAGAGTCTGCACCTAAATCGTTTGTGAAACTGGCTTCAGGAGTTACTTCTGATTCGTCTACTCCAAGTTTGTCAACTATAATCTCCTTTACTCTTGTGGCAATGTCCGACATAATAATAAATTTTAATTAATATTAATTTTTGAACCATGTAAAGAAATATATTTGTACTTTATTTTTCAAGAGATTTGATGTTTTTTTATTTAGGTTACAGTTTAATGTGTTGATAATTAGAAAAATAATCTTATTTTAAGGAATTATTAATAATGGTTGATAAATATGCTAATTATCAAAATATGAGGAATATAGCAATTTTTGCTTCTGGCTCCGGTACCAATGCAGAAAACATAATTCAATACTTTTCGAACAGAAATACAGCTAAAGTAAGTCTTGTTTTGTCAAATAAGCGTCAGGCAATGGTTCTAAAAAGGGCTGAAGCACTTAAAATAAGAACTGTTTTTTTCGAACATAAGGAATTTTATATCACAGGAAAGGTACTTCGTTACCTTGGATTATATAAAATTGATTTTATTGTTCTGGCTGGATTTTTATGGCTCGTACCCGAGAATATAATTGAACAATACCCCGGACGAATTATAAATATTCACCCTGCACTTTTACCTGGTTATGGTGGAAAAGGAATGTATGGAGATGCTGTCCATAAAGCAGTGATTGGTAATCATGATAAGGAATCAGGAATCAGTATTCATTATGTAAATAAATTGTATGATAAGGGGGATATAATTTTTCAGGAACGTTGTAAAGTTGATCCTTCTGATACTCCTGACTTACTTGCTGAAAAGGTTCATGCCCTTGAATATCTGCATTATCCAAAGATTATTGAAGACCTGGTGGTAAAATTGCCTGATTTTCTAATTAAAGGTCCCGAGGAGGCTTAAGATAACAGTTTTGATTTTTTCAAACTTCACCCTGTTTTCCTCTGACACTGGTTCTACGGGAGGTGCATCAACTTTCAGAGGATCGACCGATGATCCGTTCCGATAAAATCTGAAATCGAGATGGGGTCCGGTTGAAAGCCCGCTGCTGCCAACATAACCTATTATATCACCCTGTTTAACAGGGGCGCCCGGTGAAATACCCTTACCAAACCTGCTCAGATGCAAATATGCAGTTGCATAAACACTATTGTGTTGAATTTTAACTACCCTTCCTGATCCGATTTCAGTTTTGGCTGAAATAATTTTGCCATCGCCTATTGACTGAACGGGTGTACCAACAGGAGCAGCATAATCAACTCCAAAATGGGGCCTTCGTATTCTCAGAATCGGATGGAGCCTGCTTGATGAGAAACGCGAGCTTATTCTCGAAAACTGCAACGGTGCTTTTAGAAATGCTTTCCTCATGCTGTTTCCATCAATGTCGAAATATGTTTCTTTTCCATCCTGAATAAATGGTATAGCAGTAATTGAAGAACCTTTCCTATTAAACTGAGCTCCATATATTTTATCTGTTCCCAACGACTTGTTATCGATAAAAAGTTCTTCATAAATTACCTTAAAATTGTCTCCTTTCTGTAATCCGAAGAAATCGACTGTCCATGCAAAAATATCATCAAATTCAACTACCAGTGAAGGATTCAGGCCTCCTGCAATCATAGCATCCCAGAGTGAGGTTTCGATAGTCCCCGATGCATATTTGATTTCACTTTTTATCTCCTTTCTGAAAGGCGTAATATTAAGCGAATCATTAAAGCTGAATACATAACAGGTTGAAGGGTCATGTTCGTATACCAGATACCTCGCCCTGGCAATATTGTCTCTGTCGCAAAAAAGGGTATAGTTATTACCCGACCTGATATTTCTTACATCAAAAACTGTTTTGGAATTTTTAACTGCCTGGTCAATCTCCTGCATACTGACACCTTGTTTTATGAGAATTTCTGACAGGAAACCATTTTGCTTGATGTGACCGTAAACCAATTTGAATGAATCAGAAGGGATTCCATACAAAAAGACCGGACTGCTGATTTTTTGATTAACAGCTGTATCTGTTGCAATTGATGCAATTTCAGGGTTGCTGTTCACTGAATTATTACAGGAAACTGAAAGAGATATAAAAGCAATTGTGATTATGGATTTTAGGTTGGTATACATCAATATATCAGTATAATTTGTGTGTAAGACCAAAGACCGAAGACCGAAGACCGAAGTCAGAAGTATTGATCCTGATTGCTTCCGGCTTCCGACTTCCGATTTCTGACTTCTGACTTTTCAATTTTTAATCACTATGTTAACGATCCTGTTCGGAACAACTATTATATTCGAAGGAGTAGCAGTTCCAATCCATTTCTTAGCCCTCTCATCAGCCAGAACTATTTTAATGATTTCTTCTTTGGAAAGGTTGACCGGGAGTTCAATTTTAAACCTCATTTTACCGTTAAATGATACCGGATAATCAAAGATGTCTTCTTTCAGAAACTCCTCATTGAATTCAGTCCATGGCTCATATGAAAGAGTTTCATTATGACCCAGCAGATGCCATAATTCCTCAGCCATGTGTGGCGCAAAAGGAGCAAGGACCTTTGTAAATATACAGGCGGTATCAACTGTTACTTTACCCTTTTTTGTTGCAAGGTTGAGGAATATCATCATTGCAGAAATTGCTGTATTAAACCGTAGGTTTTCAATATCCCCCTCTACTTTTTTGATAACATGGTGAAGTGCTTTTACGACCTCTCCATCTTCCTCTCCCTTAGTTATATTCTCCGGATTTGACAGGAACCTGAAAGTTCTCCCAAGGAACCCGAATACTCCTTTGACGCCTTTATCGTCCCATGGTTTTGTAACATCAAGTGGCCCCATAAACATCTCATAAAGTCTTAGGGAGTCAGCCCCGTATTTTGATGTAACATCATCGGGATTAACTACATTCTTGAGCGATTTTGACATTTTTGCGACGATCTGTTTCAGTTTGTCACCTGTCTCTTTATGGAAGTATTTGCCCTCACGCTCTTCAACCAGATCACCTGAAACCTTGGACCCTGATTCAGTTTCGTAAGCAAAGGCAAGGATCATTCCCTGGTTGAATAATCTTTGATAGGGTTCGTCTGTTGAGACAATTCCAAGGTCAAATAATACTTTGTGCCAGAACCGGCTGTAAAGGAGGTGAAGGACAGCATGTTCAGCGCCACCAATATAAAGATCAACCGGCATCCAGTATTTCTCTTTTGTCAGGTCAAAAATTATTTTGTCATTTTTCGGATCAATAAACCGGAGGTAATACCAGCACGATCCTGCCCATTGAGGCATGGTATTGGTTTCCCTTCTGCCTTTGCGTCCGTTTTTATCAGCTACATTCAACCATTCAGTTGAGTTTGAAAGAGGTGATTCGCCCGTTTCGCCTGGAAGATATTTTTCAAGTTTAGGCAGTTCGAGGGGAAGTTCATTCTCGTTCATCGCTGTAATTTCTCCATCTTCCCAATGAATTACAGGAAATGGCTCACCCCAGTATCTCTGTCTGCTGAAAAGCCAGTCGCGGAGCTTATAGTTAACTTTCGCTGTTCCCAGGTTTTTTGTCCCAAGCCACCTGGTAATATGAGCGATACCAGCATCTTTATTCATGCCGTTTATGTCAATACCGGTCGATTTATCTGATGAGTTAATATATTTCCCGTCTTCAGTCCAGCATTCCTTCCCGTCAAGGATTCTTTTCTTCTGCTCTGAATCAGAAACATCAGGATCTTGTATGCAGACAATAGGAAGATTGAATTTTTGAGCAAATTCGAAGTCCCTGGTGTCGTGAGCAGGAACAGCCATAATTGCACCTGTGCCGTAACCTGTTAATACATAATCAGCTACCCATATCGGTATCTGCTTCTTATTTACAGGATTAATTGCATACCTGCCGGTAAAGATCCCTGTTTTTTCTTTTGCAAGATCAGTCCGGTCAAGGTCTGATTTAAGAGAAGTAGCTTTAATATAATCGTTAACGGAATTTTTATTGTCATGTATTGTAATTGCATCTGTAAGAGGATGTTCAGGTGCAATTACCATATATGTTGCTCCAAATAATGTGTCGGGCCTTGTTGTAAAAACGGTCAAATTTTCGTTTAATCCTTCAATTTTAAAATCAACTTCAGCTCCGGTTGAGCGCCCTATCCAGTTGCGCTGCATATCTTTAATCCCTTCAGGCCAGTCGAGTTTATCAATGCCTTTCAGCAGCCGTTCGGCATAAAGTGGAATGCGGAGCATCCATTGTTTGAGATTTTTCTTTTCAACCCTGTTCCCGCATTTCTCATGAGAACCATCAGTCATGACCTCTTCGTTTGCGCATACTATCCGGCAGCTTGGACACCACCACACCAAGGCATTGTCGTAGTATGCAAGTCTCTTGGAATCAATGTATTTAACTATCTCTTTCTGACCAAGCTTTGCAATGTTTTCCGGTAACTTTAATTCGGAAATTGGTCTTCCTCTCTGCAATTTATCATCGAACCATGTATTATAAAGCTGTATAAATATCCACTGGGTCCATTTAAAATAGCCGGGATCAGTTGTATTAATTTCTTTGTCCCAGTCATAACTTAGTCCGAGTTCTTTTATCTGTCTTCTGAAAGTATCACAATTGTTATTTGTGGTAATTGAAGGATGTGTTCCGGTTTGTATGGCATACTGTTCTGCAGGAAGGCCGAATGCATCCCATCCCATTGGGTGGAGTACATTGAATCCTTTCATCCTTTTGTATCTGCTGAAAATATCTGTTGCTGTATATCCCTCAGGGTGACCCACATGCAGACCTGCCCCTGACGGGTAAGGGAACATGTCGAGAATATAACACTTTTTCGGATTAGTTAAATCTTCCGGAGTTTTAAAGGTTTTGTTATCCTCCCAGTATTTCTGCCACCTCTTTTCAATTTCGTGGAAATTGTAATCCATCTTGCTCTTTTCTTGATAAGTTGTTTCTAATAAGTCCGAAGACCGAAGTCAGAAGTCCGAAGTTTAAAGATTGCCACCGTATCTATAATTCTTAACTTCTGACTTCCGACTTCCGACTTCCGACTTCACAGCATTTAAACCTGATTAGTTAAAATAGTTTTAATGCTGAATATGAGTCTGCGAAAATAGAAAATCTTTGGCAAATTTCATTAATGAGGTGTTGCAATAGATGGTCGGATCAGGTAAATTTACTGAATTAGTTGTATAAATGGGCTTTTGGTTATATTTTTGCGTTGTTGTTATGGTCCCGTAGTTCAATGGATAGAATGACAGATTCCGGTTCTGTTGGTTGGGCGTTCGAGTCGCCCCGGGATCACAAAAAGGCGCTGAAAGGCGCCTTTTCAAGTTAAAAGTTAAGACAAAAGATAAAAGGATAAAGACAAAAGTATATAGAGGCCTAACCAGGAACTCGAAACGAGGAACCCGAAACCCTTAAGATTTCGATCATTTCCATTATCGCCTCAGTATCAACAGTATCCTTTATAGGAGACAGACCTAAGAGTATCCTGGCCTTGTTTAGATCATCACCGGTAATGAAATCTTTACCAATTAATATATAGTATAGCAATGCTGATTTCAGTGTGTTTGATTTGACCCTGAAAGAGTGCGGACTTGATCGAGCTGGGAAAAGATGGACGTACCTGATTTCGTTATTGTGATATTTAAGGGTCCATTGTGAACTGTCGGATAATGAGATTATTTTGAAGTTATTCATATTTATACCTGCCCAAAGGGAGAAAGGCTCTCTCCTTAAAATATCTTTCTGTTCAAGAAATTCTTCAACTTCTTTGCAAATATTAATAATAGATAATGATCCGGTATAAACATCCATTACAGATGTGCCCAGATGTTTCAGGTCTTTAATGAGATTTTTAATATCAGCATTAGATTCATCTTCTATTTTAAGATTTATGAACTCTTTAATGAATCCAAGATGGTGCTTAAGAGGGTTGAATAAAAGGGGTTCAGGTATTTGATAACCAATATTCATATTACAAAGATAAGCTAAAGAAAAAAAGCATTTAAGAATAATATAGCATGAATGTCATAATATTTAGAATCGATTAACTTTATGAACTGAATAAATGGCTTTTAAATTTTTAGATATGCCAGACTCTTCAAGACAGAATTTCTTAAAGACAATAAACCATCAGCAACCTGATAAGGTTGTAGTAGATTTTGGCTCCACCGCTGTAACAGGTATCCATGTCGTGATTGTTGAAAAACTTCGTGAATACTACGGACTGGAGAAAAAACCTGTCAAAGTTATTGAACCGTACCAGATGCTCGGAGAGATTGACAATGAGTTGATAAAAGCAATGAATATAGATGTAATTGGATTGTTTTCTGCAAAGAATATGTTCGGAGTTCCGAATGAAAACTGGAAGGTTCATAAAACGCTATGGGGACAGGAGGTACTTTTTCCCGGCACTTTTAATTACACTTATAACAGCAATGGTGATATTCTGATGTATCCTGAAGGAGATACTTCTGTACCTCCAAGTGGTATGATGCCAAAGGCGGGTTACTTTTTCGACGCCCTCGACAGACAGCAGCCTATTGATGAATCAAAGATGAAAGTAGAGGACAACCTTGAGGAATTTGCTCATATCACTGAGCCGGAGCTTACTTACTGGAAAAATCAGATTAAATTACTTGAAGATAATTCAAAAGCAGTAGTTGCTTCTTTAGGAGGGACAGCCCTGGGAGATATTGCCCTTGTCCCTGCTGTCGGGTTAAAGAATCCAAAAGGAATTCGTGGTGTCGAAGAATGGTATATTTCCACACTCATAAGAGAGGATTTTATTAAAGGAATATATGACAGGCAGACAGATATAGCCATTGAAAATCTTAAGTTATTACACAATGTCATAGGAAATAAAATTGATGTTGTCTTTACTTGTGGTACCGATTTCGGTACCCAGAATTCAACTTTCTGTTCACCTGAAACCTACGACAGGGTTTGGTTGCCATATTATAAAAAAGTAAATGACTGGATCCACCAGAATACAAACTGGAAAACATTTAAACACTCATGCGGTGCTGTTGAACCGCTTTTGTCGCATTTCATCGAATCGGGATTTGATATTATAAATCCGGTTCAGATAAATGCCTCTGATATGGATCCCCGGAAACTTAAGAAGGAATATGGTGATAAGCTTGTCTTCTGGGGCGGAGGTGTTGATACCCAGGGTGTTTTTGCTTTCGGAACTCCGGCTCAGGTTAAGGAGCAGGTTAAATCCCAGTGTGAAATGTTTAACAATAATGGTGGTTTCGTCTTTAACACTGTTCATAATATTCAGGCTAACGTCCCCTTTGAAAATGTCGTTGCGATGCTGGAGGCCTTGAAAGAATTCTGATAAAACCAATCCTGAAATATTCAAGCTGTACTAATGAAAGACCAAAAAATTAACTGGAATTACCTGGTAAGCATTTCGCTTGTTTCTGCAATGGGTGGACTTCTTTTCGGTTACGATTGGGTCGTGATAGGAGGAGCAAAACCTTTTTATGAACCTTTTTTAGGAATTACAAACAATACGTTTTTACAGGGCTGGGCAATGAGTTGTGCTCTTATAGGTTGTCTGGCAGGAGCAGTGTTATCTGGTTGGTTAAGTGACCGGTTTGGGAGGAAAAAACTCCTGATTCTGTCCGCAGGTTTATTTGTTGCAGCATCCCTTGGAACAGGAGCATCTGGTTCATTTGGAACATTTATTATCTTCCGGATGCTTGGTGGTATTGGTATTGGTCTTGCCTCAAATCTCTCTCCAATGTATATTGCTGAAATTACACCCGGTAATGTCAGGGGAGGATTTGTTTCAATAAACCAGCTAACCATTGTCATAGGGATTCTTGCAGCTCAGCTAGTTAACTGGAGGATTGCCCGACCTGTTCCTGCCGGGGCAACAACAAGTGATATTCTGACTTCATGGAACGGACAAATGGGTTGGCGATGGATGTTTTATGCCTGCACTGTACCTGCAGGACTCTTTTTTATTCTTATGTGGTTTGTACCGGAAAGTCCGAGATGGCTGGCAAAAGATCAAACTAATCACAGTAAGGTACTTAAGATATTGACAAAAATTGGCGGTCCCCATTTTGCAGGTTCTGAACTGACCTCAATTAATGAAACCTTACGTAAAGGGGCAGATAAGTCAGATTTTAGTCTTCTAATGCAACCAGGTTTCCGTAAAATCCTGATTCTTGGTATCGTTATTGCAGTTTTCCAGCAATGGTGCGGGATAAACGTGATTTTCAATTATGCTCAGGAGATCTTTGCAACCGCAGGTTATAGCGTTTCAGACATCCTGTTTAATATAGTGATTACCGGTAGCGTAAACCTTGTTTTCACATTTATCGGGATGTTTACTGTCGACAAACTTGGCAGGAAAACGCTTATGCTTCTGGGTTCAGGGGGTCTTG
Source organism: Bacteroidales bacterium (assembly GCA_030692905.1). Taxonomy (GTDB): domain Bacteria; phylum Bacteroidota; class Bacteroidia; order Bacteroidales; family VadinHA17; genus LD21. The sequence continues at coordinate 15,478 of JAUYBT010000030.1, forward strand.
CAGGTATATTTGCCGTAATCGGGAGTATGTACTTTTTCCATTTGCAGGGATTACCTTTATTAATAATGGTAGTAGTTGCAATTGCCTGTTATGCTATGTCGCTCGCACCGGTAACATGGGTTATTCTCTCTGAGATTTTTCCAAACCGCATGCGCGGAACTGCAATGTCGGTTGCAACATTTTCATTGTGGACAGCCTGTTTCGTGCTTACTTACACATTCCCGTTACTGAATAAGCTGCTTAATGCTTCAGGTACTTTCTGGCTTTACGGGGTAATTTGTGTGATTGGTTTCTGGTTCATTTATAAAAGACTACCAGAAACAAAAGGAAAGTCTCTTGAAGAAATTGAACATGAATTAACTAAAATTTGACAAAATGACGCTCGACACAAGACACACGACACAAGGAAGAAAAGAATTTGATTTCCCCTGCGCCGTTAGTCGTGAGTCGTGCGTCAACAACAAATATATTTGATATGAAAAAAATATTAATTCTTTTATTTGTTGTCTCCGGATGCACAAGTCAGAATGTCGAAGTAAGAAATAGCTTTTCCCTTGCAGGTGATTGGAAATTCAGAATCGATTCACTCGATCAGAGAATTGAAAACAAATGGTATACTAAATTAAGCCAGGAGACAGTTGAGATGCCTGGTTCAATGGCAGAAAACGGAAAAGGTGATGAGGTTACTCTCAAGACAGACTGGACCGGCGATATTATTGATAAATCATATTTCACCGATAAGAAGTATGAAAAGTACCGTCAGCCGGGAAACATAAAAATACCATTCTGGCTGAAACCAGTCAAATATTATAAAGGAGCAGCATGGTATCAGAAAGAGATTGAGATACCTGCAAACTGGAAAGGAACTCGCATTGTACTCTTCCTTGAACGTTGTCATTGGGAATCGACAGTATTTGTTAATGATAAAAAGGCAGGAAGTCAGAACAGCCTGGCAACGCCTCATGAATATGATATAACAGATCTGATTGTTCCTGGTAAAAACCTTTTCAATATCAGAATTGATAACCGCGTAATTATTCCTATCGGGGTTAACTCTCACAGTATCAGTGACCACACCCAGTCGAACTGGAACGGCATTACAGGAGATATTAGTCTGAAAGCAACATCAAAAGTATTTATCAGTGATGTAAGGGTATATCCTGATATCCAAGGTAAAAAAGCAAAAATAATTGTAGAATTAACCAACAAAACGGGAACAACGTTTAAGGGAAAAGTAGCGCTGCAGGCTGAAAGTTTTAATTCGGGTATCTCGCAAAAACTGAAAAGTAAAGTTGTGTCAGCAAACACCGGTTCAAAGGAACTGCAACTGGTGATTGACTATCCGATGGGAAATAAGATGCAATTATGGAGTGAATTCACGCCTTCATTATATAAACTATCTGTAAGTCTGAAAGGATCGAAGGGGGAAATAATTGATCATACGTCAGAGGACTTCGGCATGCGTGAGTTTAAAACCAATGGAACACGTTTCGAAGTAAATGGTCAGCAGATATTCTTAAGAGGAACACTTGAATGCTGCATTTTCCCGCTTACAGGTTACCCTCCGACTGATGTTAAATCGTGGGAGAAAGTTTTGCAGACTTGCAAAGATTATGGATTAAACCATATCCGGTTCCATTCATGGTGCCCTCCGGAAGCTGCTTTCATTGCCGCTGATAAACTTGGAATTTATTTTCATATCGAATGTTCTTCATGGGCTAACCAGGGGAGTTCAATAGGTAATGGAGGAGTTATCGATGAATATATATACCAGGAGGGAGACAAAATTCTGAAGACCTATGGAAACCACCCATCATTCTGCATGATGGCTTATGGTAATGAACCTGCCGGTAGAAACCAGAAAGAATATTTGGGAAAGCTTCTGACATACTGGAAAACAAAGGATAACCGAAGGGTATATACATCTGCAGCTGGATGGCCAATAATTCCTGAAAATGATTACAACCTATCGTCTGAACCAAGGATTCAACACTGGGGAGAAGGGTTAAAGAGTATCATTAATGCTGAACCTCCCCAGACCATGTTTGACTTTCGTGATTTTGTTTCAAAGTTCACAGTACCTACTGTCAGTCATGAGATCGGACAATGGTGTGTTTATCCCGATTTTAAAGAGATTTCGAAATACCCCGGTGTCCTGAAACCAACAAATTTTGAGATTTTCCGCGAAACACTGATTGAAAATAGCATGGGCGACCAGGCAGAGGATTTCCTGATGGCATCAGGAAAACTTCAGGTATTATGCTATAAGGCTGATATTGAGGCAGCTCTCAGGACACCCGGATTTGCAGGTTTTCACCTTCTTCAGCTTCACGATTTTCCCGGGCAGGGAACTGCCCTTGTTGGTATACTTAATCCCTTCTTTGAATCGAAAGGATACATCACCCCCGAAGAATTCAGAATGTTTTGTAATGAGACCGTTCCACTGGCAAGGATGCAGAAACTTGTTTACAGTAATAATGAGTCTTTTAAAGCGGAGATTGAAATGGCCCATTTCGGGGCAAAATCGTTAAAAAAGCCTGTGATTCTGTGTGATGTTTTAAATTCAGCAGGTGACACTATTTATAAGGAGATTTTCACAAAAGAGGATATAGCGATTGGTAATTGTATTCCAATAGGTTCTTTATCAGTTGATCTGGCCAATATTTCTAAAGTTCAGAAACTTATACTGGAAGTTTCTGTAGAAAACACATCTTATAGAAACAACTGGGATTTTTGGGTTTATCCTGCAAAACAGGAGATAATTAATGGCAATGTTTTAATGACAGACAAGCTTGATAAAAATGCTGAAACAACTCTGAAAAATGGAGGTTCTGTTCTGTTACTTACTTATGGTAAAGTCGGAAAAGAAAAGGGAGCACAGATTGCAATCGGATTTTCAAGTATATTCTGGAACACAGCCTGGACAAATAACCAGGCACCACATACACTTGGAATTCTTTGCGATCCTAAGCATCCGTTATTCAGTGATTTTCCGACAGAAAATCACACCAACTGGCAATGGTGGGATCCGGTAACCCATTCACAGGCAATGATACTCAATGATTTCCCTGTAAAACTGAAACCTCTTATCCAACCAATTGATACCTGGTTCGAGAACAGAAGATTGGGTCTTGCCTTTGAAACAAAAACCGGCAATGGAAAGCTACTGGTTTGTAGTATTAACCTCAAAGATGGCATTGAAGAGAGACCTGTTTCTGAACAGCTTCTTGTATCAATTCTTAAATATATGAATAGCGGATCATTCAATCCTCAGGTTGAGGTAGACCAGGTCCATATTAAGGATTTATTGAAAAATTAAAAAGCACTGTCAGGCTGGCTGCAGTTCAATTTTTTTACCAACTACTGAGAGGTTTTCCAGTAACATCTCTTCTGTTGTGATCCCGGATACAACGCCAGACAGATCTGTATTCTGCAATGCCCATAAATAAGCTTTGACTGGTAATTTCATATCCCCGGGTATGATCTGGTTTAGTTTCTGGATTCTCCATTCAGGGATCGGGACTTGTTCAGGAGAATATGGTGTAAATACTGCCATTGCAACCTTCATTGCAATAATTCCGACATTATTCTCTTTGGCTCTTTTTATTACATGATCCAAAAATCCGTAATTAACTATATTGTATGCCAGCATTACCACATCAAAGTGTTTCGCATCGATGGCTGTATTTAAAATCGGTGCCATGTCGCTATGAGTTGATAATCCGTGAAATCTCACCTTACCCTGTTTTTTGAGTTCGCTGAATGTTTCAGCAATAAATGGGTTTTTTGCCTCGTGCGGACTGTTCGTTGCATGAGGGCAATGGACAATGTCTAAATAATCGGTACCTAATCTCTTTAGTGATTCTTCAACTGTGCTTATGATTAGTTTCTTAAACTCCGGGCTGCCCTCTACTTTTTCACCATATTCTGCCATCATGGCATCACTCAGAAATACTCCATCAAGCTGACGTGGATGACCGGGCCAATATGTAAGAAAATAGCCTGGCTTTTCGATACCTCTTTCTCTTCGCATATCCAGGGCTTTTTTTTGCAGGGCTTCCTTCTTCGTAGTCGATAATCCATCGAAGATCTCTTTATAGAGTCTGTTACGGAGTGACGGAAAGGCACTGATTTTAGTAGCAAGAAACACCTTCTCCCTTTTTGAAGAACTGCTAAGCACTTTACCCAGAGCCGTTTCAGATGCACCTCTCCCGTACTGGGGAGCGGTATCCAGGTAATTCACCCCTCTTTCAATTGCAATCTCAACAGGTCTGATGTTTTCCGGAGTGGTAAACTCACTTCCATAGACTATCTCTGAAACCATAAACCCGGTTCTTCCCAACTGCCTATAGACTATCCCATCCTGTTTATTACGCCATTCAGGAGTTGTTGACTGCGGTATCTCATTCGAGATGTTCTTCAAACCTGATGATTCAAAGCCGGAGATAAAAGGAACCGATAAGGCAGCCATTGAACCCACATGAATGAATTCCCTCCGGCCTATTTCTCTGTTTTTTTTCTTTTTTTCCATAATATTATTTTTTGATTTATATTACTAAAATGAAACATCAGGATATAAAAGATCACTTGTTCCGGAATCTGATAAAGTAAAATTCCTGATTTATTAATATGTCTTTAAAATAGTAAATAAAAACCATTTTCATATTGATTCTTTGGATTTTTTCGTAAATTTTGGTAAAAATATCTACGTAATAGATGATTAAGAAAATCTTACTCTTTTGTCTGAAGAATTAACCTTTATAATCCCGAACAATGGACCGCAGATCATTTGTTAAAACCTCGGCAATAGGCTATTCCGGACTTGTATTAGGTGGACTTGCATTCAATCCGCTTCGTGCTTTGTCAAGACCTACTAACCTTAAAATCACGGATATCAGGGGGTGCACCGTAGCATCGAATTATGATTATCCAATAATTAAAATTTATACAAATCAGGATATTTACGGACTTGGGGAGGTAAGAGATGCCGGATTTCTTGGCCAGGCGCTTATGATGAAACCATATCTTATCGGAAAGGACCCTCTGGATATAGAAAGTATACTTCATTCAATCCGGCCATTTACCGGACATGGAAGATTTGGAGGAGGATACAGTGCAATTGATATTGCCTTAATGGATATTGCAGGAAAAGTTATGGGATGGCCATGTTACAAACTATTAGGGACAAAACTGAGAGATACAATTTCTGTATATGCCGATACATTTGGCTCAGAAGATAAAGAGGCTTTCGCACGGTTCATGGAAATCAGGTTAAAACAGGGGTATAAGCATTATAAGATGGATCTCCGACCATGGTATCTGGAAGGTATTGAAGGAGCCCAGTCGGGAGGTTATCCCACTGAAAAAGGTCTGGAAGTATGGGGTAGTTATGTTGAAAGAATCAGAGATGTTATCGGTTACAAGGTGTCGCTGGGGGCTGACCATTTCGGGCCAATGAATATCCAGACAGGTATAAGGCTGGGTGAATTCATGTCACAATCGAAATACTGCCTTGCATATATAGAAGATGTTTACCACTTCTCTCAAACCAATTCAGTAAATGTCAATAAAGCAATCAGTGCAGGATCTCCTGTTCCTACACTGGGATTTGAAGATATTTTTGGCTTCGAGGGATACAGACCTTTTATTGAAGAAAACGCTATTGACATTATTCATGCCGATATGCTAACTTCAGGCGGCATGCTTGAAACAAAAAAGATAGCAGATTACGGTCATATATTTGGTATCAGAACTATGATGCATTGTGCCGGCTCGCCAATAGCTTCAATTGCAATGGTTCATTGTGCTGCAACTATTCAGGATTTTATATGCCTTGAGAATCATGCGCTTGAAATACCATGGTGGTCGGATCTGATTACAGGGTTTGAAAAACCCATAATCCGGGATGGACTCATAAAAGTTCCTGAAAAACCGGGTTTGGGGATCGAACTAAATGATGAAGTAATGAAAAAATATTTAAGAGAACCGGGATATTTATACAAATCTGGCTATTTTGAACCTACCCCTGAATTTGATAAGCCATTTCTCTGGCAGGAAGCAATCGATAAGAAAATCATTGGCCGATGGGCAAATATGGGCCCATGGTGGCATATAAACGATAAAGGCGAATACGGCTATACGATGGATCGCAGATAAGAAATAAATGGTAATATAAAGAAAATCAAAATAATATGAGATATTTAATTCTGCCACTCTTCTTTTCGGCATGTTTTTCATTTATTATTGAGGGACAGACTCCGGAATTCCTAAAACGGACTTTATCTGATGTCTTAGTTAAAAAGGCAGACATTTCTGGTGAGTCAGCGTACTATAAACCAATTTTTGGAGATGGAGATAGTAATGCCGAGACTGTTAAATGTATCGCCAGGTATGGTTTCCTTTCCATTGACTCAGGAGGATCAAGCAGTATTGTAAGATATGAAAAAGAGGAACAGGTTATATTCATTCTTGAAGGTACAGGAAATCTTCATTACGCAAAAGAGACTGTTCCGGTCACGAAAAGTGATTTTGTATATATTCCTGTCGGTGTGGAATATGGATTATCAAATCCCCGGGAAAAAACTTTGAAAGTAATTGTGATGGGATATAAAATTCCTGATGGAACAAAAATGAATCAAACCCAAAAGCTGATGATTGCAAATGCTGATGAAGTACCTTTACAGGTTCTTGGTCAACATGGACCAACAACACAGTTTCAATTGCTTATGGGTACAACAGAAAGCAAAAGAGACAGACTTGCCGCTGCCTGTCAGGTTAACAGCCTGTTCATCATGGATTTTGCTGCAGGCGGAACCAATATTCCTCACATTCATGAAAGGGAAGAAGAGGTATATTTTGTTCTCAGAGGAAATGGTGAAATGGTGGCAGGGCAGACTTCTGACGGAAAAGAGATACGCTTTCCAGCCAAGGAAGGTGATGTTTTCTATTTTTCACCATGCACTCTGATAGGATTTTATAGTGCCACCAGGGAAGGGGAGGAGCATGCAAGAATACTTGCTGTAAGATCAAAATTCATTGTTCCTGACTCTGGAGGTAAATAGTCCACAAATTGAAAATTCAACAGCGGAGTAAACTTCTGAACCCCTGGTGTTAAATACTCTGTTTTTTTGCTTTTATTCTAAGTATTGTAAATGAATAAGGTTTGAACTCCATTTTAAATGAGTTGCTGAATTCTGCACATTCCGATACATGGGGAGATACTTTTGTCGGTTCGGCAAAGCTATTTTCATCCTGATTAGAAGCAGAAGATATCGTAATTACCTGACCGACAGGATTAACCTCAGCAGCATTGTTAAGATTAATAGTTGTATTGAAAGGAGTTCCCTCACCATTCACAACTTTAACTATTATTTCATTATTGGTGCGATCGTAACCTGCAATTGCATACTGCTTCTGGAGTCTTTTATATTCAATTTCACCCTGGGTTACATCATCGATGGAACAGCTGATCATTTTACCATTTATAGTCAGTTTGATATTATGCCATCCATCTATACCGAACTCAAACGGTTTGCCGATAGTTCCGACTCTGACATTGCTTCCATTGGCAACTTTATCAACTGTAACAATATAGGTTCTTGGCTGATTCTGATCTTGCTGGCCTCCGAAACCGCCACCTCTCTGCATCCTGCTGCTTCCTACTGATAAGAGGAAGTAATTTCTGTCATCGGAAACTCCGAACCTGATGCTGAATCCATTGAATACACTGTCTCTTTTAATGTTTGCCGAGATCGTGCAATCTTCAAAAATAAGATCTTCAAGCAGCATGGCATTTGTCCTTCTGCCCCGGTTTTGTCCACCTCCCTGACCGGGCTGGCCCTGAGGATTCTGTTGGCCAATTTTTGTTGAATATGCATTTTCTATTACTTCCCAGTTTCCCGAAAGAATTTTCCATTTTGCCGTATCTGCAGGAAAATCTGAAGTATAGAGAACTTTTGAACCCTTGCTGACGGTAAAGTCCTTGAACTTAACTGTTGAATTGACTGCAAATGCTGCAGCTTCGAAACCGACATTCCCTGAAATATTCTCTGCCGGAGGAACCCAGTCGAGTGTTGAAACTAGATTTAAATCTGGTCTGTTCTCGTTGTACATCTTCTGGACATAATAAGAAGAACGTCCGAATACCGAATCATTTTTGAATCTTATAAGGTTGGTTGGCCAGTTCCTGTAATTAACATTCTCAAGAAGCGGAGCATACGAAGCGATCTTGATAAGGTCTGAGTTGTGCTCAATACCGGTCATAAAGGAAGCTTCGCTCAGGGCAGCATCCATGTTACCCGTTCCCACATTCCTGTTACAGGCATATTCGCCTATATAAACTTCATAATTGCCTCTTGGAACAGTGTCATACATACGAACATTACTATAGAAAAATTCAGGACTGTTGTAATAATGAGGGTCGATCATCTCAATTTTGTCAGCATCATAATAGGAGGGAAGTTGATTCCTTAACCCATTAGTGTTGATATAGGTCAGGTGCGGATATTTTTCCTTTAATGCTTTGTAAATCATATTGTAACGCTCACCGTAAATCGGGCCCGAGTTTTCATTTCCGATCTCAACATATTTCAGGGGGAAAGGAGCCGGATGTCCGTTTTTAGCACGCTCGGCACCCCACTTTGTGCTTTTATCGCCAATTGCATATTCCACTGCATCGAGAGCATCCTGAACAATTGTTTTCATATCTTTCATTTCGTAATAGTCACCATTACGGACAGAGCATGAAACACCGGCATTGGCCACAAACATCCCCACAGCGCCGATATCTTCACAGAATTGAAGAAATTCATGATAGCCGAAATTATAGGTATTATGATAGCCCCACAGGTCAAACTGCCCCTGACGGGTTATACGGTCACCAATCGATTCCTTCCAGTTAACCCTGTTCTCCATTGTGAATCCTTCAACAATACAACCGCCCGGCCACCTGATAAATGAGGGTTTCAGGTCCGCCAGTATCTGGGCAATATCTTTCCGCAGGCCATTTTTTCTACCCATAAATGTGTTCTGTGGAAGGAGAGAAACAAAGTCAACCCACAGCTCACCTGTGGAATTAAACTGCATTACAAGTTTTGCTTTGTTATCAGTAATAATTGAAGTAATAGTATATGCATAACTAGTCCAGGTACCTGAATTATTTACTTTATACTCACTTGAAGAAATAACGTTACCATTTGAACTGATCAGTAAGACATTAACTTTCCCTTTATAGGATTTGTCAGCCTTCAGGAAGAACAGGAGGTCATATTTTTCACCATTCAGAACGGAAATTCCTTTAAATCCTTCATTAATGAGATTAACTCCACCGTCATTTTTGCTGATGTCGATCTGCAGAGAATGAGGTGTAGCTTTGTTCAAGGGATTATCGGTAGTGATTTTCATTTCTGCTTTTGATGCTCCTTTTGATTCCAGTATCCATCCTTCTGATTTCTCATCCGCATTAAATTTGAATCTGAAATTGCTTATTCGCCCCGAGCCATAATTTGGAAGGGAAGGGGCAATAATAAATCCATCGGCAAATGTTGTTGAAGAGGGAATATTTTTCTCTTCAAAGCCCATGTTATAGATCATTTCCGGGTAGAGTCCGCCATCACCGGCACGACTGATCTCTTCATAAAAGATACCCCAGAGTCCTTTGGAAATTTCGGCACCTTCTTTTGCCACATCAACAGATATGACTGAAGGTTTTTGTTTTGAGCAACCGGGGAACAGGCATGCTGCCAACAAAAATATGATTAAATAATTGAACCTTTTCATAGATGATAAAAGTATAAAATGTTAATAATAGTTTCGTAGGTCTTGATTATGCAGGATTTTAAAATGTAATTCTATTTTTTGCCTTCTTAAGATCCATAATGAATATGCCGTAACCAATACCGGCAAGATCGGTTGATTTCACCAGCTTGAAGTTGTTATGAAAGGTAAGAAAAATAAATGTATTTTTTACACGTAAAAAGTTAAAAAATAATAAAATTAAGTTATTGGACTGTAAATCAATTACCTAAGTTTTTCAACACTGGGAGAAATGGGGATTACATGCGGTGATCCCTTGTGGGGGTTCCTTGCAAAGCCAAATTACTCCCTTATTCGTTTCACTCGTATTGTCTTTTTCTTTTCTGTAAAATAATTAATCCCGACTTGGCAGGATTCATTTAAGCTTTGCAGAATCAGGAGGATCAATAACCGTTTCATTTGCTTCAGGTTCATCATTGGTTTCAATCCGTACAAACTGAAGAGGTTTACGAAACCATGATGTCCGGTATGCACCATAAAGGACACCGGCTGTAAGCCAGCACATTCCTGCGATCTTGGCTTTGTATCCAAGGCTGAGCCATAGATATAAACAGATAGTAAATCCTAAGATCGGTACAATAAGATTGCTGAAGGTTTTGTGTTCGTTGCGTAAAAAATAGCGCACAAAAGCAGAGGCATTAACCCCCATGAATGCAATTAAGGCCCCAAAATTTAGTAATTGAGCACCTAACGGGTAGGTAAGCAGGAATACGCCGAAAAGGACTATTACGCCGACCAGGATTATATTGTTAGAAGGTATGCGCGTGCGTGGATTAATTTTAGCAAAGAACTTACCGGGGATAGCATTGTCTCGTCCCATTCCATATAGAAGACGGCCGGCTCCGAGATGGGCACCTGAACCTGAACCTATTGTCGCTACCAGTAGTGCAAGGTTGACAGCATGGAAGAGCCATTGGCCACCTGCCTTTCCTGCTACATAACAGAATGCCGTGTCCTGGTCCGGAAAGGTTGTTCCCGGCCATACAAGCTGAGCGGTATAAACCTGTATTGAAGCAAGCACACCTGTAATAAGGCAAACCAGGACTGTAGCCAACAGGATGTTGCGTCGTGGATTATGAACCTCTTCAGACAATGTTGAAATTCCGTCGAAACCAATGTAGGTAAGGACTGCCAGCGATGCACCTGCAGATACTGCGGAAAACGAAAAAGTCTTGGGATCATAAAATGGTCTTGTCCATTCAGCTGCATTGACGGGAGGATGTAAAAAAAGATAACGGGCCGCCGCTCCCAGGAAAAGAATAATAACCACACCCAATCCGGTAGCTATGATAGAGTTAGTACGTGAACTGGCTTCAATTCCACGCAAGTTCATTGCCGTAAATAAACATGTAAAAGCAATTGCGTAAACTGCGAAGGGTATTTCGGGAATTAAATTCATGGAAGCCTTACTGATCCATATCACGCTGATTATAGGATTCATTACATAGTCGAAAATCATACCCCAGCCTACAAAGTAACCAAGTGCGGGATGAATTTCCCTGCTGACATATGTATATGCCGAACCGGCACTGGGATAAGCATTAGCCATACGCCCGTAACTGATAGCAGTGAACAGCATCGCCACCATACCTATCAGAATCGTGGTAACCACATGACCATGAGCTAAACCTGCAGCAGCGCCGAACAATGGCATTGGCGCCGTAGGCTGAATAAGAATAATCCCGTACAGTACCAGTGACGAAAGTCCAAGAACACGTTTTAAGCCCGGTCCTGAAACGGATGATGTTTGGGTGCCACTCATATTTCTTTTTTTTAGAAATTCATAGTGTTAATAAAGATAATAACTATATATCTAATTTGAAATATTTGAATCGGAATTAATCCGATTTAAATGTAAAAGCTTCCTGTCAATTTATTTTACTAACTTTAATACTTAAAAATGAATTTATACATCTATCATTAAAACCCGCGATATGAAAACCCGTATTATCTTCACTGCCGTCGTATTGGTTATCCTTTCCTTAACCTGCCTCGCACAGGCCCCTGCAGGCAGAAAAATTCTGCTTAAAGATAACTGGGCAATACAGTCTTCCAATGAAATCAAGCCAGACGGTAAAGCCATTTCAAATACCGGCTTCAATACCAATGGATGGTATCCCACTTCTGTGCCTGCAACTGTTCTTGCTGCATTAGTTGCCAACAAGGTTTACCCCGATCCCTATTTTGGAACCAACATCAAAAACCTTCCCGGTACAACCCCCGAGCGGAACAGAGACATGCCCGATGGCAGTCCGTTTAAGGTTGCCTGGTGGTACCGTACCGAGTTCAAACTCCCTGCCGATTATAAAGGAATGCACACCTGGCTGCAGTTTCACAGCATCAACTACAAAGCAAATATCTGGCTGAACGGCAAGCTTATTGCCGATACAACCACTATTGAAGGTGCGTATCGTCTCTTTAACCTCGATATTTCAAAAGAAGCCTTACCAGGCGATAACAATTGCCTGGCCCTGGAGATATTTCCTCCAAAGGGAATGGACCTTACCATCACCTGGGTTGACTGGAACCCCACCCCGCCCGACCGGGGCATGGGTATATGGTACGACGTGTCCGTTCATGCAACCGGTGCAGTGGCAATTGAAAACCCCCATGTGGTAACAAAGCTGAACCTGCCGTCAACCGACCAGGCCAGACTCACGGTCACGGCAGAACTGCGGAATGCAGAGAAGAAACCGGTAACAGGAATGCTGAAAGGGACCATTGAAAATATTACTTTCTCGCAAGAAGTAAAGCTGGGAGCCGGGGAAACAAAGCTGGTGAGTTTTCTGCCTGAGACATTTCCCCAACTGGTGATGGCTAATCCGCGCCTCTGGTGGCCGCATACAGTAGGTCCCCAAAACCTTTATGACCTGAACCTTAGTTTTGAGGCCTCAGGCAGTACAACGGACACCAAAAAAGTGCGCTTTGGCATTCGCGAGATCACCGCATGGATGAACAATTTCGACAAACTTCATACAAAAGTTTTCCAGGTGAATGGTAAGAACATCGTTATCAGGGGCGGCGGCTATGTGCAAGACCTGATGCTGCGGCCATCCAATGAACGGACAGACGCAGACCTGTTGTATGCAAAGCACATGAACCTGAATACCCTGAGGATGGAAGCTCCGCGGGGCTCTGATTATTTGTTTGAAAGGTGCGATGAAGAAGGCATTTTGCTCATGGTGGGCTGGTGCTGCTGCAGTGCATGGGAACGCTGGAAAAACTGGACACCGCACACAGGTGATGTGGCCGAATTGAGCTGGAAAGACCAGATTGTCCATCTGCGCAATCATCCTTCGGTTTTTACCTGGCTATACGGAAGTGATAATTTCCCACCCCCTGATGTTGAAAAGAGATACATCAAAGTATTGGATGAATATGACAACACCCGGCCTTATGAATCTTCAGCCACCCAGGCCCCCAGTACCATTACCGGCTTGACCGGTGTGTGGATGGGTCCCTATCCAAAGGTGTATGCTTATTTCCCACCTTCCTACTGGTATACGAAACTGGAGTTCAATACGGAAGCCGGTCCCACAGGCGAACAATTGCCGCCAATCGAGACAATGAGGCGGATGATGCCCGAAAAGGACTTGTGGCCCATGAGTGAATCATGGGATCTGCGCCTGCATAAAGCATTTTATCCGATTGCAAGGGCAGCTCTTGAATCACGCTATGGTAAACCAACCGGCGTGGAAGAGTATTGCATGAAGTCGCAGGTGTTTCAGAATGAGGCTGTAAAGGCCATGTTCGAGGCTTTTGCAGGCAATAAATACCGTTCCAGCGGCATTATTTACTGGATGTACAACTCCGCCTGGCCCAAGATGTACTGGCAATTGTACGACTATTATTTTATGCCCAACGGGGCTTTTTACGGGGCAAAGAATGCCTGCGAACCGCTGCATATCCAGTATTGCTATGATGACAATTCAATTAAAATTGTGAATTGCTTTTACAAGGATTTTAACGGATTGAAAGCATCCGTGAAAATCTTTGATTTCAATATGGCTGAAGTCTGGTCGAAAGTGGTAGATGCCGGTGTAGCTGCCGATGAGAGCAAAAAAATACTGAACCTTGAAATTCCAAAGGATATTACAAAGGTTTATTTCCTCAAGTTGGAGTTAAAAGATGCTTCAGGAAAACCGGTATCATCCAATTTTTATTGGTTAAGCTCCAATGGGGATGAGAAGGCCGATTTTACTGATCTCAGCAAGCTTCCCGTGGCGAATGTAAATGTTACTGCATCAGCAATGCAGCAGGAAGGAAATAAATGCCGGCTCACGGTTACCATTGAAAATCCGGGTACGGGACTAGCTTTTGCTGTGAATCCAAAGATACTGAAACTGACTTCCAAGGATCCGGTACTGCCTGTGTTCTGGGAGGATAATTATATTTCGCTCCTGCCAAAGGAAAAGCGGACGCTGCAGGTTGAATTCGACGTGAAAAATCTGAATGGTGAAAAGCTTCTGCTGAAAGTTGAAGGGTGGAATGTGAATGTGGTGGAAAAGGAAATTAGGTAGGTGTTAGGGTAAGTGTGTGCCTTGAATGAGCCTTATCGAAAGATGAGAATCAATGCTGTAAGTAAGATGGAGGAAGGCCCTCCGCAGGTGTTGTACAGGCGAGACCTGCAAACCGTCCTACGGTGCTTCTCGGGTGACTGAGCGGTATTGAACGGTTAGGGAAAAAGTCCTGTTGGAAGGATTAGGTAAGGATAGAAAAGATGAACGAAAGTGAACCTCTGTTGAAGTGCCGTGAAAACGAACTTCCTGTCAAAACTACCGTTTACTTACGACGGAGGATAAATGTAGCGGGCACCTGTTTACTGGCTACATGGCAGGCGTCATAGAGGAAGCATGATTTCTATTCGGGCTTACTTATGGAACAAGGGAAGTCTTGCAGAGATGCAAAGGGAAAGGCACAAGCAGGGGAAACACTTGCGAGGCTGAATACTGATGATCTGCAAGATGGCGGACTACCTCGTAGTAGTGAAGAAGCTTCTGTAATGGGAGTGGAGCGAAGGGGGTAGCAGCTTAATACGTCGCTAAATGAACAACTGTATTTACAGGAGGATTTAGCCAGCGAAGTATTAACTGAAGAGCCGTATGATGGGAGACTATCACGTACGGTTCCGTGAAAGGTTTGGGGGTGAAATTCCCCCTTACCTATTCGACTAATGAAAATCGGAGGGGATTACCTGCGGTGATCCCTTGTGGGAGTTCCTTGCAACGCCAAATTACTCCCTTACTCGTTTCACTCGTATGGACTTTTTATTTTCATAGCTTTCCCAAACTGGTTTTGGAAAGCTATGAAAATAAAAAGCCCCCGGCTTTGCCGAGGGAGTAATTTATCTTTGCGGAGAGAGGGGGATTCGAACCCCCGGTACCCTTTTGAGGTACACACGCTTTCCAGGCGTGCCAGTTAAACCACTCCTGCATCTCTCCTTTTTAATGCATCAGGTGTAAAAAAACAGGGGCGCAAATTACAAAAATATTTTTACAAAACGCCCTGTCATGAGATTTCTCCTGCCAGGGTCTTATTCAATGATTGTACTACTTTTTCCCTCGATGAGTATCTGCCAAGCAGATGCATAAGTTTGGTAACAGAAGCTTCCGATGTAATGTCTTTACCGCTCACCACACCGGCTGCCAGCATCTGACGGCTTGTCTCATACAAACCCATTTCAACACTACCTCCAAGGCACTGGGTGACATTGAAGATTATTCCTCCATTATCAATGTAGTATTTAAGATCATCTAAAAACCATTGGTATGTGGGTGCATTCCCCGACCCGAAGGTCTCAATAATTAATCCTCTCAGCCCATCAGTATTAATAATAGCCTGAACAAGTTTTCTGTTAATCCCAGGGAAGAGTTTCAGTATGGCAACGTTGGTATCGAATGTTTTATTAACTATAAGTTTCTGATCTTTTGCATGATATCTTATCAGGTTACTAAAATATTTCAAATGTAATCCGACTTCTGCAAGAGGAGGATAGTTGGGAGAATAGAAGGCGTCGAAATGCTCAGCGCTCATCTTGGTGGTACGATTTCCACGGGTTAGTTTATTGTCGAAATATATACAAACCTCAGGTACTGCCGGAACCCCGTTTTCCTTGGCTGCAGCGATTTCTATTGCGGTGATGAGATTCTCTTTTCCATCAGTACGAAGCAGACCTATCGGCAATTGCGAACCGGTAAGAATAACGGGTTTTCCCAGGTTCTCCAGCATAAAGCTTAACGCTGATGCAGTATATGCCATTGTATCAGTTCCATGTAATACCACAAAGCCGTCAAAATCATTGTAGTTTTCTTCAATGATCTCAGCCATTTTAACCCAGACTCCGGGATCGATATTGGATGAATCCTTTACCGGATCAAAAGAGATTGAGTGAAGGTCATAACCGAACTTCAGGAGTTCGGGTACGTGATCTGAAATATGCCGGAAGTCGATTGGTATCAGCGATCCGGTTACAGGATCGTGAACCATCCCGATGGTTCCCCCTGTATAAATGATCAGTATAGAGATATCCTTTTTATTTTTCATTATTTCCTTTCAAAGATTGAAAAGTCGGGTTGAGTTAGTATACGTTATTGAAGCAACTTCTTCTTCACTCATTCCGAAAATTTCTGCGAGTTTTTTATTAATAATACAAATATACGAACTCTCGTTCCTTTTTCCTCTATGTGGTACTGGCGCAAGATATGGAGAGTCAGTTTCAAGAATAAGGTTCTCCGGGCCAGTCTCTTTAACTATTTTGTCGAGCCCGGAGTTCTTAAAGGTTACAATACCTCCAATCCCAAGTTTAAATCCCATACCTATTGCTTTCTCAGCATCTTTGATATTCCCCGTAAAGGCATGTAAAACACCTTTTAAACCTTTCCCTTCAAATTCATCCAAGACTGAAAAAACTTCAGGGAAAGAATCCCTTGAATGAATTACAACAGGTAAGCCTTTATCTAATGCAAAGGCAATCTGCCTTCTGAAAGCAACCAGCTGTTCTTTCAGGAAAGTCTTATCCCAATACAGATCGATCCCGATTTCCCCGATTGCAATGAATTTATGTTTTGTAAACAGGTTTTCAAACTTATCGAGTTGAACAATGTAGTCCTCTTTGACAGAAGTGGGATGAAGGCCAATCATAGGATAACATATTCCAGGATATCTGTCAACTGTAGAAAGTATGCGGTCAACAGACTGAATATCAATGTTAGGCAGCAGCATTTTTGAGATACCACTGCTGCCAGCTCTGTTTACAGCTTCATCCCTGTCGGTATCGAATTCCGGAAGATAAAGATGGGTATGGGTATCAATCAATTGCATTAAACAACTCCCTGGGCAATCATGGCATTTGCGACCTTCACAAATCCTCCGATATTGGCACCATCAACATAATTGATAAACCCATCTTCCTTAGTGCCATACTTCACACAAGTTTTATGAATATTTATCATGATTGTCTGTAGTTTTGCATCTACCTCTTCACGCGACCATGGCAGTCTCATGGAGTTCTGTGTCATCTCAAGTCCCGAGGTTGCAACACCTCCTGCGTTGGCAGCTTTGCCGGGGCCATAAAGTATCTTTGTATTCAGAAATACCTCTACGGCTTCAGGTGTGGAAGGCATATTCGCACCTTCAGATACACAAATGCAACCATTCTTAACAAGCAATTTAGCCTCTTCTTCGTTTATTTCATTCTGTGTTGCATTAGGCATTGCTATATCGCACTTAATGATCCATGGTCTTTTCCCTTCAAAATATTCAACACCATATTTTTCCGCATATTCTCTTATCCTTCCCCTCTTGACATTTTTAAGCTCCATTATGAATCTGAGTTTTTCGGCATCAATCCCTTTAGGATCATAAATAAATCCGTTTGAATCTGATGATGTAACCACTTTCCCTCCAAATTCTGTAACTTTTTCTGTTGCATACTGGGCTACATTACCTGATCCTGAAATACATACGATTTTTCCTTTTAAACTCTCACCACGGGTGGATAGCATTTCCTGGGCAAAATATGTGACTCCGTAACCTGTTGCCTCCGGACGGATAAGAGAACCACCCCATTCAATGCCTTTGCCGGTAAGCACACCGGTAAACTCATTTTTAAGTCTCTTATACTGACCGAACAGATAACCAATTTCACGGCCACCAACTCCGATATCACCTGCCGGAACATCGGTGTCGGCACCAATATGACGATATAGCTCCGACATAAAACTCTGACAGAATCTCATTACTTCATTATCCGACTTACCTTTCGGATCAAAATCGGAACCACCTTTTCCACCACCCATAGGTAGTGTGGTGAGACTGTTTTTAAACACCTGTTCAAAGGCAAGAAATTTAAGAATGCCCAGGTTAACTGTGGGATGAAGTCGGAGTCCTCCTTTATACGGGCCTATGGCACTGTTCATCTCAATTCTGTAGCCACGGTTGATCTGAACTTCTCCTTTATCGTCTAACCATGGAACCCTGAAGATAATTGTCCGTTCAGGTTCTGCGATTCTTTCAAGGATTTTTGCATGTTTATACTTAGGATTTTCTTCGATAAAGGGAATCAGGGATTCTGCTACCTCCTGAACTGCCTGATGGAACTCGTTCTCACCAGGATTTTTTGCCTTGATCATTGCCATGAATTGTTGTACTCTCGGATCCATAATTGACAAGTTTTAGTTAAAAGGTTAATTGGTAAGTTAAAAGTATAAAAACAATGGCAATTATCATTTCATTTTCCAGGGAATAAATGATATGACAACTTATACTGTCCGATATATATTTCCCGGGGAACACTTTACTAGTCCTTTAAACTCCATCTGAAGGAGCAGGGATGATAATTTATAAACCGGTATTTCGAGCGTCCGGCAAATACTGTCTATGGTAAGTTCCCCTTCTTTCATGAGTAATTCAAAGATCAGCTTTTCAGTCTCATCCAGATCGGAGAACAATGTTCTCTGTACAGGAGGTTTTGATTTTTCAGGTTTCCAGTTAAGAAAGTATTCGATATCATCAGAACATTCGGTAAGTGCTGCTTTATTGCTCCTGATAAGGCTGTTGCAGCCGGCCGACCATTGATCATCCGGTCGTCCGGGTACAGCAAAAACATCGCGATTATATGAATTGGCTATGTCGGCTGTAATAAGAGCACCTCCCTTTATTCCTGATTCGACAAGCAGGGTAGCATCGGATAGTCCGGCAATAATGCGGTTTCTTTTCAGGAAGTTATTGCGCTCAGGAAGTGCGTCTGAAAGGAAATCAGTCAGCAGTCCTCCTTTTTTAACTATCGTCCTTGCTGTTGAGGTGTGGACAGCAGGATAGGTGGTCTTAAAACCATGTCCCAGAACTCCTATGGTTTGCAGATTATTTGCAAGGGCTGCTTTGTGTGATGCAATATCAATGCCGTATGCAAGGCCGCTTACAATAATAAGATCGGGATGACCCGCTGCCAGCCCTCCGATAATCTTGTCACATATTTCTCTTCCACGTGTTGTGGCATTACGTGTGCCAACTACACTTAATATCTTTGCAGCATTCAGATCGCAGTCACCCATGAAGAAAAATACCACGGGAGAATCATCACATTGTCTGAGTCTGAAAGGATAATCATTATCAAGATAGAAATAGGTTCTGATGTTGTTCTTACTGATATATTCGGCCTCCTGTTCCGCAGTATCGAGATACGATCTGTCGCTGATATATTTTGCAATACCTGATCCGATTCCCGGTATTTTGATAAGGTTTCTGTAAGGTTCATGAAAAATCGCTTCCACGCTTCCGAAATGTGATACAAGCTTTCGCGCATTAATGTCGCCGATACGTGGAATCAGACCTAAAGCAATTTTATGCTTAAGTGATACTTCTGGCATAG
This sequence comes from Bacteroidales bacterium, assembly GCA_030692905.1. Taxonomy (GTDB): domain Bacteria; phylum Bacteroidota; class Bacteroidia; order Bacteroidales; family VadinHA17; genus LD21. The sequence continues at coordinate 35,159 of JAUYBT010000030.1, forward strand.
CACAAGAAATTGAAACATACAAATATAAAAAATGCAGGGACATGTCATGGCATGTCCCTACTAAATTTTATAATGACAGAGGGGTAAAATTTTATATCACACCCATATCAAGCATTGAACTTGCTACTTTAAGGAATCCGGCAATGTTTGCACCCTTCACATAATCAACATAGCCGTCTTCCCTCTTACCATGTTTAACGCACTGGCTATGGATATTGCACATGATATCATGCAGACGGTCATCAACCTCCTGACAGTTCCAGCGAAGCTTCATTGAGTTCTGAGTCATTTCCAGTCCCGATGTAGCAACTCCACCGGCATTGACTGCTTTACCAGGAGCAAATAATATCTTATGTTTATGAAATTCCTCAACAGCTTCGGGAGTGCAACCCATATTTGATACTTCAGCAATGAGGATAGCACCGTTGTTGATCAGTTTTTTTGCATCTTCACCGGTAAGTTCATTTTGGGTTGCACATGGGAGTGCAATATCAACTTTAACTTCCCATGGACGTTTACCTTCATGAAATTCGACTTCTTCAAATGCATAGGAATATGGTTTAACTATATCTTCATTTGATGCGCGAAGTTCAAGCATAAAATCAATTTTCTTTCCGGAAATTCCTTCTGGATCATAAATATAACCATCAGGACCTGAGATAGTAACAACTTTACCTCCCAGTTCGGTAGCTTTAAGAGCAGCACCCCAGGCTACATTGCCAAATCCGGATATTGAAATTGTTTTACCCTTAAGAGTTTCATTTTTAGTAGCCAGCATTTCCTTGGCAAAATAGATCCCGCCAAAACCGGTAGCTTCAGGACGTATAAGCGAACCACCCCAGTTGCTGCCTTTGCCTGTAAGAACGCCCGTATGATCTCCCTTCAGTCTTTTGTACATCCCGTACAGGAATCCAATTTCACGGCCTCCAACACCGATATCACCGGCAGGAACATCAGTTTCCGGTCCGATGTATTTCCACAGTTCAAGCATAAATGATTGGCAGAAACGCATTACCTCTGCATTTGATTTTCCTTTTGGATCAAAATCAGAACCCCCTTTACCTCCACCCATCGGAAGAGTGGTAAGTGCGTTCTTGAATATCTGTTCAAATCCAAGGAACTTAAGAATTGAAAGGTTAACACTGGGGTGGAAGCGAAGGCCTCCTTTATAGGGACCAATGGCATTATTGAACTGAATGCGGTAACCAAGGTTTACCTTTACATTTCCTTCATCATCAACCCATGGAATTTTAAAAGTTAAAACGCGATCAGGTTCAATGATGCGCTCAATAATGTTTGCAGATTCAAACTGTGGGTTTTCGTTATAAACCTCTTCGATCGATTCCAGTACTTCTCTTACTGCCTGTAAATACTCAACCTCTCCCGGATGCTTCTTTTCGAGGTTATTCATGATTTTATCTACGTTCATTATTCTGATATTTTAATTGATAATCCGTGTTAAAAATTAACTATTCAAATTTGAGGTTGTCAAAAATAATTTAAAATGATAAAACTCATGTTATCAAATGATAACCTTCACGCCTGTGGGGCACAAAATTAATTTTTTTTTCAAAAGGCATTACTGTTCAGGAAAAAACCTATCGCCTGGTTTTAAAGAATCTCATCAATAATTCCATGCATTCTTCCTCAAGAACTCCGGATTCCACTTTAGTTTTTGGATGCAGTAACAAATCTGATATTGATCTGTAGCCCTTCTTTTCATCCTTTGCTCCGTAGACTAATGCAGTCGCCTGGCTCCAGCCAATGGCTCCGGCACACATTGCGCAGGGTTCAAGTGTAACGTATATTGTACAATCTATCAGATATTTGCCACCAAGCCAGTTTGTGGCAGCTTTAATAGCCTGCATCTCAGCATGAGCTGTCGGATCTTTTAATGTCTCAGTAAGATTATGAGCCCTGGCAATAATCATATCATTGCAGATCACCACCGCACCAACCGGAATCTCCTGTTTGTCAAATGCTTTATTTGCTTCAGCAAGGGCCGCCCTCATAAACTGCTCTTCTTTTTTCTGAGCCATAACCTTCTTGATTTACCTCTAAAAGTAGAAAGAAAAATGGGATTTCCCTTTTTCTCAGCAATCTGATAATTTTCTTATTTTTGTTGAAAATTAAATAGAAAGAAATGTACAGGACACACACGTGCGGCGAATTGAATATGAGAAATACAGGGCAAGACGTTATTTTATGCGGTTGGGTTCAGAAATCGAGGGACCTTGGCGGAATGACCTTTGTTGATCTTCGTGACCGTTATGGTATAACCCAGCTCGTATTTAACATGGAAACGAACAGAGAGCTTTGTGAAAAAGCCAGGAAACTCGGACGCGAATTTGTTCTTCAGACGAAAGGGAAA
>JAUYBT010000088.1 GCA_030692905.1 Bacteroidales bacterium
ACCAAAAGGTTCAAAAATTAAATATCCACAGGTTGAGGTAACCTGGTATGACGGTGGTTTGCAACCAGCGAAGCCTGCAGGATGGCCAGCCGGAAAAGATATGAATGATGGTGGTGGAGGTGTTATCTTCTACGGTTCAAAAGATACTCTTATTTGTGGTTGCTACGGTAGGAATCCATGGTTATTATCAGGTCGTGTACCTGTTGTTCCAAAAACTGAACGCAGGGTTGAAAACGAAAAACATGAAATGGACTGGGTACGTGCATGTAAAGAGAGCCCTGAAACCAGAGTTCCTACTAAATCTGACTTTTCAGAAGCAGGACCATTCAACGAAATGGTCGTAATGGGTGTTCTTGCAGTAAGACTTCAGGGACTTAATAAGGAACTGGACTGGAATGGAGAAAAAATGGAATTCACTAATATCAGCGATACTGAAACTGTAAAAATCTGTATTTCAGATAATTTCTCGATAGTTGATGGAGATCCTAAGTTTAATAAGGAATGGACCAAACCTCCCTATAATGCAAAACAATTTGCAGCTGAGATGGTTAAGCATACTTATCGCAAAGGCTTTACATTACCTGAAATGCCGGCGTAATTGAAAACTCTTTTATCTTATTTTTAATAAGAAACATTTAGGGGCTGGATCGTATGATTCAGCCCCTTCTGTTTACCCCCCAACTCCCTTTAAACCAATCTCTGCTGCCACAGTTCTCATACCCATAATACAATCTGTAATCAGTTCATCGAGATTAACCCCAAGCATTTCAGCGCCTTTTTCTATTACCGACCGGTTAACACCTGCTGCAAATTTTTTGTCATTCCATTTCTTTTTTACAGATCTTGCTTCCATGTCCATTACGCTTTTTGAAGGCCTGACCAGTGCACTTGTTGCAACAAGCCCCGTCAGCTCATCAATTGCAAAAATTGTCTTTTCAAGCAATGAAACAGGTTCAATATCTGATGCTAAACCCCAACCATGACTCAAAACTGCCCTTATATAATCTTCCGGCCAGTTATTCTCTTTCAGAATCTTTTTAGTCATTGTGCAATGCTGATCAGGATACATCTCATAATCAAGATCGTGTATTAATCCAATTATTCCCCATTTCTCTTCATCCTCACCCGATTTTTTTGCCATATATCTCATAACACCTTCAACAGAAAGTGCATGCTTTAAAAGACTCTCCGATTTGTTGTATTTTTTGAACAAATCAAGAGCATTGTCTCGTGTAGGTGTTGTGGTTGACATAATTATATGGATTTATTAAGATAGAAACTGAGATACACTACTTATTGATTTTCAGAACAGGTATGGTTTTATTAATTGTAAATCCTCTGATATTAAGATAATAGAGTGAAGGCAATAATCTGACATCTGCAATAATTATTGTATTATTTCCAGTGATGATCTCTTTTTCAACGTTATACAATTTAATTCCTGAAAGGTTGGTAATTGATATCTGAAGTTTGTCTTCAAACCGGGAATTGATGATTATAGTTAACTGATCTGCAAACGGATTGGGAAATATAATTAATGGCTCACGGATTTCGGTAATTATCTTTATAGTGTCATTTAAAATGTAATCATCATTATTATCAACTGCATAAGTAATGATTTCATAAAAGCCGTATTTTGACATATCAGTTTTTGTCTTGAATGAAACTGTAACCGAATCACCGTAAGGAATAACCGTATTATCGAAAAATTGATTTACGGGAAGTAACGGATCATTTACTTCATAGGCCAGATTAAAGCCATTTATAACTTCTTTTCCAATGTTCAGAACTTTTACAGTTATTGTTCCCTGTCCATTTTGATCCCTTTGAACAGGTTCAACTATTCTGGCAACCTGGAGGTCTTTTTTGATGTAACTTACAGAACCTGATCCAGCAAAATCAATCATGTCGATCCATGCACAATCTGAGCCATCTGAAAGAGATGGATCTTTTTTATATATCCATTCCATTTTATTTAGTCCGGCTGGAACAGGAATAGCTTTTTTTGTCCATGGTATACCTCCCGATTTTTTGAATACCTCAATGTCATTAAGTCTGAATGAAAGGTAATCACCGTCAACTTCTGAAGATACTTTATAATAGAACTTAACAGAATCGGCTGTTGCGTAGAATGTTCTTATTATTAAGGAAGTGGATCCGTTATGGGAGATAGAACCTGATCTTGCAGAAATAATGCCGTCATAAGAACTCGTTCCGGTTATGGTCCATGGGATTGGACTAACATTGATCCATGGAAATACATTAAATGATGACGCTTCAAAACTCTCCCTTAACCTGCCGACTCTGAACGAGAAATCATTGCTAATAAGGAATGGGCTGCAATCAAGTGTTGATGAAACTGAAATGAAACTGCCGGATGAGACTGTCTCTGATAGTTTTACCATTATCGGAATATCGGTGATCTCACCGAATCTCAGGATGCCTGATTTGACACTTGGTTCTAAAATAGTAATATCATTATCCGGACTGACAATGCTAAATTGTCCGGAAATATTGCTGCTTCCCTGATTACGAACCTTGAAGATGAGTTTAAAAGTTTCTCCGGGATCGGCGATATGGTTGCTATTTCCGAAGCTTGTATCATCAATTATACAACTTATTATCTGGAGTATAGGTGCATGAACACAGATATCGATAGTGTAATGTTTCTCTGAATTCTGATCTTTCAGAATCAACTTAATTGTTACTACTTCCTTATCAGGAACATTATCGGAAATAGTAATACCCAGATTATATAAAAGAACAACATCTGATTTGGCTGGCAAAGTCCCGATAAATGCTGAATCACTGTTAATTGTTATCCAATCTGAGGTTGATGATATTTTGGCATAGAGGTTACTGGCATCAGTTAAACCAAGGTTGCTCACTTTAAGGTTCAGGTAAAATGTCTCTCCATTGTCAGCCAAACCATTGCCATTTCCCTGACTATCATTTATGCTGGTGGAGGTAAGATTAATGAACTCCTTTTTGACATCCGTAAAACGAATCGTCTTGATGACAGGTACTTTGTTCTGACCTGTTATTACAATCATGCAGGAATCATTTGACAACCCTGGCATATCAAGAACAACTGATCCTGATGAACTTGCAAATGATGCGTCCCGGAGAGTATCAAGATGCGATACAGCTACATAAGCGAAAGGTTCAATATTCAGTGAAAGTGATTTTATCCCGTTTGGAAGTGTATCGGGTAATGAGATATTAAATGTACCAGGTATTCCTAATATGGGAATAACACTTGGATCTCCCACGAGGTTATAGGTCTCCCAGTAATACTTCTTCCATGTGCTTGTACTTGCGCTGACAGCAAGATTTCCGGCATAATTAACCTGTCCCATTGTGAAATACCAGTCAGAAGCAGGTTCCCCGTGGGTATGAAAAAGTCGGTCGTAAGCTCCAAGCCCTGTTGTGAGATAGGTGGGATCAGCAGAAGGTGTACCGGCTCCGACAGACCAGTAAAAATCCTCATCCCAGTATGAGTCGTTTGAGCATCCAATAAATCCTATTGCCCCCTTTTCACCGGTCACCACCATTTTATTTCCAAATGAAGAAGCAGTATTAAACTGGGCGGTTCCGCAGGCATTGCTGATTACAAAAGGATACGTGTTTTTATTCTCAAAAGCTGGTATGTCCGGAACCTTAATATTAAGATGCAACCATCCGGCAACTTCACCATGTCCGGAATAATTAATGAACGAGACACCTTTTTTTAGAAGCTTTAAGATTGAATCCCTGGCCGTGTATGACTTGGGATAATAAAAGTGGTATTCATCAATTTTATTGATTTTTGTCAGATAATTTGATATAGCATACTTTACCTGTCCGTTCATATGATTTGCATAATTTGCATCGTATCCTGCAGTGGCAATTGCCCGGGAATAGAATTTATTAGTATCGGCAAATTCAAACTTCTCATACTGAATTATTTTATTAACCACAGATTTTAATTCAGTTGTGTCGGCAACAGGCAGCCTGCCGATAAACATTTCAGGAATATAATCACCATTACCGTCAAATTCGCCATAATACATGTCGGTAATATTTCCGTTACCATAATAAGGCACTCTTTTTACGTCTCCAATAATAAGAAGGTACTCAGGCGGAGGGTCAGTTTCGGATGAGGCATTATAAATCTTAGTCAGAGTATCCTTCAGTTGAGTATAAGTATTACCAGCAAGACCTGTTCCTTTGTAAAGAACATTAAGTTTATAACCTTTCTGCGTTTTCCATCTGAAAAAAGGCTCAAGGTGCTTTCTGAAAGCAGTATCGGTAATGATTACCATCTTCACAGGCTGGTCGGAGTAACCCGGAATCACATCCTCAGGATTATAGTTAAGTACCCCTTTATCAAGTGATTCATTAAAAAGTGCCGATTCCGGGAAAAGAGCTTTTGATTCAATTTTTTCAGTATATGAAAAAGTTATCTCAATCTTCATGGAAGTAATAACCTCGAGCACGTTCGAATGTGGATTATATCTTACCGGGTAAATAAACAGGTTCGCCAGTTTTTTATTCCTTACTGTACCTAATGATTCAATTTTTACAGTGTCAGATGAGATGATTCCCCTTACCGCATACACCGTTTTATCAAACAGAAACTCACGTTTCTTTCGCTGGACTTCCTTTGTTTCACTTTCCTGTACCGGGAAAAGAATACCTTCAATTTTTTTTCCCGAAGGATTGATTCTGGATGATCGGACTTTAGAAATCTTCACTTTGTATTCAGATCCTTCAGGAATTGAGATCAAACGGCTTAATACCGGAAGCTCAGGTTTACCCGGAGTGGCAGAGGGTAAATGACCTGGTATGGAGACACGGTAAAAAGAACCATTTTCATTGATAATACTTTCAACGTTAAGTTCTGATATTGAATAATTTAAGATAAGTGATTGGTTTCCGGTAATGACATCGCTCTTCTTCAAATCACCATCAAGTTGGTATTTGAAACTTTTTCCTGCCTGACCACCGGCTGATGCTGAAAAAAGCAGAAAAACTGCTAAAGAAATAGCCTGTTTATTTTTCCCTAAATGCGTCAATGTTAATTAATTAACACTATAACCTAAATTCTGATGGCAAGTTATTAAAAATCCAATAAATATTGAATGTGACCAGAATAAATTTGATTAAAATAGTAAGATTCATAATTTAATAGTTGATTTTATTATATGAACATGTAAAAAGCTATTGTGAAAAAATTAATAGAACTGGTGCATCACAAAAGATAAATTTGAAGCAGTTTTTTTACAATAATATTCGGGTTCAGTCCAAACTGACAGATAAAACTTAAAGAAAGTTAAAGCATAAGTGAAATAATACAAATATTTGTATATTGTGAAATCAAAATTTTAATAATATGGTCAAATGTTATTTAACCAGAGTCAAAAAAGTTTTTCTAATCATAATAATTATTGCAATGACCATTCCGGGTTATTCTCAGGACCTTCCTGCTTTTGACAAAATAAATACTTCTGCAGGAATAGTTGAAATGCACTTCATCGGACATGGATCACTTATGTTTAAGGTGAACAGTTTTGTTATTTATTTCGACCCTGTCCGGAGTTCCGGAAGTTACGATAATTTTCCGAAAGCCGACCTTATTCTGGTTACTCATGAGCATAGTGATCATCTTGATGTTAAGTTAATTGATGACCTAAAGAAGCAGGGAACCATGTTGCTTTGTAACGAGATATCTGCCTCAAAAGTTCCATGGGCAAAGGCTATGAAGGCAGGCGACATGCAAGAAATCAATAATATTAATATTGAAGCCGTAGCTGCATATAATATTGTTAATGAACGTGCACCAGGTCAGCCTTTTCACCCGAAAGGAGCAGGGTTAGGATATATCCTTACAGTTAGGAATAAAAGATTTTATATTGCAGGAGATACTGAAAACACACCTGAAATGAAAGCGCTCAGGAATATAAATGTTGCTTTCCTCCCGATGAATCTTCCCTACACCATGACTCCTGAAATGGTTGCTGATGCAGCACGGGCGTTTAAACCGGAGATTTTATACCCATACCATTTTGGAGACACTAACACTGATGAAATTATAAAACTTTTAAAGGATACTAATATTACCGTTCGAATCAGAAACTTAAAATAAAATAGATATCATGAAAAGCATAAACAGAAGAGGTTTTCTTAAAACAGGAATAACAGGTGCTGCCGGAATAGTGGCTTTGTCACCTTCATTAGTTTCAGCAGTCGAATCTTCAGTCCAGGAGAAGAATACTATCTACAGAACCCTTGGAAAAACAGGTCTGAAGGTTCCGGTAATCAGTTTCGGCGTAATGAGATCCGATAATGCAAACCTCTGTAAGGCTGCCTATGAAAAAGGAATTAAACTTTTTGACACTGCTAACGGATACCTGAATGGCAATAGCGAGACAATGCTTGGAAATCTTTTAAAAGATTACCCCAGAAACTCATTCTTTCTTGCTACAAAAGTGAAACCCGTGGGTGTTGACAGAGAAGGCAAACCTACAGACCAGACTACAGTTGAAGCTTTTCTTGAAAAATTCAATACCAGTCTTTCCAGACTAAAAATGGATTATGTTGATATTCTATATGTTCATGATATCAGGAATCCGGAAATGCTTGAATACAAGCCTATTATCAATGCTGTTAAGAAACTGAAGAAAGATGGTAAGATAAAGTTTATGGGGTTCTCAACCCACGCGAATGAGCCGGTAGTTATTAATGCTGCAGCCGCAACAGATACCTGGGATGTAATCCTGACATCCTATAATTTTAAGCAAACATATATCAGCGAATTAAATAGTGCAATTAAAAAGGCTAATGAAGCTGGAATAGGTATTGTAGCGATGAAGACAATGGCCGGTGGCGGATTTCTCGACAAAGAAAAAACCAAACCGATCAATTCTACAGCTGCTTTGAAATGGGCTTTATCAAATCCGGATGTTCATACAACTATTCCTGGTATGACAGACTTTGATCAGCTTGATCTTAATGTCAAGATTTTGGCTGACATTTCAATTACAGATGAGGAAAAGAAAGATCTTATGATCGCAAGCGCTGAAACCGGCCTTTACTGCACCGGCTGCACTAAATGCATTACGGCATGTCCGATGAATCTACCGGTTCCTGATCTTATGAGAGCATATATGTATGCTTATGGTTATTCAAACCCGGCTATGGCCTACTCATTGCTTGGTGAGCTGGGTACGACTGATAATCCCTGTAAAGAGTGTAACACCTGTAAAGTAAATTGCACAAAAAACTTCAATATAAAAGAGAAAATTGCAGATATATCACGGCTTGTAAATGTTCCGGCAGATTTTCTGGCTTAAAAAGTTTCTGCGAGCCATATGGGGTTGTTAGTTTAGTATATGGATTTCGAATCTTATACATAAATTTATTGATTTTCTTCGTTTACCCCGACCCCAAGGGGAGCGAAGAAAATCAATTTACTCCCCTTGGGGATGGGGTAAAAAAATTGATTTTCAAGCGATTTAGAGTAATTTGTTCAAAATAATCAATATCAATTAAATAATGAGAAATAAATTTCTTATTGGATTTTTCCTGATTGTTCTTTTTGGATCCGCTACTGCTCAGGAGTTTGTCTTACCCGAACTTGAGGGTTTTAAAAAGACCACCAACTACCCTGTCTTTGGTCCTGAGAACCTTTGGGATTTTATAAACGGCGCTGCTGATACATATCTCGCCTATGGGTTCGTTGATCTGCATGTTGCAGAATATAAAAAGGGCAAGAATGTAATTAAGCTCGAAATATACCGCCATAGTGATAATACCATGGCATTTGGAATATATTCAACGGAACGCTCACCTTCCTTCAGATTCATGAATCTTGGAGCCCAGGGATATATAGCTGATGGGGCAATAAATTTCTTTAAAGGAAATTATTATGTCAAGATCAGGACCTATTCGAAAAGTGAAAAAACTTTACAATCTACTGAATCATTAGCTCTTAGGGTTGCTAATATGCTGGAGGGCGGTTCCGAAATGCCTGCTGTGCTTTCTAAGTTCCCTGAAATTGGAAGGAAGATGAACGAGGAAACTTATATCAATGAGAGTGTTCTGGGACATAAGTTTTTAAACAAAGCATATAAAGCTATTTACGAAATAGGGAGCGATAACTTTTCAATCTTCATAATGGAAAACAGTTCCACCGAAGAGGCAAGGAAATCTGTAGAAGCTTATCTTGCAGCAACCGGAATAGATGCTGTAGAATCGGGGAGTGGCAAATATATGTTAAAAGACGGGTACAACGGAACTGTTTTCCTAGCCTGGAAGGATAATTTAATTGTTATTATTTCTGGTCTGTCGAAAGATCAGACTGAAATTGCAGACCGATACACTTCGGAAATTCTTAAATAGTTTTCAGGAAAACCATTCTCTTTCCCGCTTTTTAATGTCTCCAAGGATCTTATTAGCTGTATTCACATTGTCAACAACCTGGAAATCAAACATTCCCACGCAGATAAAATCTGCTCCATTCTCGAATGCAAACCTGAAACCATCTTCCGGCAATATGGCTCCTCCTGCAAGAACTTTGAAAGCAATCCATGGTTTTTTAACCTCTTTCATATATTCTGTGGTTCTGACAGGGAAGAGGTCGAACATATTATCATGAATCTTATTGTGATCCTGATTTCTCTTCGTATCAACACTGAATTCTTCTCTTTCTGATTCAGGATGAGCCGACCAGTAATTATCATGATGGAAAGTTTTTACATAATAGTCAATGGGCAAACCCTCCTTCTCACAGGCTTTGACAACTTCCAGCGAATGAGATCCCATACCTGCCAGATACCCTTGTTTTTTAATGTGTTCTATTGCTTTTGCCAACATGCTGATCTTCCCTTCCCTTACAAAACGGTCACCTTCAGCACCCTGAATATATAAGGTATTAGCCCCATTACCAATAGCCCGGTCAATATCCCCCAGAAAATCTTCCGGCTTAAGGTAGGTCTGGCATACCGATTGCATTTTGCCTCCGTACATCTTCAGATACTTATTGAAAAGCGGGTAAAAATCATTAACCATGAATGTTGCATTTATTCCTGCCATCTCACCAAGATGCAAAGTCTCTAATACTTTCTGGTCTGAATTATATGCTTTGAAAAGTGTATTAGCATATTTTAAATCACGGGCATGAGCCCAGCCACCAATCAGGTTACAACCCATTATCATCCTGGTAATTTTCATCTCTCCCAACTTGCCTTCAGGCAGTTTACCTTTAAGCTCGGAAAGGTTTTTAAATTCAACCCTTATGGCAGAAGCTCCTGAAACAGCATCAGTTCCTGTTACAGACATATTTCTTAGAAACGCTCCTGAAAATGCTGCAAGGAAAGGAATTCCTGCCAGTCCCTTTAATAATTCCCTTCTGCGATTAATGTCATTGGATTTAGTTTCTTCCTCTTTATCTAATTCTTCAGAAAGAACACTTTTCTTTTTTCTTTGACGTAACTTATCCAATCCGAAAAACTGACCTGATTGAGTCATGGCAAGAAGGATCAAAGCAAATAATTCAACGATGTTCTTGTTCACTATCAGATAGTTGCCTTCAGACAAGGCTCCGTAACTATATCCACCGAATGGAGGATAGGCTAAATAATACATAAGTAAAATTACAGCTCCACTCCAAGATGCAAGCCTGGTAAAAAGACCAAGGATAAGTGCAAGTCCGATCAGGGTCAATCCATACGCGTTTGCTGCATCAATGATCCACATACCGGTATCACCCGAAGCCATCCACCTGAAAAGATCACCAAATATCCACCTGGAACCCTCAAGGAATTGCCTGGCTGACCAGGAAGGATTCAGAAGTTTTATTAATCCTTCGTATAGAAAATGCCAGCCGATTACGATTCTGAGTAGTGCAAGAAAAACCGGTACAAGTTTGTTTCTAAATTTAACAGATATCATATTTGTTATTTTAATTGAGCAAAGAAAAATTTTATATGCATTTCAGATTGTCCCAGCTGCCAGTAGCTTGTTGCCTGTCGCCTGTCGCCATTAATACAAATATTTGTGGCATTCAGCACAATTGGCTTCTTTCCATGCTGTACCGATATCTACCGGATGCTGGAATTCAAGAGTTTCTCTTATGTTGGTATACTCTATCATTCCTTGTTTCCCCTGGCCTACAATCGTGTGGCAGAGATTGCAATCCCGTGATATTGTACGTCCGTTATCTGTTTTAAAAGCATCATTGTGACACCTGAAACAGCCATCAGATTCGAGGTGTCCGATATGTTCCGGATAGAAATCATAAGCTAATTTCATTTTTGGGAAGGTGTTCTGGCTGAACGCTTTCTGAACTGAAACAACAGAGTTATTTATCAAATCAATATTATTTGTATAAAAATCATTATAATCTGATTTGTAATAACTTTTGATACTGTTCTCTATTTTTAAAAGAGCTGTATCCTTGTCACTGAAAGTTTCTCTTAATATCCCCATAGCAACCTTTTTAAAGAAGGGGATTTTTTTTGAAACTTCTCCGGTCAGCATCGCTTTATCGAAATAGACAGTTGGTGAATTATAATTATGGGAAGGTCGGTTGTGACAATCGATGCAATCCATGGTCCTTGTTGTTGCTGCGGAAACAAGGCTGTCGGAGACAGGATTATTGTCATTTCTGTAAACAGTCACCTCACCGGTAGATTTATTGGTATACTTTACATATGTTATATTTTCACGCTTATCATTTTCTGAAATGTATTCAATGTTAACTGCCGGATTGATGTGCCAGTGAATACCCTCTCTGAGACCTAATCCGCTATATTCCGGACCGGTTTTCATCTGAAGCATTATATCCCATTCAGTATTCAGTGAATCGGCAAGGAAATATTTATTGGTCCAGAGAGTACGTGTATAAAATTTTTGCGGCCAGTGACATTTTTCACAGGTTTCTCTTGCCGGACGCAGGTCGTGAAGAGGTGTTTCAATTGGCGTAGGATAGGTTTTTGTGAGTACTGCATATACCTGATGCAACCCTGATAATTTGGATTTTACATACCATGATGCTCCTGATCCTACATGACATTCCACACAGGAAACATTTGCATGAGGGGAGTTCAGGTAAGCAGTATGTTCGGGCTCCATAACCTGATGACATAAAGTACCGCAAAACTCAACTGACTCTGTTATATGATAGGCCTTAAAACTTCCAAGAGTTGAAAGGAAAAGAATAATAATTGTAGCAATAGTGAAGATAATAAAAGCGTTTCTGTGCCTTGGATCATTAAGATCAATAAGTGGAAGCCGGGCAACTTCATGAACCAGACTCTTGAAGATCCTTTTTCTCTCAAGGAACATGCCTATCGGAATCATCAATAGTCCAAAAATCATAAAGCCTGGTAGTATTATGTAAATAAACAACCCCAGGTTGGTGTTCCCTTTATTGAAAATTGTTGAGATAATAAATAGCAGGATTATTAATGCCAGATTTATAGCGGCAATAATAGAACCGATAATTGTCAACCAGTTTTTGGAGGAGGGTGGTAGTTTCATTGTCGCCGGGTCAGGTTAAAAAGTAAGAGTAGAAGAAAAGTAAAAGTAGAAAAATATTGGATTAATCGTCAGCCCTTTTGAAAATAATTAATAAAACAAACTCTGTGTTAATTAATTAACAGCATAATTCTTAATAGACTGAGTCTGGTTACTGTTCCTTGTCAATAAGCTGCGAAATGATCTCCTTCAGATCATTGTAGGATTTAACAACCATCAGATCGTTGTGTTCGTCAATTACATTCTGTGGTGGGTTATATAGTATTCCAAGCTCTGCCTTCCGGAGCATCGAAATGTCGTTGTAGGAATCGCCAATAGCAATTACCTTGTAATTAAGGCTTTGGAGTGCTTCAACCACCTTCTTTTTTGCATCTTTCTGCCTGAGGTTATAATTAATTATGTTTCCGGCATTATCGGTGGTAAGATGATGGCAAAACAGAGTCGGTCTTCCCAATTGTTTCAGCAGTGGATCAGCAAATTCAATAAATGTGTCGGAAACAACTATAAGCTGTAATCTTGTTCGGAGCCAGTCAACGAATTCTAATGCTCCGGGCAGTGGTTTAAGTAGTGAGATAACTTTCTGAATATCATGCAACGTGAGGCTGTGTTGTCGCAATAATTCTAATCTCCGTTTCATGAGGACATTGTAGTCACTAATATCACGCGTGGTAAGCTTTAGCTCATCAATTCCTGTCTGCTTTGAAACATTTATCCATATTTCCGGTACAAATACCCCTTCAAGATCAGAACATACTATATACATACTTTGATAATTATTCTTTTCAATAATGCTTTAAAATAAAGTCCTTCAACATTTCATAATTATTTTCTAACGAAAAATATTTTTCAGTTTTTTCCGCTATGCCAATAAGAGATGCCGGAAGGGGAGTATCTACATTAATAATTTGCCGTATCTCCTCAGGGAATTTTGCAGGATGAGCCGTTTCAAGAGATATGCAAAGTTGCTTTTCAGAATTGATGTTTTTGTTAAACCTGAAATATTCATTTATTCCATGCCATGCAATGGCTCCATGTGGTTCGAGCAGGATGTTATATTGTTTGTAAATGTCTGCAATTGTCGCTTTTGTCTCTTCATCGGTTACACTTACTGCGAAGAGATCTTCTCGCATCTTTATAAGGTCAGGTACTTTGATAATGTTTCCGGTTTCATCCATCATACCGCCGTAAAGGGCGACAATTCTTGCAAGGTTGCTGGGGTGACCAACATTCATAGCACTTGAAATGCAATTTTTTGATGGAATGATTGATTTGTAGTTCCCGGTTCGTAAAAATTCAGGAACCTCGTTATTTTCATTTGTTGAAACAATAAATTGCTTAACCGGAAGCCCCATCTTACTGGCAATAAGTCCGCCCATCAGGTTTCCGAAATTGCCTGATGGCACACTGAAGACTGTTTTGTCATCTACTCTCCCGGAGAGTCTCGACCATGCATAAAAATAGTACACCGATTGGGGGAGTAACCTTCCGATATTGATTGAATTTGCAGATGACAGAGAAATTTGTGAAAGTGATAGATCTAAAAAGGCCTTTTTGACCAGCCTCTGGCAATCGTCGAACTTCCCGTTTATTGCAATAACCTTAATATTGTCTTGAAGCGTTGTCATCTGTTTTCTTTGTATCAAACTCACTTCATCGTCAGGGAATAAGATAATTACATTGATGTTTTTGAGACCGTAAAATGCACTTGCAACTGCGCTTCCTGTATCGCCTGATGTAGCCGTTAGTATTGTAAGGTGTTGATTGTTAATTGATAGATAATATTGCATTAGCTTGCTCATCATCCGTGAAGCAAAATCTTTGAATGAAGCTGTTGGGCCCTGATCAAGTCGCATAATATATTTACGTTCGCATACTTTTTCAAGAGGAACCTCAAAAATATATGCATCGCGGCAAAGAGACATCAATTCGTGGTTATCTGTTTCATCGCTTAAGAATTTATTTAGAACACTAAAAGCAATTTCATGATATTCTTTTGCAGTAAAACTCTCAAGTTCTTCCCTGGTTATTTTTGGAATAGATAAAGGCATATATAATCCTCCGTCAGGGGCAAGGCCTTTCAGAAGAGCCTGGCTGAAAGTGAGTTCAGTTGACTTTCGGTTTGTTGAATAATATTTTAAAGGTTTACTTTTCAATTCTTAGTTCGTCTGTTCAATTGTTCGTTTGTTCGTTTGTTCAATTGTTCGTTTGTTCGCCTGTTCGTTTATTCACACATTTACCACTCTCATTAAATCAGCAAATACTCCGGCTGCAGTGACTTCCGCTCCGGCACCGTATCCTTTGATCACCATTGGCAGTTCGTGGTACCTGTTGGTTGTGAGCAGAATAATATTATTGCTTCCTTCAAGGTTAAAAGAAGGATGATCAGAACCAATAGTCAGAAGTTCAACTTTTGCCTTACCATGATCTAAAGTGGCAAAAAATCTCCACTTTTTGTTCTGTCTTACAAGTTCTTTCCTTTTTTGTTCGAATTCAGCATCATACTCTTTAACTTTTTCAAAAAAATCATTCATATCGCCTTCAAAGCAATTATCAGGAAGGAATTTATTAACAATAACATCATCTTTTTCAATAGGATAACCGGCTTCCCGAGCCAGTATCAGAATTTTTCTGACCACATCTGTTCCGCTGAGATCCACACGAGGATCCGGTTCTGAATAGCCTTTTTCCCTTGCCTTCCTGATAGCACTGCTTAAAGGCATTTCAGGGCCGATCTCATTAAATATGAAATTCATGGTTCCGGAGAGTACAGCCTCAATTTTAAGGATCTTGTCGCCACTTACCACAAGGTCATTTATTGTTTTGATAATTGGTAATCCGGCTCCTACCGTAGTCTCATAAATGAATTTTACCCCCCTTTCGTTTGCTATGGTCTTCAGTTTTTGATAATAATTATATTCTGAGGAGCAGGCGATTTTATTTGCAGTTACTATTGAAACATATCTTGAAAGAATATCACCATATCGGGATGCAACATTTTCATTGGCTGTGCAATCGATGAATACTGCATTCCTGAGATTAAGCCTTGTCATCTGTTGAATGAAATCGGTTATATCTCCTTTTTCACCGGATGTTTTAAGAGTATCCCTGTAATTCTCCAATGAAATACCTTTCTTATCGATGAGCATTTTCCTTGAATTAGTCACACCCATCAGATTTACTTTAAGGTTATGTTCACTGAGTAAAGTTGAAGACTGGTTTTGAATCTGTTTCAACAGGCTTGTTCCCACCAACCCGGTGCCTGCAACAAAAAGATACATTTCCTTGTAACGGGAGAGGAAAAAGCCATCATGAATAACATTAAGCGCTTTTTTCAGACTCTCATTCTTTATAACTACCGAAATATTTAATTCAGATGAGCCCTGTGCAGTGGCGATCACATTTATTCCATTCCTGCCAAGCGACTTGAAAAGGGTTGCTGATATTCCGGGGGTGTTTTTCATTCTTTCACCCACAATTGCAATAATCGATAAATTCTTTTCAAGAAGAACTTTTAATTCATTATTCAGATTAATCTCTCTATTGAATTCCTCATGTATTGCTTCCGATGCCGATACTGAATCAGAAGGGCTTACAGCAAAGGTTATTGAATACTCTGAGGAGGCCTGTGTTATCAGAATTATGTTGATGTTCCGCCTGGCCAATGCTCCAAACAACCGCATTGATGTTCCTGTTACTCCAACCATGCCGGTACCCTGCAATGTGATCAGATCGATATGGTCAATCGATGAAATTCCTTTGATGGGGCTTCTGTTATCATCAGATGATTTATGGCTGATAACAGTTCCTTTTGACTCCGGGTTGAATGTGTTAAGAACCAGTATCGGGATGTTCTTTTTATAAACCGGTCGGAGGGTAGGTGTATAGATTACTTTTGCACCAAAATGCGATAATTCAATAGCTTCTGAATATGTCAGGCTTTCAATTGCATATGCCTTTTCAACTTTCTTAGGATCGGCAGTCATAAACCCATCTACATCAGTCCATATTTCGAGAACTTCTGCATTAAGGGCAGCTGCTATTATTGCAGCAGTATAATCCGAACCCCCTCTGCCCAAAGTGGTTGTCTCGTTACTATGATTGCTGGCAATGAAGCCCGGAACAATAATATGTTTACCGGTTTCAGTAATATTCTTTCTGATAAGACTATCTGACAGGGCGAAATCAACGTTTGCAAATCCGAAATTGCTGTCTGTTTTAATAAAGTGCCTGGAGTCAACAAGAATACTATTATCAATCAGGTTGCCTATTATCAGGGATGATAGCATTTCTCCAATGCCAAGTACTTGATCAAGTGAATGTTTGCTTAATTCACGAAGCAGATAAATTCCGTTAAGAGTTTTCCGGACGTCATTGAAGATATTTTTTATGTCTTTAAGAATAACATCCTGCTTATCTTTGATTATTAGTTGTTTTACATATTCTGTATGCTTAAGAATTATCTTCTCAAGAAGTACTTTGTATTTATCATTCGTGGTGGAGGCAAGTTCACTGATATGCTTTAGTTCATCTGTTATCCCCTGAAAGGCCGATACAACTATCACACAAGGAGAGCTTTGGGATTCTATTATCTTTTTTACTCCCCTGATCCGTTCAGGTGTACCAATGGATGTGCCGCCAAATTTAAGTACTTTCATGGTTTAACTTTGTCCTACTTTCTCAAGCCTTTTAAGAATCGAGAAGATGAATGCGGCGGAGACAAGACAGCATACGATAAATACCAGCCAAAGAGTACTTAATGGAACTTTATCCCATAAGATTGTACCAACCACAAGCAGCTTATTTCCAACTGCTGTCGCGAGCAGCCAGCCACCCTGCATCAGACCCTGGAATCTTGAAGGAGCAACCTTTGAAACAAATGATAGTCCCATAGGACTAAGGAAAAGTTCAGCGATTGTCAGAATAAGATAACTACTGATCAGCCAATAAGGTGATACCCTGTCTAATACATTAACCGGTGCTCCGGCAAGTGTTAATGGTGAAGCCAGTCCTATTGATGAAACCAGGACAACAATGAATCCAATTGCAGCGATAATCATACCGATGCCAATCTTTTTAGGTGTTGATGGTTCAATACCTTTTTTGGACAGCCACGCAAATGCCCCCATGACAGGGAATGTCAATGCAACAATGAAAAGTGGATTAAATGACTGGAAAACTTCCGGGGAGATGGAATTTTGTATACCAAACGGACTGATCCAATTCCTTAACAAGCCGGTTGGGTCAAATCCTGTTAAGAGGTATAAAGAGTACAGGAAAGCTATTACAAACAGCACTCCTCCTGCAATCTTAACATTTAGTTTCAGATTCTTGCGGAACAGCAAAACAAGACCGGCAATTGAACCAACAACTGCAAGCATTGAAGGTAATGTGAAGAAGAGATTGGTAAATGTATCAACCTGCTTCAC
Organism: Bacteroidales bacterium; assembly: GCA_030692905.1. Taxonomy (GTDB): domain Bacteria; phylum Bacteroidota; class Bacteroidia; order Bacteroidales; family VadinHA17; genus LD21. The sequence continues at coordinate 16,947 of JAUYBT010000088.1, forward strand.
CGTGTAATCTCTGGCATATAGAGTAAGTGTGAGTCCGTTCTGATGGAATGACATCCAGAAGAATATCACAACTATAAAAACAAGAACCAGCGCAGTAATACGGGCCCTTTCTTCCTTGTGTGAACTCAAAATAATCCAGGTTACAAATCCGGCAAACAGACCAAAAGCGAAACCGTCGGCAAGGCCAACAATATAACTTAATCCGAATGCAGTAATTCCCATAGCTGCAAGCGCAATGAGAAGTATCCCTGGTTTGAATTCAACTTTGGTGGTTGTCTCTTTTACTGCTTTCTCTTTATTTGGGAGTAACCTGTTAAAGAATATGTAAACCAAAAGGGATATTACCATTGCTCCGGCAGCTATTCCGAACGCGTAGTTATAACCTTTGGAGAATACCTCAAGATATTTGCTTGCGAATCCTGCCAGATCGGTAACCGGACCACTCAGACTTACATTGTTGGCAAGCTGTTGGATTGTGGTTGTATCAGTGAGAGTTCCGTTTATGTATTGGTGACAAAGAGAAGGGAGACTGCCGTCGTGAGCAAATCCGTTGACCTTAAGCCACCAGTTACGCATGCCTGTGGCAGCAAAAGGAGCAAAGAAGGCTCCTACGTTTATCCCCATATAAAAGATCATAAAGGCTGAGTCTCTTAATTTTGCATACTTCGGGTCATCATACATCTGACCAACAACAGCCTGAAGGTTACCTTTGAATAGTCCATTGCCAAGGGCAATTGTAAAAAGTCCGATAATAGTGATAGTCAATGTCATACCGGGTACCGCCATAATTATATAACCGGCGAACATGATTATGATACCTGTAAGTATAACTAACTTATACTTCTTTGTTGCATCGGCCAGGATACCTCCAACCAGCGCCAAAGCATAAATGCTGAAGTAAAACCAGCTGTAAATTCCACCTGCTTTTTCAGCTGAAAGTCCGAACTTGGCCTGTAAAAACAGAACAAGAATAGCCATCATTGTGTAAAATCCGAACCTTTCACCCATATTTGAGAAGAAGGCAACGAGTAGTCCCTTGGGATGATTTTTTAGCATAATTGTATTTATTTATAAAATTAATTCACTTTTAAATTATTATCTTTTTGTTCAATTATTTCAATCTATTTCAACTTATATCAAACTATTTCAACATATTATCAGTAGTCATTTAACATTGATTCTGCTCATAACAAATATATTAATCTTTTTGAAAGTAAAAAACCTGCTTTTTCTGGCTCTTTTACATTCATAATTGCCTGCATCCTTTTTATTAATGGATGAAGAGTGTAAATTTGTGAAACAATTGTAATCCCAAAATGAAAATATTTAGTTGTGAACAGATAAAAGAGATTGATGAATATACCATACAGCATGAACCTATTGCATCCATTGATCTTATGGAGAGGGCTGCCGGACAATTGCTTAAATGGTATCTTGCGAGGTTTGAAAGATCCAGGCGTATTTTCATTTTTGCCGGTCCGGGTAATAATGGAGGCGACGGTCTTGCTCTTGCTCGTATGCTGGCTGCAAACAGATATGATGCTGAAGTACATTATGTTAAATTTACAGAAAAGACATCCAACGATTGGGAGATAAACCGTCAGCGTCTGGAAACAGAAACAACCGTCCCGCTGAATTATCTGACCAGTTCAGATCAGTTTCCGGTCATCTCATCGGGGGATCTTATAATCGATGCAATCTTTGGTTCCGGACTGTCCCGGCCTGTTGAAGGCTTACCGGGAGATGTTATAAAACAGATCAACCGTGTTGATGCAACAGTAATTTCAATTGATATTCCTTCAGGGTTGTTTGGTGAGGATAATAGTAAAAATTCCTATGACACTATTGTTAAAGCTGATTACATCCTTAGTTTTCATTTTCCCAAACTATCCTTTATGTTTGCCGAAAATGCTCCTTATGTCGGAGAATGGTTTGTGTTGCAAATCGGGTTGAATAGCAATGCAATCAGAAACACATTATCACCCTATGCTTTATCAGGAAACAATGATGTAGCACCGTTACTCAAAAAAAGAAATCAATTTGATCACAAGGGAAATTTTGGCCATGGCTTGCTGGTTTCCGGCTCTTCAGGAAAAATGGGTGCTGCAGTTCTGGGAGCCGGGGCAGCTCTCAGAACTGGTATTGGTCTGATAACATGTCATATACCCTCATGCGGGAACTTAATCATACAGAGTGCTCTGCCCGAAGCAATGATGACGGTTGATAAATCTGAAAAATATATTTCAGATATTGGAAATACTGATTCTTTCAGTGCTGTTGGTATCGGCCCGGGCTTAGGAACGGAACCGGTATCTCAAAAAGCACTTCACAACCTATTATCAGAATGTAAAAAACCGATGGTAATTGATGCTGATGCACTGAATATCCTCTCTTTAAATAAGAAATGGTTTTCTCTTTTGCCCACAGGAACAATTCTCACACCCCATCCAAAAGAATTTGAGAGACTTGCAGGTAAAACAGACAGTGGTTTTGCCCGGCTGAAGAGGCAGATCCAATTCTCTGAGGAAAATAAATGCATAGTTGTTCTTAAAGGGGCTCATACCTCTGTTACAACCCCTGAAGGAAAAGTAATGTTCAATAGCACCGGGAACCCGGGTATGGCAACTGGAGGCAGTGGCGATGTGCTTACAGGAATAATATTATCTTTGCTTGCACAAGGCTATGCACCTGAAAATGCCGCTGTTTTGGGAGTATATCTTCACGGTATGGCGGGTGACATGGCTGCCGGAGAATCATGTTATGAATCAATTATCGCATCAGATATAATTAAATGCATAGGGAAAGCGTTTAATAAGATAAGGGAACTAGAACCATCTTCATGAACTCACCCCCGGCCCCTCTCTACTTCGTAAAGAGGGGTGACATGCAGAAAGGTCACAACTTGAATTTTGAATTTTGAACTTTGAACAAAAAATTATATACACATGAAAACCACGATCAGACTATCCGTATTCTTAATAACCATATTTTTTGTTAGTTCATGTTTTCCGAACAAGAAACTTGCTGAAACAAAGAGTATTATCCTGCCACTTTCAGATGCAGCTACTCTTACAGAAGGAAGTATCGTATATGGCCTTCCAAGAACAGTGTTTACTGTTTTTGTAGAAATGGAAAGAACGATTGAAAAGCCAGGTCCCTATGCCCGGTTTGCCGGAGATATGCTTGGACTTAATGATGTTATACAGAGTGAAAGTGAATTATGGACAATTGAGGGAATAACAGTTAAGACTCATGAAGAGTTAGATCCATCGGAGTATTATGTTATTCAGAGTAACACTCTTTTTCAAACAAATGTTCTGGCACTTAAGAAAGAGGGACTTATTCTTGATCTGAATCCCGGAATATTTTATTCCACTGAGAATCTGATCGGGCCCAAAGAACATGCAATAAATCAGTTTCATTCATTTGATCTGGGTTCGGATGAATATTTCCAGTTGCAGCGTGACACAGCTTATAAGCGGATAAGTGTTGATTCCACATTCATACGGATACCTTATGTTGTAGAAAAGAAGAAAAAGCTTCCAATAGATCAGCTGGCTGAAAGGGCTGCCAGAAGACTGATGGAAATGAGAGATGGAAGGCATCTCATTCTTTCAGGGGAGGCTAATGTCTTTCCGCAAAGTGAGGCTGCAATAAATGAAATAAATCGTCTTGAAAAGGAATACACGGAATTATTCACAGGTAAAACCCTGACGGAGACCAGGATATTCTCTTATCAGATCATTCCGGGAAAAGAGATGGTGGGAAAACCAG